>NZ_ALWB01000263.1 GCF_000332215.1 Pseudanabaena biceps PCC 7429
AAATTTAGCAGTTTAACTCGAACTGACGTTAAAGATGAGTGGCGGCGCGAAGCGCCGCCACTCATCTTTAGGATTTTATGTTCTAAGCAAACCTTACGTTGCTATATTACTTAGAAATAATAAAGCCTTGCTGAGCAAGGCTTTATTATTTCTAGAGGTATTATTTACTACTTCTTGAGAATAGTAACTACAAGAGCAGTACCATCGGTTACAGGCTTGACACCTTCTGGATAGGCAATTTCACTGACGTGAACGCCCTTACCAATATCAAGCCCAGTGATATCGATTTCAAAGCTCTCAGGGACGTTAGTGGGAGCGCAAGCTACACGAACGTAGTTCTTGATTGTATCGACAGAGCCACCGCCAACTTTTACGCCAACAGGTACGCCAACGAAGTGGAGAGGAATGTCTACTTCAATTTTTGACTGGGACTCGATCGCAAAAAAGCTGAGGTGATAAATCGAATTTTTGTAGGGATGATTTTGCACTTCACGCAATAATGTTTTGCCTTTGAAGTCACCGTCAGTTACATTTACTTCGATTAATGTGTTATTAATCGTCGCTTCCCGTAACAAGGTAGTTGCTTCTTTAGCATCTAAAGCGATCGAAATCGACTCAGCCCCTTTATGTCCATATACAGTGGCAGGGATTTGACCATCACGACGAAGTGCGCGATTGTTTGCGGGTGGACGGGTGGTAGCGTTGATTTGTAATTGCATTTTTTTGTAACTTTATGATTGCTTAATGGCTTTTAGCCGCTAGTGATTAGCTATTGGCTTTTAATTTGTAGTGGTCATTACCTAGATTTAACCCAGAAGCTAAAAGCTAAAAGCTAAAAGCTAGCGGCTAAATCTAAGCTTTCAACAAACCACGTTTTGGTCCATGGATTGGGTCTTCCACAATGATCGTTTGCCCTCTGCTTGCGCCTAGGGAGATAATTGCGATCGGAGTTCCTGTCAAATCTGCAAGGAACTTAAGATAGTCCTTAGCCTCTGAGGGTAACTCCTCGACGGTTTTACATTCACTAGTCGATTGCCGCCATCCTGGTAAAGTTTCGTAGATGGGGATCGCCCTAGCAAAGGCGCGCGCATCACTGGGGAAATCGCGCACGACTTGACCATCTAGTTCATAGGCAATACAGACCTTGATTTCTTCGAGATCATCGAGTACGTCAAGTTTGGTGACAGCGAGACAGTCAAGCCCATTAATGCGAACCGCATAGCGACCGATTACGCCATCAAACCAACCACAACGGCGCTTGCGTCCCGTGGTTGTCCCAAATTCGGCTCCACGTTCACCGATTTGGTTGCCAATATCATCATGGAGCTCGGTGGGGAAGGGACCTTCGCCAACGCGAGTTGTATATGCTTTGGCAACGCCGATGACGCGATCAATGGAAGTTGGACCCACTCCCGCGCCGATACAGGCTCCGCCTGCAACGGGATTGGATGAAGTGACGTAGGGATAGGTGCCATGATCGAGATCTAGCAATGTGCCCTGTGCGCCTTCAAACAAAATATTGCGTCTCTCACGGATTGCCGCATCAATTTTGAGGGATGCATCAACTACATGAGGACGGAGGCGGTCCGCATAGCCACGATATTCGGCAATAATTGCTTCAGCATCGAGGGGTTCTAAATTATAGAGCTTTTGTAAAACAATGTTTTTTTGCTCGATCGCCCAACGCAGCTTTTTGGCTATGCGTTTCTCGTCCATTAAGTCAATGATCCGAATGCCAACCCGCTCGGATTTGTCAGCGTAGGTTGGACCAATTCCTCGTCCCGTAGTACCAATCTTGTGTTCGGCTCGCTGATCCTCGGAGGCGCGATCTAGAACACGGTGATAAGGCATGGTCACATGGGCGGTTTCCGCAATAAAGAGGTTATCCGTTGATATACCCAAATCTTTGAGTCGATCCACTTCTTCTAGAAGCACCTTCGGATCGATCACTGTGCCACTGGCAATGATGCATTCCGTTTTGGGATACAGGATTCCCGAAGGAATCAGGTGTAGCTTAAAGGTGCGATCGTTGACGACGACCGTATGTCCTGCATTATTACCGCCTTGGTAGCGAACAACGACATCTGCGGAGCGGCTCAGCAAATCGGTGATTTTGCCTTTACCTTCATCACCCCACTGTGCCCCAATAACAATTACATTAGCCAAGAGTCTTGCTGCTCAATAAAATCTCACAATCGCTTATTATTGCAAAAGATTGCATTGTTTGTCAATGTCTTGAACGAGCTTTTTTAGTCTTAGTACTACCTAGTTTTTTTCATTGAAGGATTAGACATTGTGGCGCTTCGCGCCGCAATGTCTAATCCTTCAATGGGAAGGGAGTATCTATCTGGATTGAATGATAGATGATCGATTAATGGGCAATGTATAGTAACCGTAACTTGCCTAAGCTTTAAGTAATTCGATCGCTGACTCTGCGGCAGCAAGCCCTGAATGATAGGCTGCTTCAATATTCTTACCCGCACACCAATCACCAGCGCAGATTAGCGGTAATGGAATTTCTGTGGATAGGCAAGAAACACCTAAAGACTCTTCGGCAATGGCATAGCGCCAACGATGTACTTGCCACCATTCGGGACTAGCCAGCCATTTTGCTAATAATCTACCCACTTGGTTGAGTAAAGGTTTACCAGCAATTTCCAGATCGGGTTCTTCCATAGATTGCTTCGCAAAGTCGGCGGTGCTTTGGAGTACAAATACTGGTTGGACAGCTTTATCTGAATGTTTGCTACTGTCGTAGCTAATCCAATCAAGAATTGGATCGTTGATACAGCGAATAGCCTGCCATTCTGAAGGAACAGAATTATTGGCATTGTAGCCAGCCATAATAGTGACGCTAGGCGCAAAGGTAACTGATTGTACTGCATGTAGAAAGTTGGGAGCAGCCGCGAGTACCTCTTCAAATATTGGGAGAAATTGGGGGGCGGGAATGGTGGAGACGATCGCCGCAGTTTCCAATAATTCTTGGCGATCGGTTACTAGCTGCCATTTGTCGTCTTTGTGGCTGACACTAACGATACGAGCATTATTAATGATCGGGATTTCATGGGCAAGATATTTGGCGATCGCGGTCATTCCCATTGGACAGCAGTAACGTGTGTGTCTTGCATCTGCTTCTGGGGCGATCAATCCTGATGCCGAGAGCTGATAGACATCGCGAGTCCATTCTTGCACAATCCCCTTATCCTGTAGTTTGCGCACAAACCTACCAAAACTATCGCTTTTAACTGAAATTAGCTGCGCACCATGATCGACCCAAGTGCCTTGCAAACGTCTAGTTGCCATACGTCCCCCGACCCCTGCGGATTTCTCGACAATGGTTATATCTAGCCCTGCTTGTTTCAGTTGTTGGGCACAGGTTATACCAGCTATTCCTGCGCCGATCACGATTACATCTTTCATACAGTTTCAGTTCATGCCTCTTGAAGAGCTTAGCTCATCTTTAATTAATCGCAACCATCAAAAACAGTTTTTCATCACCTACTTGAAATAAGCTGGCATGAAAAAATAAATAGTTCAGCCAAAATCAGAGAATGTACCGCCCGCTTAGCGGGCGGTACATTCTTCTAGTTTTCTTCGCTGCTTATTAGATATCTATAGTGTATCCTGCATCTTCTCACCGTCATGATATGCAGCGAACAATACAGGGCAGGTTTTGCCCCATGCGATCGCTCCATTGGCATCAAGACAAATTGCCCCAAAATCGCGATCGCGACTCTTTGCCTCAGTAATCGATTTTTCGACCGCTTGCTGAAGTGTCATCCCATCAGTGACACGCACCACTACTCTAGTTGCAAATCCTTCGTCAAGGATATCTTCGCCAACACCCGTGCAGCTTACGCCTGCAAGTTTGTTAGCGTAGTTACCCGCAGGGGTTGCCGAGTCGCTGACTCGACCGATGCGCTCGAAACCTCTTCCGCCAGTGGATGTCCCCACACAAATGCTGCCATATCGATCTAGTACTACTGCACCGATCGTTCCCATCGCCACATCTGCCATCTTGCGAGTGAAGTTAGTTTTGCGCTCTTCTACCCATTCCGCAAGGCGTTCATCGGTGAGGGGATTGTAAATCGGGATGCCCAATTCGCGAGTAAGTTCCGCAGAGCCATAATCAGATAAAACGCGATCGTCGCTAGTTTGTAAATGCTTAGCCAGTTCGATGGGGTTCTTAACTCGCACCGTATTGATGACACCACTAAAACTTTGGCGATCGCCATCCATAATTGAGGCACTCATGCGGATTTGCCCATCGGATTGCAATACGGAACCAGTTCCCGCATTAAAACGAGGATCGTCTTCCAGCATTTGACATGCTTTGACAACAGCATCGATCGCCTTCGCACCATCGAGCAACATCGGGTAAACGGTTTCGAGAACCGCAAATAATGACTTGCGAACTGGTTCATAGCCACCTTTGCTTTCAACAGTGCTACCTGCGCCGCCATGAATGATAATTTTTGGTTGCATTTTGTTTCGGAATTGGTAATTGGGAATTGGGAATGGGGGATTGGTAATGGGGGATTAGCTTTTAGCCATTAGCTTTTAGCTTTTAGCTTTTAGCTTTTTAAAATGGGAATTTGGGTTTCATTATTTAGATGTGACTTTTGATTCTCAATCACCAATCACCAATCACCAAAAAGCCAAAAGCTAAAAGCCAAAAGCTAAAAGCTAAAAGCCAAAAGCTAAAAGCTAAAACCCATTACAACTCCCCAAATCCCTTTTTCTTTTTCTTCTTTTTGCCATAAGCAGGATTGCCAGATGGGGCTTGGTTGCCTATACCGCCCATTCCAGGGAACCCGCCGCCACCCATATTGGGCATTCCAGGGAAGTTCGGCATCTTGCCCTGTCCCATTTGTTGCATGAGCGATCGCATTTTCTGGAAATCAGCAACGAGCTTAGTCACATCCTGAAGTTTGTAACCCGCACCATTGGCAATCCTTTGTTTGCGGCTAGGACTTTTGGCGATGAGGTCAGGATCTTTGCGTTCTTGTTTTGTCATCGAAGAGATCATCGACTCGCAACGCTTGAGTTGCTTTTCGGCTTCTTGGATTTGCGCATCGTTGATTTTCATTCCTGGGAGCATCTTTAACATTCCACCAAAAGAACCCATGTTTTTCATCATGCGAGTATTTTTGAGGAAGTCGTCAAAGTCAAACTGAGCTTTTAGGATTTTTTCTTGGAGATTGGCTGCGTCGGTAAAATCAATTTCTTCTTGAGCTTTCTCAACCAGAGTCAGTACGTCGCCCATCCCTAAGATCCGTGAAGCCATCCGTTCGGGATAGAAGGGTTGTAATGCTTCGACCTTTTCGCCGACACCGATAAATTTAATGGGCTGTCCCGAAATCTGCCGCACCGATAGCGCCGCACCACCGCGAGTATCGCCATCCATTTTGGTCAAGATTGCGCCTGTAATCCCAATCTCATCATGGAAGGTACGTGTCAGCGTTGCTGCCTCTTGTCCTGTCATCGCATCGACGACTAGAAGTACCTCATCGGGCTTAATCGTATCTTTAACACGCTTGAGTTCATCCATCATGTCGCGATCGATCTGCAAGCGTCCCGCTGTATCGATGATGACGGTATTAACGCCCAATTCCTTCGCCTTTGCCAAACCTTGACGGGCAATCTCGACAGGATCGGCATCGGCTCCCATTTCAAAGACTGGCACGTTGATTTGTTTGCCGAGGGTGATCAACTGATCGATCGCCGCAGGACGATATACGTCAGTCGCTACGAGTAACGCCGTGCGATCGAGTTTGCGTAAATGTAAAGCTAATTTGGCGGTAGCAGTCGTTTTACCTGTACCTTGCAAACCTGCCATCAAAATTACTGTGGGTGCATTATTTGCCTCAGCGAGTGGTACATTTGCCTCACCCATCGTCCTTACCAATTCGTCATAGACGATCTTGATAAATTGCTGATCGGGGCGAACACCTGCGATCACATCAGCCCCTTGAGCCTGTTTGGAGATTTCTTCGACAAATTCTTTGACAACCTGTAAGTTGACATCTGCCTCTAAGAGTGCTCTGCGTACCTCGCGAATCGCGCCCTGTATATTGGATTCAGAAATTTTGTCCTGTCCGCGTAACTTTTTCCAAGCCGCCTCAAATTTATCGGCGATTTCATCAAACATATCTAGTTTTGCTTTTGCTGTTAGTTCTAATTACTAATTTACCGTTACCACCGTTACATTGATCGCGATCGGAAAAAATTATGGCTATGGCGGCGATCGCCTTTGATATGGCTATAGCCACTTAAGTCAGGACATCAAACCCAATAGAGAGTTGCGGCGCTTCGCGCCGCAACTCTCTATTGGGTTTGATTTTTGTCCTAACATTACTGAATATAGCTATAAGAGCAAAAATGACTATAATAGCCCCAAGATCCAAATTGCAAACTTGTACTGCATCTGAGGATAGAAATGACTGTACAATTTCGGGAAAAAGCATTGATGGCTTATGAAACTATGCCATTAAAACAAAAAGATAAGGTTTCTAGCCTGATTAAGCAGTTAGATAAAAACCATGCACAGCGACTAAAATCTCAAATACTTAAAAATCGAGATTTAGAGACTTGGGTGGTAAAGGTCGATAAAAGTGTGCGAATGCTCTTTACTAAAAATGAGCAGGGCTTTTTGATAATTGACATTGTTAATTATCATCAATGATTGTAGCTAGGGAAGACTTTAAGTGATCCACCTAATCAATCATCGGTTCGATATCAATGAGTGCGATCGCCAACTTCAAGAACTACAAAACTTTCTAGCTACGAATCCATCAATTCCAGAGACTGGCGAGAATGGGCTGCAAAATTTTTTCGCAGATAGACCAAATTTAATTCTTCTATTAGGATATTGGCATTTTGGCTTGGAACCTTCTTTTTATAAGCCTGAAGTGAGTTTGTTCAATAATGAGTTTCGAGCTGATTTTGTGGTGGCTGATCGCGAGAAGAAGAAGTTTGTATTTATTGAGTTTGAGGATGCGATGGAGGATAGCATTTTCAAGCTGAAGTCCAGAAAGTCGGATCTTGCCAATACTAGCTATGATTGGGCTTCAAGATATGAGCATGGCTTGAGTCAAGTGATTGATTGGTATTACCGTATGGATGATTATGAGCGAACAAATAAATTTGAAGAGTATTTTGGTCATCGCCATGTTAGCTATACTGGAGTTTAGACTAAAAAAGGCAGAGTAAAAGAGATACAAACTGTCTAAAGTAGATGAAAAAGAAAAAGCACATCTACAGTCATGATTATTGATAAACTACAGAACTTTCGTCAACAGGCATATAATTTTTAGGAATGGAAGAGATGC
>NZ_ALWB01000264.1 GCF_000332215.1 Pseudanabaena biceps PCC 7429
CCCTCATCTCCTTAAGATTTACGTCCTTATTTATTAAATTAAATCGTATTTCTTTAAGTCAAATTTTGTTAAGCTAAATATTGCGATCGCATTTAACTTAAATATAGCTGTAGCCAGTTATATATTGCAATCTGAGTTCTGTTTCGCAAATTTAGCTGACTCAAAATATTGGTAATGTGATTTTTGACAGTTCTTGTGGATATATAAAGCTGATTGGCAATTTCCTCTTGTGTTTTGGTATTAAGATAGAAAAATAGTAGAGATTTGCTAGTCTTGGTTAACTAAATTTCTACTCTAAAATTTCAATCTACGAAAAGTAATAGAGATTAACGTGTCTGGGAATGTATCTTTAGATTTGCCACAAGATTTATTAGAGTCGATCCAACGTACTCGCACCGCTGCGATCGCCTTGGCGAAATTGCCTAGTGATGCAAAGAATAATGCATTAGAAGCGATCGCAGTAGCGCTAGAGCAACAATTAATTGCAACTTTGACAACTTGCGATCGCAAAAATCCTAAATTTTAAAAAGCAACTTGCGATCGCCTAAATCCTAGTTTTAAAAACAAGCTGCGATCACTATTTTAACATCGCACCTGCTACCACCAACATGCGAAGTCACAGAGATTGCCTCTCCATTTGTATCAAAGTTGAACCCAGTAAGCGGTGTAATACCATATAATCTATTGCTGATTGTCTATTGTAGAATTTGCTATCTCTAATACATCATCCAAAGTACCCATACTCACATCAACTGTGTAACGATATTCCCCGACATCCCATTGAATTCTTGCAGGGTCGCAGGATACTACACAAGCGAAAGGAGTGTATAGTCCTTGAATATCTCTAGATAGTATCTTAAATCCTGCTGCTTCGCGTAATTGCCGAGCTTTCTCTATTTCTTTAGCTGAACATTTGACGGTGATACAATATTCACTATGTGCATTATAAGTTTTCCGCTGCTTATAAAATTCAAGTTCTTGGGAAAGAGACATCGCATCATCGCGTTTAATACTTCCCTGGATACTTCCCCAACATCCCTTTCGAGCACAGACATCAACGCGGTCACCAGCAAAAGTAAATCGATATCCACTTTCCCGAATCACAATAAAATAATATGAGCATGTAAAGTTTTGCCCTTAGAGTTAAATTTTGATGGCAAAATAATTGGGACTTTACTTGTATATTCAAAATTATTTCTAATTTTATTAATTGGCGCGATAAAAATATATGGAATAATTTTTGCGTCAATTATTACCCCTTTATTGGGGAAATCATCTTCATTGAAACTATAACTAGATTTCTCTAGATTTAATGCTAATAGAGTTGTTAAAGAAGTTTGTAACTTCTCCTTAGAAAGCCAAGTAAAGCCATACTTTTGTAAAACTTGGACATCTTTAATTTGTCCCAAACAAAATGTATAAATTAAGTAAACAAATACAATTGGATTTGACATTTTGATTAATCCTAAATACCGATTGTATGATTTCTATACAGTGCGATCATGATCGTGTAGAGTGCATTAATGAAGTGTAATTCACATTTAATGTCTTGGGGGCAAGGCAAACATACAAGCTTCAATATTTTATTGATATGCTACAAATGCTTTCTGCACGACTAAACGCTAATCCGTTGCGTTACATGTTATCAACGTACTTTACAAGATTAGCGATCGTACTTATGAGAGTGGCACGCTACGGATAAATATCCTCAGATTCCTGTACTAGTTCATATTGTTGAGTTTCTGTATTTATTCTCCTACGAATAGACAATTCAGTGTACTTTGTAAGCTTAAATTCATCATTTTCAAAAACATATTCTTCCTCATGACCTTTTCCATTTTTTACTGCACTAGCCCTCAAAGTTAAGGTCTCTGGATCAAAGTTTTTTGCTCCATATGGGAGACGATAAGACCATATCCTAAGTCCATTATTAAAATAAATAAGCGACCGCGCATAGATATATCCAATATCTATGCCATTATCTCTTATTGAATATAGCAAATAAACATCATTCTGCCCTCGTCCATAATAACCAATGGCATTACAAGCAAATTTTATAATATATTTTGTATCACTGATTTGATAAACTTGGGAATATTGCTCAGATTGACTGTTTGAAAAATATCTCTCTTCATTGCAAAGTTGAAAATTACTTCTATTCTTATATATATATTCTAATTTCTCATCTTTATATTTAGACTTTGTGTCTGCGCTAGCCATTCTTTCATTGATTCCGACAGGATTTTTAGCCACTGAAGTTCCTATAATAATAGAAGCTAAAGATTGAAAAAATAATGAGACTAACTGTTGTATTTCTATCATTACTCAAATTTAAACCTTAGAAGTATTCTGTATCAGTTTTCCGTTTAACGCATCGTAGTAATTAATAGCATTGCTTGCGATATTTTTGGCAATATCTAATTCTTTATTGATTATGCCGCCATTTTCATCAATATAGGAATTTACGATCTTACGAGCTTGTGTAAAATTATCTTTCGCATTTGAATCATTCGTGTTGTTCAAATATCCATTAAATGGCATGGATGAAGGATTTGGCGCTCTAAATAAATCTTTCTGCATTCCATATACTGTAATATCAGCAGCAAGATTCCTGTTTGTCGCTACTACGTCTGCACCATACGTCCATTTCCATGGGTTGTCACTACCGTTTTTATTAGTAACGGACAATAAATTGACTCCATATTGGTTTCCAAATTTATTTTGCATTGTTTGATACTGCTCCATACCAGTCAGTTGAACATATCCACGTCCTCTAAATTGATAAGTTCCATACGCTTCCTGAAAATAGTTATACTCATCCTTTGATCTAAAAGTTCCGTTTCCTTTTTCGTACAATGCAGGATGATCTTTAATTGAACCATAAAAATCCTGAATCCCAAACCAAGTTTCATGGCTTGCCGTCGCCATAATGTAGGCAATTTGGGCATTGTCAGTCACATCAAATTTTCTTGCGCTAACTAGTAGTCTTTCAATATTAGGCAGAGCATATTTAGCCACCGATTCAGCATTTGTAGCCACAAAATTTCCAAGGGGTGTCCCATCTGGGCTGTATGCCTCATTACTAAAATATTTAGTGTCTTTAAACGCAGCTACACCAGTCAACAACTTGGCTTTTTGCAATAATTGGACTTCACTAAGATAAGCTTGAAAACCAGCAACTATAGCCCCAAGTAATGCTCCAGATGGGTTAGTTAGCAAAGAAGACAAATAAAAGTAAATTGACTGAGATGAATAAATAGCTTGAGCAGTCTTTACGAGAATAGAACTGTACTGGTCATTATAGCTCTTGTCAATCAGGCTATTTATTTTGAGCTTCTCAGGATCACTAGCATAAGATACAAGTCTGAGTTGTGTTTTATAGCCACTTTGAGGAGCCAGATTTAAAGTTTCAAATCTAGCATCTGTTGCTAAACTTGCACCAGACATAACCATACCTTTTGTTCCATTCTCAGTCGCATCACCAAAAGCAAATGATTGATCGCGATACTTTACCTCGATCGCTGCACCACTCCTAATTCCAGCATAAAGGCTAAAATCTTGTCCCGCGATACTAAACGAATTAATAGCCCGAACAGTTCCACCAATTCCAGCAGCAGAGAGTAAAGCAGCGCCAGCATCTAGAGTGATATTTCCACCAATGCTACCAGCACTGTCAGTTCTAACATAATCAGTTAGAATATCACCCATCTTGCTAACAAGCTTTACTGTACCTCCTATTCCCTTCCCTGCTCCATCACCCTTCACATTTGCATTAATGGCAAGCGTTTCAATGTCATCATCTGCCAATAGGGTAACATCTCCAGCATCTCCATTATTACTTGCAAAAGTATCAACATTCCCCACCTTTATCCTCGAAATAGCTTTAATTGTGACATTGCCAGCATTACCCGTAATCGAAGTAGTAGTGATGCTACCAGCTTCAATATCACCACCAGCCACAACCGTGACATTCCCAGCGTTACCAGAGCCATCAAATGTATTAGAAGCGATCGCCCCATCAAAGTATCAACAACAACGTCGATTTTAATCGCATCATCGCTAATATTTTCAATCTCAATTAAAGCGATCGCCGCTTATCAGTAGTGGTATTTGAAAAAATATTACTAAACCATCACTAATACTAAATGATAAAATAAAGATTACCAAGTTAATAAAATAATCTCGTATAGATATGAATTTAGTTAGCTTATTATTTTTATACTTTATAGGTATTGTTTCTACAGGATGTACTACTAATTCTCCTCTTGCAGTAACTCCTCAAGCTTCAATCTTGACTGAAAAAACTCAAGCGAAACCGAAGACAACAAATCAAAATGTAGAAGCTGCTACAGATACTCAAAAGCCTATTTTGAAAGTTGGCGATATTAGTGAACTCAAGGATGATAAAACTTGTGATGATGTCGGTGAAATTATTGTATATGCGGAGACTCAAAACTATTTAGCCTATATTTGTGCAAACAACAACAATGTTAGCCAACCAAAGATTTTTAAAGTTAAACTAAGGGAATCAAAGACCGTTCTATTTGAAGGTGATGTGTTACTTAGCTGGGACAAACATTCTTTGGTAGGGATTGTGCAAGGCAACATTTTCAAGCTAAATATTCCTTCAAATGCTTTTTTAAAGAGCTATACTGGTGGTTGCTATGCCGATAAACAACCTGCGCTATGCTTGTATGGTCAGATTTTTGAGTCAGCTAAAACCGAAAAAATTATACGTTTTTTAAGGAGCCAGCAGTTTACATCCAAATCAGACGAAGTCATTTCTAAAGCTCTCAACCAGAGAATATTACAAAGTTTGTATAAAAAAGGCAAGCAATTATCTAAGCGGTGCAGGGCTTTTGAACACCAAGAATTCGATCCAGATCAATATTCTCATATATTTCTAGTTAGTCCTCAAACATATCTCGTAGCACTGTATTGTGGCTCAAACACAAAAAATCCTGAATACATTTACTGGTTGACCAATCTGAAGGGAGATACACTTGAATCCGTTCCGTTCCTATTACCTATAGATAGACCTGAATTTTCCCGAACCCCTGAATATCAATTGGATGGTCATCCTAGTTATGATTCCGAACTAGGAATTCTTAGTATATATAAAGCATTTGGAACCAATGGATCGATCATAAAATATAAGATTAACGGAAGCAAAGTAAAACTCATAGAGGAAAGAGTGTGTGAAGATCGTAGATGTTTAGACCCTGTTTTCTTCTCTCAGTATTATCCATAATCAAATGCAAAATTATACCTTTAACACTAAAGCTGCATTCTTGAAATATTCTTGTCTTTCTGCAAGTCCATTTGGCAAAATTTGATTGGGATAAGTATAATCAGAGCGTTGATTTGTTGAGCCATTGATTGCTAGGGAAATTTTATATACAGATCCAGCGCTGTCAATATCGTATGTATACTGATTGAGCTGTCCAGGTATGGGAATTGGTTTAGGTTCTGAAACATTAGCATCTGCAAAACTATTTAGGTTTCCTTTGAAATTACCATGAACTGAGTAAAACCACATTGCTGCCAGCATATTCAAGGATATATTTGATGCAACAAGATCGGGTCTATTTCGCAATCCACTTATCCCTACATAATCTTCAAACATTTTATAGTTATCTATTCCCGTAAGCTGGATTAAGCCTCGACCTCTCTCAATATCATTGTCAACCTTATCAAAGTTATTCCCATCTGTATCAAAGTGTTGCCTGAAATGACTTAAGCTGCCAGTTTCAGTCATAACTTCAGCAATGAAGTATGCCTTCCTTATTGGAGTTGTGATCCCGTACAAGTAGAGATAGAAATTCAAATCTGCCTTGAGAAGTTTCTGAGCATTTTGAATGTTTAAACTAGGAATTTCTTCACCAAAAGGGGTATCTTTCGCAATCTTTTCTAACTGTTGTAATGTAAAACCACTATAAATCCCATTTGCCAAAAATGCAGCTTTTTGATTAAACAGATAACTGCTATCAAACACAAGGCAATACTTGGCATCTGCTGACTGCCTGTTGGCTGCATTCCCAATCCATAGGTGTCTGAGGTAGATATATTTACAGGTAATGGATCTACGATCCATTGCTGAGTATTTATCCCCAATACATCGTTATTACCCCTCATCTCCTTAAGATTTACGTCCTTATTTATTAAATTAAATCGTATTTCTTTAAGTC
>NZ_ALWB01000265.1 GCF_000332215.1 Pseudanabaena biceps PCC 7429
TCCTAATCCTAAATATTCTCCTTTTCATTCTCTTGGATTTGCCCAGTTCTCCATTCTCTGGGTTACTTTTTCCTGCTCTTTTTCTGATTAGCTTAATCAACTTAGTCTAAACTCCAGTCATTAACGCACGCTACAAGATCGGCGATCGCACTACTATCAACAAAGGTTTTGAGATTCCAAAAATGGCAACACCATTTTTGGAATTGGTATAACATCCCCATAAGCAATACTCTGCAATCCGCTCCAACCGAATTGTTAGAAGGAGCTTACTTTTTGGGGAAGCGTAAACTCTTTTGTCCAGCCACAATCAAGCAATATTCCTCCTTCTAAACTAATTATCGCAGCATCCAGAGAATGAGCAAGCGTATCCACATTAACTACCGTCCGCTCAAAAACTTCGTCAGCGATGAAGTGCAGTTCTGGTCCCCATTTCACCCAATAATCGCTCTCCCCTCTTTGGGTAATTCTATTCTCATCAAGATTGACGATTGTTGGAGGAAACGAACCTCGATGAAACGAGTGTGTTAGGAAGGGGTAGGGTTCAGGGTTCCGTGTTGAAAGAATCAGCTCTGCAAGTTGGATGTTTTGTCGATGACTAAGCAGATAGATAAAGGCTTGCTCGAAGGCAGAATACCCTTCGCTCCAGCTTGTTCTTGCCTTAACTGTTACAACAATATGGTTTTCAGTTCTAGAACTGAGAGCAACAAACACTTTGTGCTGCTCTAATGTCACACAATTCCAAGAAATAGTTTGAGGAGTGAGAGTACTCGCTCCAGTAAAACCCGCAAGCGTAAGAGCAGAGCAAAGAAGCTCCAATATAATTTCAGGTGTGGAGTTATAAAACCAAGCTTCAACTACAAATCCCATTGAAGTTGGCATTGGTCAGTTAATCAGGGATAGGTTCTGAAATGCCCATTTCATGACGATAAAAAGAACGAAAATTCATCGATCACGTTTTAACTGACCAATACCAAGTTTACTTGAACAGTTTCTTCATCTAACTATGAAATTAGACAGAAATTTTCTATCTAATTCGATTGGTTCGGCTTCTGGGGCTACGTGCTGGCGGAGCACCTCTCGGCACTGGCGGATCTTGGCGGAGAAGTCTCCCGACGGGTACTCGGCGAGCAACCCGTCCAAGTACTCGGAGAACGTTGCCCCGTCAGTATTTCGGGCTAGTGGGTTCGCCCCAGCTCGCAGCAGGAACGTGATAACATCCTCGCCGTCGGCGTTGGTGACTGCTGCCATGAGGGCGGTTAGACCGGAGTTGCATTCCGGCAGGGTATCCATCGGCAAGGCTACGTTCGGGTCGGCTCCGGCTGTCAGCAGAGAGTCCACCTCGTCTAGCGTGCCCTCCACCACCGCCCGCAAGAGCGGTGTCCAACCGTAGTGCTGCCGGAGGGTGAGGTCGGCTCCGGCTGCTACCAGCAGGGCGATCACCTCGCGGCTGTTCAGGTTGGCCTCGCCGTTCACGTCGATGGCGCAGTGCAGGGCGGTATACCCCTCGTCAGTTTGGCGGTTCACCGCCGCACCGGCATCCAGCAACTCGCGGATCACCACCGCCTTGCGGCTCATGCAAGAGACAGCGTGCATAAGAGGGGTGAAGCCGTAGGAGTCGGTCTGCTCCAGCAGCACTGGATGGAGGGCGACGATGCGACGAACCTCGGTGGCGTTCGCCTCGTCGATGGCTTTTATTAACTCGTCGAACGCTTCTACCACCCGCGACCCTCCACCGATGAACTATGTATTAGGCAGAAAATTTCTGTCTAATAACTATAGGGGATATAGGCTGAATACGGAACTTATGGCTAATCGCACCATATGACATACTAGGCAGAATTTTTCTGGCTATCTACACTATACAGCGCGTTATATGGAAAAACTCTGCCTAATCAACCAAATAGCTTATTAGACCAACACTACAATATATTATTCAGATTAATTGCTTGATAATTTTATACTGTTTTACATTTTTTGTTGCATACTAACATTCAATTGAATGCAAGTTTAGTGCATTAGCCCTATAGTTAACCTCAGTCAAGATATTCAACCCCTATCCACCTTCAAGCGTAATACTAACGAACTCATCACCCAGATGAGAAATACTGGACATCCCATAGTATTAACCATCAATGGCAAAGCAGAATTAGTCGTCCAAGATGCAGCGTCCTATCAACAATTACTCAATACAATTGAAGAACTAAAAACTATTGTTGGAGCAGCAAAAGGATTATAAGACTTGGCACAGATTCACACTAGATAAAAGAAATTAAAGCCATGACGATCGCCACAGAACAAGCTAAATCTAAAGCCAGAATTTGGACTGATGAAGAGTTTATGGCTTTGCCCGATTGCGGCGATCAAGTGCAACCTATTGCCGAACAAAGAATCTGTCTCGAAAACATCAGTTGGCAAACCTTTGAGCAATTGCTGGAAGATGTAGGCGACAACCTTAAAAAAAGCTAGAGACTATGGGGGATCACTCAAAAAAGCCTGTTAGTATATTAAGTAATAATAATTAACATAACTTTTTAAGATACTTTGTTTTTAAATCCTGACAAGGTTGAACTAGAGGAGCGCCCCCTAGAACGTTCTACATCAACAGTTCAGGCTATATCCCTAACTGAAAATGTTTCGTCTGCGTTTCCACATATATCACAGTATTTACTTGCCATTGCGTCCTTGGTGCAACATTGGCAATTTTGGTTTGCATCCCTATTTTTAGTTTCCGTCCCCGTATTTTTTGAAGCCCCCCTCGTACGCTATGCGCCTTGGTTGAGCTTGATTTGTACGGTCGGTTGGTTGGCGATCGCCAAACATTTAGAGGAAGATGCCAATACTAAGCTATGGGGTAGTCTCATCTGGGGCTTTAGCCTCACTTGGCTATGTGGTTCTCTATACTGGGGCTGGCTGCGCTGGGAACCCGCTTTCCATGTACCAGTGGAATCTCTAGCCCTACCTTGGGCAATATGGGCAATCCGTAGCGATTCTCACCGCATTGGGGGTTGGTTTTATATCGGCTCGTTATTGGGAACGGCAATTACCGATTTCTATTTCTATATCGCCCAACTTTTTCCTTATTGGAAAGGCTTGATGCAAGTTGAGTCAAATATCAACCTCGCTCAACCAATCTTAAAAAGCGCCTTAATATTAGTGGAAACACCTTGGGGCATGACATGGGCTTGTGTTTTGGCGGGATTGCTTTTGATTGTGGGCAACAAAGCTATGCGATCGCCAAATTTAGGCTACTGGTCATTTAGTGGTGCGGTATTGGGTACGATATTTGTAGACCTTCTGTTTTTCTGTGTTGCCACCCTAGGCTAAGGGTTAAAACTACCAAATATCTATCTGGCTATTCTTTGGGTAAGTTTAGTTCTAATAGTTCTCATAGACTCTTGACTAAAATTCCCAAAATAAAAACCCAGCGTTGGAGCGCTGGGTGCAGTCAGTTTAAGGCTTCATTGATTAGTAGATTACTGGAATTAGTTCTCTCTTTACCTCACGCGATCGGGTGAAATATTTGGTGATCGTGTCAGGTAAAGAGATATGCAGTGCTTCTCCACTTGGGTTTTGATTTTGTCCTAACCCAAGTGACGATATCTATATAGCGATAGCCAGTTATGTTAGGACATATATCTACGACAAACCCAAAACCCAAAATAGAGTTGCGGCGCTACGCGCCGCAACTCTATTTTGGGTTTTGGGGCTTAACTACAATGGCGATAGCTATACTAATCAATGGGTAAGGAATCTACTTTTTTAAATTCCCCATTCCAAGGGGCAAAAAATGGTAAAAATATCATTCCAGGGATAGCTAAGACGAGGGTTAACAGGAAAAACAATGCCCAGCCTTTACCATCACTGCCTGCTAACCAAGAAATATGATTAATAGTCGTCCATGAGGGCATATTGCGTTGAATGAATTGAGCGGATTCGCCAGAAAATGGTGACGCTAGCAAATCTCGACCGACCGCAAACAGACTTGATAGAAGAGCAAATTGAGTGGCAGAAAAGCTGGGATTGCACAGCACCATTAAAAAGCCTAAAAATCCTGCGGTTCCTAATCCCCCACAAAAATTCTCTACATTAATAGCAGCAAGCAAAACGTAATCATTTTTCCCCACTACGGAAATGGCATAGTAGCCAATATTGCTAATTGCTTGGAGCAATCCAAATACCCATAGCGATCGATTAATGCCGATTTTGCTTAAAATCGCTCCCCCTGCCAAGGTTCCTACAATTGTGGCTACTAAACCAATACCCTGACGCACTGTACCGATCGTGCCATCATCAAATAAAGTTTTTAAAAAAGGAACTGCCATCTTACCGACCATGGCATCGCTAAATCGATAAAAAATTGTAAATACAAGGATCAGAAGAACTTTGGTTATTCCTAACCGATGAAAAAATTCTTGAAAAGGCTTAACTACGGCTTCATCTAAGGTGGCTGGTCGAGCCTCAGCTTCGGGAGGTTCGGGGGCGACGATCGTCGCAATCAAGCCTAGCCCCATCACAACTGCTAATAAGACATATACCCAAGCCCAGCCTAATTTACTTGCTAAGTTAAATCCGACAAATCCTGCAAATAGAAGGGCGATACGGTAGCCCATCACCCAAATGCCAACGCCTGCTCCAACTTCCTGAGCTTCTAGCACATCTGTCCGATAGGCATCGATCGCAATGTCTTGAGTAGCACTGAGAAAAGCCAAAATTAAGGCGGCGATCGCTAATATGGGTAGAGCCCCTACTCTTTCCGTAGGCAAAATATTGCCAATTGCAAACATTTGTAAAGCAATCACTAAAATTGCCAATACTAGCCCCCCCTGTGTTAGCAGAATCCATCCTCGCCGCCTGCCTAAAAATGGTGGAACGAAGCGATCGATCAATGGCGACCATAAAAACTTGAGGGAATAGGGTAGTGAGACTAGACCTAGCCAACCAATCGTACTAAGGTCAAACTTAACACTGGTTAACCATGCGCGGAAAGCATCATCGGTTAGTGCGTAGGGTAAACCCGACGCAAATCCCAAAGATAAAAGCGCCGCCATTTTGCGACTCTGAAAAACCCGAAAAAATTGGGCGATCGTATTCATATTAGCGAATTAGACTACAATATATATGTAAGCGGAGACGCAAGTTTCCGTTCACTCCTCACACCACATTCCGCCTGAGCTTATGAGCAGCAAAGGCGGTTTCTTATTTTTTGACTATAAGTGTTTTTGGGTAATTCTTTTTCGTTTATTAAGTAGCTAGGCGTAATTAATTACACACCCAAACCAGTAAGGTTGCGCCCCGCAGGGGCGCAACCTTACTGGTTTGGGTGTGCGCACCCCCCCAAGATGAATGGCGACGCAAATCGTCGCCATTCATCTTGGGGGAGGATGTTCTAGCTATAAATTTGATTTTTATCAAAAGGGGGGTACTAGCTGTTATACTACCTACACACAATTTTTAAAAGTAAAAATTTTTAGTATTTAGGGAGTTAGCAAAGCATGTCATCAGCGATCGCCGTCACGGATGCTAACTTTGAGCAGGAAGTAATTAAGAGTGAAATCCCTGTTCTAGTAGATTTTTGGGCTCCTTGGTGTGGTCCATGCCGAATGGTTGCGCCCGTTGTCGAAGAAGTCGCGTTAAAATATGAAGGTCAACTTAAAGTTCTCAAACTTAATACCGATGAGAACCCTAATGTTGCTGGACAATATGGTATTCGCAGCATTCCCACACTCATGCTATTCAAAGATGGTCAGCGTGTAGATGTAGTTGTCGGTGCTGTCCCCCTTCCCACATTGTCTGCAAGTATTGAAAAGTGCTTAAATTCTGATGCCTAGGGTTTCTTCGGATCCGATATAAGCATTTATAGAATTTATAGACGTTATAAAATTCCAAAGTAAGGAGGAAAGTTCTAATTTCCTCTACACTTGGATTTTTTGTTTTTAGATCTGAAGATAGAAAGTTATAAAGTTATATTTATATCTATATGGCTTTTTATCGAGATAAAATACTTATAGGCTAGTCTGGATAGTGTTGCAATCTAAGATTGTCGAAATTTTATCTGCTGACGAATTGCGTCGTACGATCAACCGCTTAGCTTCGCAAATTGTCGAAGCTAGTGGAGATTTGTCTAATGTCGTTTTGCTTGGAGTTTACACTCGGGGCGTGCCTCTCAGCGTAGCGATCGCGAAGCAGATCCACACATTAGAAGGCGTTCTCGTTCCTTCGGGAGCACTAGACATTACATTTTATCGGGACGATCTCGATCGCATTGGTTTAAGAACGCCAAGTAAGACCGAAATTCCTTTTGACTTGAATGGTAAGACTGTAGTTTTGGTAGATGATGTAATTTATAGCGGTCGTACAATTGGGGCAGCCCTCAGTGCAATCCATGATTACGGTCGCCCCAAGGTGGTCAGATTAACAGCTCTGATTGATCGCGGACATCGTGAGTTACCAATTCATCCCGATTATGTGGGGAGGACTCTGCCGACTTCCAAAGACGAGCAGGTTAAAGTTTTTTTGAGTGCCGCAGGGGATGGTCGTGACGGAGTTGAGCTTTTTAAGCCCATTAGTTAAGAACAATAATTAATGGCGTTGTTGCATGAATAAAAAGAAGACAAAAGAATAGAGAATATTAGGATAGATAATTAACTAACAACAGAACAGGAGACAGGTTTAGCAAGTTGAATCATG
>NZ_ALWB01000266.1 GCF_000332215.1 Pseudanabaena biceps PCC 7429
GACGTAACTCTGCAACCATCTCTCTGAGACCTTGAGGACTCTAGCTATTCCAGCTAGTGGGATTTTTTCTAGCAGTAGTCTCTCTAAAAGGTCATAAGTGTCTTGGATACGCTCTGAAACTCTCTGCCACTGTGGATTTTCTACAAATTGACGACCACAGTCCCGACATTTATAATTTTGTTTGCCATGCCGAGTACACCGTTTTTAACCACTGATACGGACTGGCAGGATGGACATGATGGACTTGATGGACTTGACTCTGACATTGCTTTAATCTGTAACAACCATCTAGATATTTTCCCTCATCCTTTCCTTTTTAGGACTACCGATGTCAACGAAGCACCAACAGCATTAGTTCTCAGCAATAACACGACTCCAGAGAATGTTGTAGCGAATTCTCTAATTGGAACATTTACCAGCACAGACCCTGATACAACTCCTCAGACCTTTACCTATAGTTTGGTTACAGGAACTGGAAGTACTGATAATGCTGCTTTTACGATTGTCAACAACGAATTACGCATTGTTAACTCACCTAATTTTGAAGCGAAGAATAGCTACAGCATTAGAGTTAGAACCACCGATCAAGGAGGTTTATCCTACGAGAAAGTATTCACAGTCAACATTCTCAATGTCAACGAAGCACCAACTTTGTCAGCGATCGCTAATCAAACGATCGCTTCTGGAACATTATTAAGCGTGAATGCGATCGCCACCGATCCAGATCAACCAACCAACCTTACCTATAGCCTCGAACCAAATGCTCCTACAGGAGCTAGTATCAATCCGATTACGGGTGTTTTTACATGGACACCAACCGTATCCCAAGCAGGAACTTACACAATTGGGATTCGCGTCACTGATGATGGTAATCCCAGTCTTAGCGACTTCAAAACTTTTCAAACAGTTGTCATCAATCCCAATCTAGCTCCGACCGACTTAGCTCTTAACCCAAGCTCCATAGCTGAGAATGTGCCCGTTAATACGGAAGTTGGCAGTTTTAGCAGCATCGACCCCGACACAGGTAACAGCTTTACCTATAGCCTAGTTAATGGGATCGGTGATATCAACAATAACCTCTTTACTATTGAGAATGGTAAACTCAAACTCAACTTCTCACCTGACTTTGAGAGCAAAAGCAGTTACTCCATCCGAGTCAAAACCACAGATCAAGGTGGACTAAGTTTTGAAAAAGCACTAATTATTAGCATCACTGATGTCAACGAAGCACCGACAGCATTGGTTCTTAGCAATAACACAACACCAGAAAATGTTACTGCAAATACCTTAATCGGCAAATTTACCAGCACGGATCCAGATTCAACTCCGCAGACTTTTACTTACAGCTTAGTTGCTGGAACTGGAAGTTCGGACAATACTTCTTTCTCAATTATTAATAACGAACTCCACATCGTAAACTCACCTGACTTTGAGACCAATAATAGCTACAGCATCAGAGTTAAGACTACGGATCAAGGTGGGCTATCTTACGAGAAAGTATTCACCGTCAATATCACTAATATTAATGAATCTCCTGTATTTACTAGTGATACTAAAAATAACGGAAGTGCAGGTCAGCCTTACCAATACAATATCACCACATCCGACCCTGAAAATAATAGTCTTGACATTACAGCGGTAAACCTACCATCATGGCTCACCCTTGTAGACAACCATGACGGTACAGCCAAACTCCAAGGCACACCCAGTTTTACCGACTCAGGTATCTATAATATCCAGCTCAAGGCTAGAGAAAATAGCACTTTCGAGCATTTAGAAGCTAACCAAAACTTCTATATCTCCGTAGATCTCAGCCTTAAAGAACAATCGTTCTTTAGCCCTATTCGTTCCATTCCCATTACAATTCCATCTCAGCCATCGATCCTGCAATTCAAAATCGATGGACTTAACTTTGATACCGCTGCTTTAAATTCTATCCATGATGCCTTTGAAGTTTCCTTAGTGGATAGTAATGGTAAACCCTTAACCTTAACGATCGGCGCAGGTAGAAGTAGTTTCTTTAACCTCAGTGAGAGCAATACCCCAGCTCTTACCGCCGCTACGACCTATGACCCCATCACGGGAATTGTCAAATTAAATCTCACGGGTATTCCAGCGAATACTTCAGCTAATCTGGTATTTCGCCTGATCAATGACGATGCAGATACTACTACTCAGGTCACAATCAAGGACTTCACCATTGTCAACGCGCCATTAAATACGTTGCCTGCTCAACAGACCGTACTTCCCGCAAGCCCTTCACCCACTCCTCTAAATTTAGGCAATACGATTGATGTTAGTAGTAGCATTTTGCCTCAGTACGATCGCACGTCTTTCAATCAGGATAGTAAACTTCTATACGCAAGCCTCGCCCTGAAGAATTCAGGCACTTACGCGGTTAACAATCCACTTTTAGTCGCAGTAACTAATATTAGCGACCCTACGGTTCAAGTTCGTAATACCAATGGGTTTACGCCCGATGGATTGCCTTACTATGATTTCAGTGCGTTGGTTAATGATGGCAAGCTAAATCAAGGGCAGATCACCGAAATCGGCAATTTGATTTTCTACAATCCCAATCAAGTCCAGTTTACTTACAAGCTACAAGTTCTTTCCACACTCAACAAACCACCAGTAATTACGAGCCAACCAAACTCAGAAGTAATTGGTGGAAAGACCTATACCTATAATGTCAAAGCTACAGACCCCGACAGCGATAATCTCACCTATAAACTTTTGGTTAATCCTGATGGTATGACCATCAATAGTCAGACTGGTGTGATTACATGGGTAACTACTACAGCGGATATTGGTAACAAGTCCATCAGCGTTGAAGTTAGTGATGGTAGAGGTGGGGTCTCAAAGCAAGACTATAACCTTGCCGTAACGGATATTCCTCCCAATCGTCCTCCCGCATTTGTAACTAATCCTGTAGTTCAAGCTTATATCAATAAGCTGTATCAATATGATTCTCAAGCGATCGACCCCGATCAAGACTCTCTAACCTATAGCGTAGTCATTGGTCCTGATGGATTAAAAGTTGACCCAGCCACAGGGAAAGTAGAATGGACAGCCCCACCATCATTAATTTTGGGTGACACTGTCATTGGGCAGATCAATGTACCTGGACAAAACCAAGAATTTAATTTCTCAGGTAAAGCGGGGCAGAAATTTTACTTTGACCCACTGCAATACACAGGCAGTAGAGAGAATTGGCGTTTTCAAATTTATAGCCCATCGGGACAGTTGGTAGCCAACGAGTATCTTGCGTACTATGACACTCCATTTCTAAGCCTAAATGAGGATGGCAACTATAAAATCGTCATTAATCCAAGTGGAGATACCGTAGGCAGTTATGGCTTTAGAGTGGTTAATCCTGCACTTCTTCCCATTACCAACTTTGACAAGGTAATTAATGACACTCTGAATTTAGGTTCACAAGATAATCTCTATCGCTTTACTGCTAGTAAAGGACAGAAACTTTATTTTGATATGCAAAGTCGTGCTTACGACAAGATGGACTGGGTACTCTACGATCCGCGCAATGTCGCTATTGCTGCTAATGGCTACATGGATGATATGGAAGTAGATATTCAAACTGATGGGGAATATGTTTTAGCAATTCGCGGTAGAGATGCTCTGACTACGAGTAATAGCTATGCATTCAGTATTATTAACTCGCCATTACCCGTAACTCCCATGACTTTGGGAACGACAGTTAGTGGCAATCTTAAAAAGGGTGAACAGGATACATTCACTTTTACAGGAACAGCAGGACAGCAGCTATTCTTCGATTCTTTAGTGCATCCATACAATTCAAGCTACTTTATTGCCTATATTTACGATCCATCAGGCGTGCAAGTAGATACATTTGACAGTCGTAGCGATCGCACTCCAGACAATGCTGGATTGCGTCTTACCTCTGATGGCACATACAAAATCAAGATAGATGGTTCTGGAGAGAACAATGGAGCCTATGCATTCCGTCTTTTAGATAAAGCTGCTGCTACCCCAATAGCTCTAGATACAGAATTTTCTGGAACCTTGGGAAATGGAGGCTACAATATTGAGCTATTTCAGTTTGAACTGACATCTCGTCAGTATCTCTATTTCGACACAACTTCTCTAGGGTATGACAACTATTATCCTGCATACTACAATGCTCAGCCTGGAGGATGGCAGCTTTATGATACTAGTGGTCAGTTGTATTACTCCCAACGCCTTTGGGAAGACAGAGAAGGATGGTTAGAAGCTGGGAAATATACCTTAGCGATACTGGGCTATGGCGCTGGCTATGAGTCACGCTATAAATTTAATCTGGTCACGCCCGAACTGACAACTAAGCCAGCTATCACTTTTGGCAGCGATGTCAGCGGCACTTTGAATGAAAAAGGTGCTCAAGACTATTACACTTTCACAGGCACAGCAGGGCAACTGTTGTATTTTGATTCTTTAAGTAATAATCCAAATAATTTAAGCATTATTGTTTACGATCCCACAGGTCGCGAAGTAGTCAGAACCAATAGTCGTTCAGATCTTAACCCCAGTGACTCTGCGGCACTGAGACTGACTATGAATGGAACCTATAGAATTACCGTAGATGGTGATGGTGAAGCGATAGGCAATTATAAGTTCCGATTGCTGAATAAAGCAGATTCGCCTTTGGTGGCACTAGATACGGATATTGTGGGAACGTTTGATAACGATAATCTTGGTAGTGTGGGTTATCGCTTTAACATTCCGACTCAAACCTATGTGTATATCGATGGTCAGCAAGGTAATGGCTATTGGTATATATACAATGCTAGTGGACAGAGAATTACAGGAACTGGTACCAATAACGATCAAGAGCTATGGCTTGGCGCTGGTGAATATTGGCTGGTGGCTCAAGGCTATGGCTATGGGGATAGCAATTACAAGCTGAGAATTATTACTCCCGATTTAATTTATAACAATATAACTCTCAATACGGCGTTGCACAAATGAAAGATGAATCAAGCAAAGGTAGTAAATGATTTGTACTTAAGATAGTGAATTAACAAACGAATTGAATACCTCAACATTTCTTCCGATTTT
>NZ_ALWB01000267.1 GCF_000332215.1 Pseudanabaena biceps PCC 7429
TAATTTCCTCCGTCAATTAAGGCGATCGCAGCGATCGTGGTTAAAAACAAAGTGTTACCCTGTAACTTTCTCACCTACAATCCTCCCGACAAATTCCACACAAAAAGTCAAGCTTCCATTGTAGGAAACTTGACTAAGATAACTTATTTAACGTCAGTTCGGGTTAAGCTGGCAAATTTTAAAAGCCCAAAAGTAAAAGCCTTGCGTAGCAAGGCTTTTACTTTTGGGCTTTGAGAAAGGGTTTGCTATGCAAACCCTTTCTCAAAGCCCATTTCAAATTATCCCGAACTCATATTAATAAAGAAAATGGCGGCGCTAAGCGCTGCCATTTTCTTCTTGAGGGTTAAATCCTAAAATGGCTAAGCCATTTTGGGTTTTGGTATTAGTCGGGGGAATAGGCTAATAATGTGCCATTTTGCCCGATGACAAAACCGCGATCGTGGGAGAAAAAGTAAACCTGATAGAGATTAGCGCCGACATTTGCCGCCGAGCGATCGCGCGTCCATGTCTTGCCACCATCTTCGCTATGGATCAAGCGGGAGCTACCACCCGAAATCCAAACATTATTTTCATCTTGATAGGCGAGATCCAATAGACCAAAGCCACCGCCTTCACGGGGAGTTTGCTTTTTCTCCCACTTGTCAAATTCGCCAACTTCACTAAACTGAACTTGACCACCACGATTTAACATCCATAGGCGGTTATCGGGGGTATAACCCATGTTTTGGACTCGACGGGAGCTATTGCGATTATGTTGAATCCAAGTTACATCTCCAGGCTGCCATGTCGAATAAAAATTACCATTTGCCGATATCGCAACATAGCGCCCATCGGCGCTACGGTTGAGATTGCGAGCATTACCTACGGCTTGCGTTACTAAAGCTTTCCAATTTTGTCCTGCATCTTGCGTGGAATAGATCGCCCCCAGATCTGTAACCATTTCCGCTGAGTTTTTACCTTGCGCAACGATCGCAAAGGGGTCACCAGGCAACTTGGAGCTAAGTCCGATCCGCGACCAAGATTTACCGCCATCGGTGGTGTGTAGCAAGAGAGAGGGCTGTCCTGTAATCCACCCCTCTTTGCCAGAGAAACTAATCGATGAGAAGCGATAAATGCTGTCGCCGAGATCGAGTTTGCGCTCTTCCCAAGTTTTGCCACCATCGATTGATTCGAGCAGAGTTGCCTCAGTACCAACTAACCAACCGTGATCGAGATCGTTTTTGTCAAACCAAAGATCGAGGGGGGTAATCGCCACTGGGAGATCGACCTTATGCCAATTGCCATGGTTGGCTGAGGCAATTGGCATTCCCATGCCCAATAATCCGCCGCAAATTAGTAATAGGCAGAGGGATAAAGAAGTAAGAAAGCGTTTTATGCTTTTATTCATAAAAATCTATAGAAAATTTGCAAAAGAATTTGTAAGGAAGTTTGTAAGAAACTATGCTAAAGGAGAGTGAATTAATCGAGGGCGTAAAGACTAATGAAGAAAATGACTGCTAGCGCCAGCGACCCAAAGATCAATAAATTTTTTTGTCCTGGAGTGAGCGTATTTACCCCAAATCCATAGCCTAGGTTTTCGGTAAAGCCAGAGGGTTTGGCTGCAACGCCAATATCGGCAAATGCTTTTTTCTTGGTATTGCAAACGGGACAACGCCAATCGTTAGGAATATCTTCAAAGGCTGTGCCACTAGGAATATTTCGCTTCGCATCGCCTACGGATGGTTCGTATATGTAGCCACATACGCCACATTCATGACGATGTAGTTCCTCTTTTATATCTGGTATATCTGGCGTATTTACTTCTATATTGGCTTCTATATTGGCTTCTGTATTGGCTATTTCTATGTTTTCGGCTGCCGCATTAGTTAATTCGGGTTCCATAAATTTGATCGCCCGTAAAGCGATCGCTTGGTAATTCTGTTACAAATTATTACATCTTTTTGACATATCTTTCCTGAGCTTGTGTTTCAAACAATCTTTGCCTTTATTGCCTGTATAGCTACAGTCACTTGAATGAGGAAAAATCAAACCCCAAGACTTGAATGGCGGCGCTTCGCGCCGCCATTCAAGTCTTGGGGTTTATGTCCTATATATACTTGGCGACAGCTATATGAAACGAGGGCAATTGTCATACCAAAAGGATCAATCCACCATCGTCAAAGCCCACAAATATTGCGGCGATCGCATACACTAGTAACAAATCTTTACGCTAACAAGTATAAATCGCGCTCGAATGCCAGACCATACTCATATTCAAGTTAAGGGTGCAAGACAGCACAATCTTAAGAATGTCGATCTGACGATTCCGCGCGATCGCCTAATCGTGTTTACAGGTGTGTCTGGTTCGGGCAAGTCATCCCTTGCCTTTGACACAATATTTGCTGAAGGACAACGTCGCTATGTTGAGTCGCTGAGTGCCTATGCTCGACAGTTTCTCGGACAGGTCGATAAGCCCGATGTAGACTACATTGAGGGATTGAGTCCTGCGATTTCCATAGACCAAAAATCCACTTCCCATAATCCGCGATCCACCGTTGGCACGGTTACTGAGATTTATGATTACCTGCGCTTGCTGTTTGGTCGAGCAGGTTCGCCACATTGTCCCATTTGCGATCGCAATATAGCGCCACAGACCATTGATCGGATGGTGGACTCGATTATGGAATTAAGCGATCGTACTCGATTCCAATTACTCGCTCCCGTAATTCGTGGCAAAAAAGGAACCCATAAGAAATTACTGGCGAGTCTAGCATCGGAAGGTTTCGGACGAGTGCGGATTGATGGAGAAGTACGCGAACTCAGCGACAATATTGAACTAGAAAAAAATAAACTCCATGATATTGAAATTGTCGTCGATCGCCTAGTTCGCAAAGGTGATATCCAAGAAAGGCTGACCGATTCTCTCGCCACATGCTTGAAACGCGCCGAAGGAATTGCCATGGTAGAGATTCTCGATCGGACGGACTCCGATCGGGATCAAGGCAGCAACCTACTCACATTTTCCGAAAACTTTGCTTGCCCCGAACATGGCGCAGTCATGGAAGAACTCTCCCCAAGGATGTTCTCTTTTAATTCTCCCTATGGGGCTTGTCCTGCCTGTCATGGATTAGGTAGCATCAAAACCTTTAATCCCGCCCTATTAGTTCCCGATCCCTCTCTGCCCGTTTATGCCGCGATCGCTCCTTGGGCAGACAAAACCCACACCTATTACATTTCCCTACTCGCCAGTGTCGGTGAATACGCAGGCTTTGAAATTACTACACCTTGGGAAAATCTATCCCAGTCACAGATTGACATTATTCTCTATGGCACGACTGAAAAGATTTTAATTAAACCCGACTCGCTTTATCGTGAGCGGACTGAAGGCTATTACAAGCGTTATGAAGGAGCCATCTCCATCCTCGAACAGCAGTATAAAGAAGCAGGCGAATCACAAAAACAGAAGCTAGAAAATTATCTAATCGAGCAGAATTGCTCCACCTGTGAGGGAACTCGACTCAAGCCAGAGTCCCTTGCCGTGCGGGTGGGTGGTTATAACATTATTGAGTTTGTCTCGGTTCCCATTGGCACTTGTCGCGATCGCCTCAAAAATTTAGAACTTGATGCGCGTACGCGACAAATTGGCGATCGGGTGTTACAGGAAATCGGAGCGAGATTGCAATTCCTTCTCGATGTCGGCTTAGACTATCTCACCCTCGATCGCTCCACCATGTCGCTCTCTGGTGGTGAAGCTCAGCGCATCCGATTAGCCACGCAAATTGGTTCAGGTTTAACAGGCGTTCTCTACGTACTGGACGAGCCGAGCATTGGGCTGCACCAACGCGATAATTCCAGACTTTTGGCAACTTTAACAAAACTGCGCGATCTTGGAAATACACTGATCGTAGTCGAGCATGATGAGGAAACGATTCGTGCTGCGGATTATCTAGTCGATATTGGTCCTGGCGCGGGAGTGCATGGTGGGAGAGTTGTCGCCCAAGGCAGCGTCAATGATATTGAGGATCATCCCGAATCGCTTACAGGCGCTTACCTATCCAAAAAAAAGCAAATTTATACCCCCGCAGAACGACGTAAGGGCAATGGCAAATATCTGGAAATTTGTGATGCCCATCTCAATAATCTCCAACATATCAACGTTAAACTTCCCTTAGGAAAACTCGTTTGTATTACAGGTGTATCAGGTTCGGGGAAATCTACTCTCATTAATGACCTGCTCCATAATTCTCTCGACCATCATTTCTCCCGTAAAATCCCAGTTCCCATTGGTGTGGGAGAGGTGAAAGGACTTCAAGCCCTTGATAAATTCATTGTCATTGACCAATCGCCAATCGGACGTACCCCTCGCTCCAATCCTGCCACCTATACGGGGCTTTTTGATGTCATTCGGGAAACCTTTGCCCTGACCACTGCGGCGAAAACCAGAGGCTATAAAGCGGGACAATTTTCCTTTAATGTCAAGGGGGGGCGTTGTGAAGCCTGTTCGGGGCAGGGAGTAAATGTGATTTCGATGAATTTCTTGCCTGATGTCTACGTACAGTGTGATGTGTGTAAAGGAGCAAGGTACAATCGGGAAACTTTACAGGTTAAATACAAAGAAAAGACGATCGCTGATGTTCTTGATATGACCATCGAAGAAGCGATGCATTTTTTTGAGAATATTCCCTCAGCACATACCAAATTGGGAATGTTGGTGGATGTGGGTTTGGGCTATGTCCGCTTGGGACAATCTGCCCCAACATTATCAGGTGGTGAAGCCCAACGGGTGAAACTTGCGACCGAACTAGCTCGCAGGGCTACGGGTAAAACCCTCTATCTCATCGATGAGCCAACTACGGGCTTAAGTTTCTATGATGTACATAAGCTACTGGATGTGATGCAACGTTTGGTGGATAAGGGTAATAGCATCATCACAATTGAGCATAATCTTGATGTGATTCGTTGTGCGGATTGGATCGTCGATCTCGGTCCCGAAGGAGGCGATCGCGGTGGTAAAATCATCGCCGAAGGAACGCCCGAACAGGTTGCTAAAGTCAAAAGTTCCTATACAGGCAAATATCTCAAGCAAGTTTTAGCAGAATATCCTCGCAGTAACTGAGGGCTGGCAAGGGCTTTAAGGTTTGCTTAGGACATACATTCCCAAAGATGAGTAGCAGCGCTTCGCGCTGCTACTCATCTTTGGTGGTTTATATTTAATTGCGTTAATTGCGTCTAGCTATTTATAGAATTTGTTTGTGAAGTAGTACGTCTTGTTTTAGTTGACAAACTCGCTGGGCGATCGCTTCATTTTTATGTTCTAAATCCTTAATCCAGATATCCGCTATTGTTCGCGCATCATCAGGTAAATCCGCTAATTCCCAACCTGAAATACCCAAATCTTCCATAAGATAGGAAACTTTTGGATCGTAGCTAATTGCCGAGCAATGACAGCCCTCCGAAGCTGCCATGATCAATCCATGCAATCGCATCGCGATCGTTAAATCTACACCACGAAAGATTCCCTTCAGTTTACGCGGATCTTTTTGAATGATGATTTGACTGCGTTTTGGAAATTTATCGTTGAGTGCATCACAAATTGCTTGGGCGATCGCTTTATCTTGGGTTGGTTGAAATGGAATTAACAAAAGATTGGCATTAGTTTGCTGTTGGATTAATCGGAGAGCCTCAGTAATGGTCGCCAGCCGACAAGAGGTCAGCATTGGATGCGATCGCAATACTACCGCCACCTTGGGTGTAGCTAAGTCTCGATATATATTCATCGATTCTGCCTCTAGAGCCCATACAGGATCGGGGGCAACAATACTGTTAACTTCCCATTCCGCAAGCAAGCGGGCGGATTGCCGATCGCGTACAGATATGGATTTACAGCCCTGAAAAGCTCGTTTAGCGATCCATTTACTCAACTTGCGCTGAAGGGGACCAACTCCCTGCGCCCAAGCGATCGTTTGTAAACCCATGCCCTGCGCTAGCCCCATCAAACCGCCATAATAAATCGGATTTCTGGCACTTGTGGCATCCTGCATCAGGCTCCCTCCTCCCCATATGAATAAATCCGATCGACTGAGAACACTCAGTAATCCAAACACTGAATAGCGATCGCTCGCTTCTACTTGGTGTAAATTTTCTGTAGCCTTAGGATTTGCCGATAATACTAGCGGTTGGACATCATCAGGCAACATTTGCAATAGGGTGGCAAGCAGAGCTTCATCACCACCATTACCCATCCCATAATATCCACATAAAACCGCACGCCGCATAGAATTCTGCCCAATATTTTTAGCTGTTTTGCCCTAGTCTCAACATCCCATTGTCGCGTATTTGTACCGTTTCGCACTTAAAAAAGTAAGGCAGTACAAGGTGCTGCCTTACTTTTTTGCGTAATATTTGCGTAATATTTGCGTAATATTTGCGTAATATTTTTTGGGGTAATTTGGTAGTAATGAGCAGTAATTAGTTAGGCGCAATTAAATATAAAACCCAAAAACCTGTAGCGCACGCGCAGCGTGCGCTACAGG
>NZ_ALWB01000268.1 GCF_000332215.1 Pseudanabaena biceps PCC 7429
AGTTGCGGCGCTTCGCGCCGCAACTCTCTATTGAGTTTGATGTTTGTCCTAACATTACTGACTATAGCTATAAAATCACACATTTTCTAAACAAAAAGCCCGCCTAGGCGGGCTTTTTGTTTATAGAAATTACTTCTTATCTTTAGAAGGAACCTTAGGCGGTTCGCGGAAGAAGATTGCAAAGAAGAACAAACCAATCAAACAAGCGAAAATAAAGGTATAAGTAAGAGCTTCCATTGAATTTTATGCCTCAATAGCGCGAGTAGTTTTGTCACCAACTTTTTGGAATGCACCCCATTCAACTTGCTCTTCGCTGAGTTCTGGGTCAACCCCAGCAAACACATCGCGGAACAAGGTACGAGCACCATGCCAAATATGACCGAAGAAGAAGAATAGAGCAAATACTGCATGTCCGAAAGTGAACCAACCACGAGGGCTAGTACGGAATACACCATCGGAATTATTTTTTTCTTGGTCAAATTCAAAGATTTCGCCTAGCTGAGCTTGGCGTGCATACTTCTTAACGGTTGGGGCATCGGTAAAAGACTTACCATTTAACTCTCCACCGACAAAGGAGACAGTAACACCAGTCTGTTCAACACTGTACTTTGATTCAGCACGACGGAAAGGAATGTCAGCTCTAACCACACCATCTTGATCTTGAAGAACAACAGGGAAGGTTTCAAAGAAGTTAGGCAAGCGGCGGACGCTCAACTCACGACCTTCACCATCTTTGAAAATGGGATGCCCTTGCCAACCTTGGGCAATACCATCACCATTATTCATTGGACCAACGCGGAACAAACCACCTTTAGCAGGGCTGTTACCAACATAGTCATAGAAAGCAAGTTTATCAGGAATCTTCGACCAAGCATCTTCAGCACTCAAGCCAGCATTGAGGCCAGTTTGAACGCGGCGAGAAATTTCTTGCTGGAAAGAATTGCTATCCCATTGATAGCGGGTAGGACCAAATAACTCGATGGGAGTTGCTGCCGAGCCGTACCACATGGTTCCAGCAACGACAAAGGCTGCAAAGAATACCGCTGCAATGCTGCTAGAGAGAACGGTTTCGATGTTACCCATCCGCAGGGCTTTGTATAAACGCTCTGGTGGACGCACTGTCAAGTGAAATAGACCAGCAACGATACCAACGATACCAGCAGCAATATGGTGAGCCACGATACCGCCAGCATTGAAGGGGTTAAATCCATTTGGTCCCCATTCAGGCGCTACAGGTGCAACATGACCAGTCAAGCCATAGGCATCAGATACCCACATGCCAGGACCAAAGAGTCCTGTTTGGTGGAATGCACCAAAACCAAAGCAGAGTAACCCAGATAAGAAAAGGTGAATACCGAACATCTTCGGCAAGTCCAAAGCTGGCTCACCTGTGCGAGGATCTCTAAATAGTTCTAAATCCCAGTTAACCCAGTGCCAAATGGCAGCTAGGAAAAGTAAACCAGAAAGGACGATGTGGGCTAGAGCAACACCTTCAAAAGACCAAAAACCAGGGTCAGCAACTTGTTCGCCAGTAATTGTCCAGCCACTCCAAGAGTTGGTAATACCAAGACGGGTCATGAAGGGCATGACGAACATACCTTGCCGCCACATGGGGTTGAGGACGGGGTCACTGGGGTCAAAAATTGCTAGCTCATAAAGTGCCATCGAGCCTGCCCACCCTGCTACGAGAGCAGTGTGCATCAGGTGCGTGGCGATCAGTCTTCCTGGATCGTTCAGGAGAACTGTATGCACTCGATACCAGGGTAATCCCATTGCAAATGTTCCTTAATCTATGTAGTGAGTAAGATCTTAACGATTCTTAATTTTAATTTATGATAATTGATCCTGACTTTGCTTACCACTCAAAATACTTAAGGTAATGTGAGGAAATAACTGCGTCAGAATCGACCAACAAGTCTAATTATTTTATTTGTATCAACATAATAAACTATTCCCTCCGATTGATTCCGATTGATTCCGATAAAACCTAAAAAGCAAGGTCAATGCTTTAGCGTTCGTTGGCTAGAGAAGGGAGTGGTGGCGCTTTGCGTCGCCATTCCCCTCTTTGGTTTTAAAAGCTGACTTCAGATGTAAGTAGCTGGGCATAATTAATTACAAACCCAAACCCGTAAAATTGCGCCCCTACGGGGCGCAACTTTACGGGTTTGGGTAATTTATTTTGCACAAGCACTTATATTCGGTGTTTGGGGCTGTAAATCTTGGTTGGCATATGCGATCGCGATATTTTAACCACCAAATCGCCGCCCCGATCGCTGCTACTGGTAGGAGTGACTATGCGGGGCATAAATAATTCAGGATGTAGTGCTTTCCAGAAATATTCCACAAAATGGGCGATTTCGCGATCGCTCATGCCCGTTTTCCCCGTGGCAATTAGTTTGTGTTCGGCTTCAATGCGCCATTGCAGGCTGTAGGTATAGTCTTCAGGGACGAGAACGATCAGGCTATCGAGGTAGTCCCAGAGTGGTAAGTAATTGTGTAGGTTGGCATTACATTCAAGGGCAAACTCGAGATCGCGCTCCGACAGAATGGGTGGGACAAAATTGCGAAATGCAGAAACAGGCAGGGGACGCAACCCGACAAACCAGCCTTCAAACAGAACGATATCGGCATTCTCGGAAATTTCAGACTCGCCCCGATCCCCTGCCCCATTATGTAATGACTTATCAAAACGCGGGATAGAAATCGATTGACTATGGGCAGGTGGGCGATCGCGTAATTTCTGTAAAACTTTAACCCCTAAATCAATATCGTGGGTACTGGGGGGACCTCGCCAAATTATTTCGGGACGGTGATCACGCAATTTTTGGCGATCGGTATAGGTTTTATAGAAATCATCAAGGGAGATGCTCAGGAAAGTCTTACCTAGATGTCGTAACAATATATTCAAGACGTACCCTAGGGTTGTTTTACCTGTGCCTTGTCCACCTAATAAGCCTTGGATCAAGGTACGCCCAGCTTTTTCTTGCTGAAAGACCAGCTTTTGAGCGAGGGGTAACCAGTAGTACCACAACAGGGAAAATAAGACGGAATGGGGCGAAATTAGAATATTTTGACAACTCAAGGCTTGCGAGATCTCTGGATACACTAACGCCATGAGACGCGATCGCCGATCAACGATGTCATTAAATACCTCATCTGCCATATTTGAATCTGCGATCATCTCGATTGATAATGCATCGAACGGCAAAAAACAATCGCTATTTTTTTTGATATCCCCCACTAATAATTCACGATCTGCGCTGGATAAGCGATCGCCTTGAATTATTAGTTCAAAAATTCTTATAGGTATATTTTCGATCATTTCCTTACTTAACAAGGCTTCTACACGATCTATCCGATCAATTAGCTATACAGATTACAAATTTACAAAAATTAAGCTATTAATTAACAATTATTTAACATAGAATAAAATCAGTGAGTAATTATACGTAGGCTCCTCCACATAAACTACATATTTTTACTTAGTCCCTAAATTAGTTAGATCCATTACTAAACAGAAAAAATTACAACTATGAACTTGAAAGCTCTTTTGATTGTTGCAAGCCTTGGATTATCAGCTGGTTTGGTCTCCTGCGCTACTGAAACCCCAGCTCCTACTGCTACTCCAGCAGCTACATCTACACCTGCTGCAAAGCCTGATGCTACGAAAGATGCTAAGCCTGCTGCTGATAAAGACAAGTCTACTGCTAAGCCTGATGCCGCTAAGGATGCGAAGCCTGATGCCGCTAAGGATGCTAAGCCTGGTGATGCTGCTAAGCCTGGCGATGCTGCTAAGCCTGATGCTACCAAGGACAAGGCTGGTGACGCAATGAAGCCTGATGCTGCTAAGGATCCTAAGCCTGGCGATGCGATGAAGTCTGATGCTAAGCCTGCTGATGCTGCTAAGCCTGGTGATGCTCCTAAGCCTGATGCTGCTAAGCCCGCTGACGATGCTAAAAAGCCTCAGTAGTATTTGGTAGTATTTGGTAGTAATTAGAATACCTAAAGATTCAGAATACCTAGAAAATAGTTAGGATTTTGAAATAAACCCTCAAAAAAGAGGTGATGCCATGCGTCACCTCTTTTTTTGGTTTGTTCCCGCGATTGATTCGGCTAGAATCTAAACAAAAGCCTCTAGGAATAGTCATGCGATCGCCAACTCAACCAACTCCAAAGGCAGCAAAAATCCCCCACCAAGATTTGCCAGCTAAAATTTTCCATTGGGTAAGTCTCGTTAGTTTATTTTTGATGATCGCAAGCGGGCTCCAAATTTATAACGCCAATCCCGTATTTGGAGGACGCGAGGGTATACATATTCCTCCTATTTTGGGTTTAGGAGGATGGTTAGCGGGGGGCAGGCATTGGCATTTTGCGACAATGTGGATCTTTGCGTTGAATTTGCTTTGGTATGGAATTTATGTAGTGCTGACCCGAAGATGGCGACATCGCTATATGAGCAGCAAAGATGCCAAAGCCCTAGTTTTTAGTCAAAATAACAAGCGGAAGAACTATGCTTGGCATCGTTTGGTTTATACCCTGCTGATCCCGATTTTATTATTATCAATTTTTACGGGGTTAGGCATGTTTAAGCCTGCTCAGTTTTATTGGATTGTAGATAGCTTTGGGGGATGGGATGCCCTGCGAATTACCCATTTTATGGCAGTCCCGATCACAATCTGTTTAGCTGCCATACATTCCCAACTAGGGCGGAACGTCGGTGGCGATCGCTTGCTAGATTCCATGTTTTGGTCAGACCAATCCGCTCTCTCCGATCAGGATTGACCTAATTTTTATCATTTTTTTATCATTAAAGATCATTAAAAAACTTAAAAGCCATGCCAGAAGACCCTCAACAACTGCCAGATTTAAACCTTGACGATACCGATTTGGTTCCCCGTCGTCGCTTTTTGACCTTGGCAGGTATGGGCTTGTTAACAATTGGCTTTGGCAGTCTTGCGGAAGGGCTAGTAGGCAGTTTATCGGAGCCTCTTAACCAGCAGGTCGAGTCATTAATTTTTCAACCCCAACAGCCAATACCAGAGTTTCCGATTAGTGCGATCGAACCCGATAAATTAATTGTCAATACCTTTCGATTTACTCCTGCGATCGCGCTTGAAACCTATCGATTAATTATTGATGGTGAAGTGAATAATCCTCTGAGTCTTAATATGAGCGACCTGCAAAAATTACCCTTTAGAAATATGGTCATCCGCCATGTTTGTGTCGAGGGCTGGGCGGCGATCGTTCAATGGGGTGGAGTAAGGGTCAGAGATCTGCTAGCGATCGCCCAGCCATCCCATCAAGCTAGATATGCCTATTTCTATTCGGCAGATGGCTATTATGAAAGCTGGGATCTCGATTCGGTCATGCATCCCCAAACCTTGATGGCATACCAAAAAAATGGACAGCCTCTAGCCAAAGAAAATGGTGCGCCCCTACGTCTCGCTTCACCGATCAAACTTGGCTATAAGCTCAGTAAATGGGTAACCAGAATTCAACTGACAAAGGAACTTGGAGAAAAGCGAGGCTATTGGGAGGATCTTGGCTACGAATGGTACGCGGGACTATAGCGATCGCTCAATAGCCAATGAAATTCTAGCAACCTAGCAGCAGGCTAAATTCTTGATTAATCTTTTTTGATTTGTGAACTTTTATTACAATATCTGTGCTATGTTCATCTGAGGCATCGAAACTCGAATACCTCAAGCAATGCAGCATTCTTCACTAATTCTTCAATTTTAATTAGATAAGATTTATGCGTTTAATCTTTACAAATAGTTTTAATCGATTTCAGACCATTAACGCAACACAGGCATGGTCATTATTTTTAACAGGCTGCAAACAGGATAATTCCTTAGGCGACAATCCGATGATTGGCAAATACTTAACGGTTTCAATCTTAGGGGCAATCACCGCTCAGATTCTCGAAGCAACCCTATAGAAAACCAAAATGGAGAGTGGCGGCGCGAAGCGCC
>NZ_ALWB01000269.1 GCF_000332215.1 Pseudanabaena biceps PCC 7429
TTTTAGATGTTCTTTCTAGAACTTTGCTTTCTTCGGGTGTCATCTTTTTTAACCTCATTTTTATTCATTTTCTCATATGTCATCTATAAGTAGAAATACTCATTGCATTAGTGAGATGCTCCCGTTGTAACTGTGTTTAAGTCAGCGATCGCGCTAAACCCATCAGTCCCCCCAGCCGCCTTAATCAAAGGACTCACAACTCCTCTAGGTCTTCGGAAACCACCACGGGGGGCTGTTGGATGATAAATCCATGAAGCTAAGGCATTATCAATTTTGACGGTTGGATGATGATTCCGATAAATTTCTAAGGTCAATGAATTATCAATAACTAGAGGATTTGATGCTGGAAAATCTAGTGACACTCTTTCAAACAATCGTTTGCAAACAAACAATATGCACGTAGGCTTTAACTCAGCAACTACTTCTCTAAAAATCGGCTTAGCTTTTTTCCACATTTCTTCATCGGGAGCAATTCTAGGTCTGGGAAGCCAATCCTGAATATATTCATGGTGTGCTATAGAATGCCAAAATTCAGATCGCAATTCCTGAGTATTAGCATTTTGTACAAATGTCCGTTGGATATTGCTAAAGAAGTTATGCTTCCACCTTGCATCAATAATTTTGTTGATTAGCTCCTGTGTAAAAACAGCATCTTTTTCTGCACCTTTGGATACACCATGATTTGATTCTCCAACAATCAAAATGGGAATTTTGAATATGCTCTCATTTCCATATTGATTGCCTATCCAAGGCTGAAAGCGAAGATTATCAATTTTCATTTGGAAAATCCAGTTATTTTTTTAGTTAAACGTAGGATGGGTTAGCGATAGCGTAACCCATCATTTTTCTAATAAATGCGGTTTTCTAATAGATGCGTTACGTTGCACTAACGCATCCTACAAATAAACTAGGCGGGAGGGTCAATTTGAATAATTCACCACAGGAGGAGCCGCAGGTATAACCGTTACCAAATTATTTGCATTATCTCGTTTAGCATATTCATTAGATGCACGATTATAGGCAACTACAGGCGTAGCGATAGAAGCATCCGCTAACCATTTCTGATAGGCTTCAGGGGATTCCACTACCACATCCGTTTGCATCGCCGCAAAATAAGTACCGCTATATTGCGAATCCCGCAAGCGATATTTCCCTTCACGAATAGGTGTAAATTCAAAATCAATATCACGCCCTGGAATTACATCTTGCTTCACCCGAAAAGCAGGAATATACAAGCCATGCAGCACATCTTCAGAATGGAGGACAAGCTTAATCCTGCGATTATTCGGCAAATGTAATTCTGTACTACTGACATTACCTGTCCCATTGCCTGTCCCATTGCCATAGCGAAATTCCCATGACCATTGCCGCGCTAGTACTTGAATTTGCTCAACCTCTTCCAATTGAGATTCGTGAACTTCAGCCGCATCAGCCACCGCCATCATTGCTCCATGATGAGCATGTTCCATTGGTCCTAAGATCGACATCTGATCATAGATTTGATAGCTATAGGCGGCAATCCAAATCACCAGAGCAAAGGGAATTGCTGTCCAGATGATTTCTAATTTAACATTACCTTCGATATGAGGACCATCACTATAGTCATATTTCCCTGCGCGTTGAAACAAGATGGAATAGGTCAAAGTGCCAACTACACCAAGAAAAATGAAAGTTCCTAAGGTCACCAAAAAGCTAAATAGGTTATCCACCAAAATCGATTCTGCGGAAGCTTGCGGCGGGAACCATGTATAGGCAGATTGTCCCATCCAGAGACTGATGAGGGCGATCGCGATCGCCACACCCACCAAAGTTAAAATCGTGCGTAGTTTCATAGATCTCCCTATTTCAGTAACTGATTTAGATCGACATTCTTACTCAAGCGTAACAGGCGATCGGCGGTAATATGCACCCCAAACTCTGAGGCAAGCTGTGCGCCCAAAGTCCCATGCACAAACATGATCGCAAAAATTACCAATCCTGCTAGCAAATAGCTCCACTGTACCTGTTGACCCATATCCTTGCGCCAGAGAAAGCGCTGAAATCCACGCCAGACAGTCATTCCTACAATCAGCGCTAATAAAAGCACACCTCCCACACCATGCCAGATCATCGTCTCCATCGCCTGTAAGCCCCAAGCGCTTTTAACATTCTCATCGGGCGTAGCGAGCAGGATTTCGTAAAAACCTGCACCAACAGTAAAGAAAGTGATAATTGAGGCGGCGACCATGTTGTACCAGCCGACATCAAAAAAGTTCGACCTTGAGGCAGGAATGGCTAGAAATTTGAATAAAGGCTTTTCTAGAACAAAAAATACGCCCACAATATCGAATCCGATCGCTACAATAAACAAGCCAAGGGTCATGTGAACTAGATTGGGATGGATAGGAATGCTATAGGGCAACCCATTTAAGCCCAATTGACCATGTAATTGATCGATTAAAGTCGCAATCATTGCAAACCAGCCTCCTTTAAAGCTTCTACCACTGGTACGGTATGTAGTCCATAGACCCAAACCAGCAGATCGCCTAAATAAACTTGAAAAAGAACTATTCCTGTGAGAAACAAACCCGCACCGAGAAAGGAGACAGGTAACACCTTAGGATCGCGAACCCGCAGTACATAGCGCCATCCAGTCATCGCCGCAATTACTCCTGAGAGCGACCAGCCAATAATGGTATGTAAATTCAAGGTTGGCTCTACGGCAGCGTATGCCTCCGCTAATCCCGCTTCCACCTGTCCAAAGATAATGGCAATGAAGATCGAAATTGTGGCAAAAAATAGATTCCACCAGCTCACTTCGTAGAGTCGAGGGTTACGGGTGAAATAGCCGATCGCATCGCATACCACTGCAAACAACACCATTGCGATCACAAAATGAACCACAATCGGATGAATCGTATCGGGATAGGGCAAGTTATGGTCATTTAACGGTGGCAGATATTCCAGCATAGGTATTTGTCAACACTCAACGAAAGAAAACGAAATAAGAAAACGAAATAATTAGTCGATCAATTGCGATCAATTGCGTTACTAAATTGCGTTACTAAGTAGTTCAGCATAATTAAAAACCTAAACCAGAGAGCATACCTTCCGCTAAGCGGGCGGTACAATCTTCTAGGTTTTAAGTTTACTTAGCTAAGTAGCTGGGCGCAATTAAATATAAAACCCCAAAAGCTATAGCGAACGAGCAGCTTGCGCTACAGCTTTTGATTCTGGGCTTTAATTATGCCCAGTAACTTACTTATCTGATAATTAACTTTTGATAGTTAACTTTTGATAATTATTAGCTTAATCCTTAAGTTGTGGTTGTAGTTGTTTTAGACATTCTCTGGAAATCAAGGTTATATAGAAATACAAGCTTTGCTTGATATCTAAAACCCAAAAGATAAGCGACAGTTCTCGATACCACCACTCGTCTTTTGTTTTTTTATTTGTCTGAACTAACTCAAGCATTGCCATAGCTCGTTCCAATAAGTTTCCCAATAAGTTTTCCAATAAGTTTTCCAATAAGTTTTCCAATAAGTTTTCCAATAAGGGACTTGCGAGAAAATAAGATACCAATCCAGATTTATCAGAATCGGTGGCGCGGCTCCACCGCGCCACCGATTCTGGTTTTATATTTGGCACTTCATTAAATCGCAAGTCCCTAAGCCTCCCAATAAGTCTTTAACGTATCGCTTGTAACGAAAACAAGCAAAAGACATCATGTCAAACTAGGCGGCGCAAATGTAGCAACGTAAGGTTTGCAAACCCAAAAGATGGGAGGCGGCGCGAAGCGCCGCCTCCCATCTTTTGGGTTTTATGTCCTAGCCATATAGAAAGGGTGGCGTTTACGCCACCCTTTCTATTTAATCGCAGATTCCAATTTGTGTTGATTCCAAAGCTTCTGATAAAGCTGGGAATCAGCGAGTAGTTCGGCATGGGTTCCTACTTGTGCGATTTTGCCTGCATCCATGAGGATAATCCGATCGCAGGTTGAAGCTGCTGATAGGTTGTGGGTGATAAATAACACCGTTTTATTTTGGGGTAGATTTCCCAAAATGCTTGTGGCAGTCTGATTGTCCACACTAGAAAGCGCATCATCCAAGACTAAAATCGGTGTATCGACGAGTAAAGCTCTCGCTAAAGCCGTACGCTGTCGCTGTCCGCCTGATAGGGTAATACCCCGTTCACCGACAAGGGTGTCGTATTGTTTGGGAAACTTGAGAATTTCTTGCTCGATACGCGCTTTATTGGCGAAGTCTTCTACTTCATGATCGAAAGCTTGGGGCTTGCCATAACGAATGTTGTCGCGCATCGTCGCACTAAAGAGGAAGCTATCCTGCGGAACAAATGAGATAATTGACCGCAGATCTTCAATTCTCATTTTGGTAATGTCGATGCCATCAATAAAAATGCGATCGGCTGGCGTTTCCACTAGGCGCATCAAGGCACTCGCAAGCGTAGATTTTCCCGAACCAACCGTTCCTAAGATGGCAACGGTTTCGCTCGGATAAATCGTGAAACTAACATGATTAAGGGCAGGTTGAAGACAACCTTTGTAGGTAAAGGTGAGATCTCGCGCTTCAATTTTGCCTGTGACCTTTGATTTGCTTAAGGCGATCGCATCGGGGGCATCGGTAATGGCAGGGGGTATTTCCAGAATTCCCTGAATCCGATTGATACTGACGATTCCTCGTTGATAGGTGACCATCACAAATCCCAAAATTGCCGTTGGGAAGATCAATCGCTCGACATAGATAATTAGGGTCAGTAAATCGCCAATTTTAAAGGTTGTATTGGCAGGATTGGCTAACTTTTCGCCTCCAAACCAAATTAGTACTAAAAAACTAATACTGGCAATACCACCCAATAACGGAAATAAAATATTACGGCTGCGAGCCATTTTGAGATTGGCATCTAGTAGGCGATCGTTAAGTTTGCCAAAAGCATCGCGTTCGCTTTGCTCTTGAGCATAGGTCTTGATGAGAGCCATGCCGTTGAGGTCTTCTTGCAAAAGTGTGCTTACCTGTGATAGTTCCTCCTGAACCTGAAGTTGTTCGTCACGCAATTGACCGCTAAATCTCTGGACGATCGCTAGCATGATCGGATATACCGAGATTGATAGCAAGGTTAACAAGGGGTCAATCGCGATCATTGCAGGTAGCGTTAGAGCATAAACAAAGACCGAGTTGATGATGCTGAGCAGGGCAAAGCCCATCAAGCGACGGATATTCTCGACATCGCTAGTGACGATGCTGATCGTTTCCCCTGCGGAGTTATTGGCAAAATAACTGGGGGGCAGCTTGAGCAAATGCTCGAAAATTTCCTGTTTGAGACTATATTCTATTTTCCGCCCGATTCCAAAAATCCAGACGCGGGATGCCATCCGAATCACCCACATGAGTGAAGATAAGCCCACGATCAGCCAAACATATTGCAGTAAATGATGAAAATCAATCGATTGATTTTTGCCAAGGTCGTCAACGGATATCTTGATCAACCAAGGTATAAATGTGCCAAGCATGTTTGCCAGTAGAAGGGCAACAGTGCCAATAGCTAAGTCACTCCAGTAAGGACGGAGATATTCTTGGAGGGTTTGAAATTGCGATCGCGCCATAATATATCCATACTACTTTATTTTGGCAAAGGCTTGCTAGGCAAGCTTTTGCTAAAAAATTAGTGTTTCATTTTAGAGAAGGTAGTCATCGCGATCGGCTAATAAGGCTAATAAAATATTGTCTCGGATTTTGAGCTTTAAAAACCCTAAAGATGAGTGGCGGCGCAAAGCGCCGC
>NZ_ALWB01000270.1 GCF_000332215.1 Pseudanabaena biceps PCC 7429
TGCGAAGCAACGCTTTCAAAAATTTCCTTGTGGTTCGTTTGATCGATAATTGCTGTAAGACAAACTTCTTTACGAAAAAATTTATGCACATTCATACTCTCGACCAATGGCAGCACTCGCATAATTTTTCTGGAGATCATCATGAAGCAGAAAGTAAAACCAAAATCGTACTACTCCTGACCGTCGTCACTATGATGGCGGAAATTGGAGCTGGAATCGTTTTTGGTTCGATGGCGCTGTTAGCGGATGGGTGGCATATGGCAACCCACGTTGCAGCCTTTGGGATCGCAGTCTTTACCTATCAATATGCCCGCAGTCAAGCGAATAATCCTAGATATACATTTGGGACGGGAAAAGTCAGCATCCTTGGTGGTTTTACCAGTGCCGTTGTTCTAGCGGTAATCGCTTTTATAATGGCTCTTGAATCAACGACACGTTTTTTTCAACCTCAATCAATTCAATTTAGTGAAGCAATTTATATTGCAATTTTGGGTTTAGTAGTTAATATCGTCAGCGCTTTGCTTTTAGATGATCATCACGACCATCACAATCACGAGCATCACGACGATCACGATCATCACTCCCACGCACACCATCAAGACTACAATCTGCGTGCAGCCTACATTCATGTTTTAGCCGATGCCATAACCTCCGTTCTTGCCATCATTGCCCTATGCGCTGGTAAGTTTTTGGGCTGGATTTGGCTAGATGCTGTAATGGGCATAGTTGGGGCTGTGGTAATTGCCAAGTGGTCGTATGGATTAGCCCGTGAAACTGGTTCTATTTTGGTAGATGGAGGGATTGATAATTGCGTTAAGCTAGCAATTACCAAAGCTATAGAAGAAGATAGTGACAATCAAATTACGGATTTGCATGTTTGGAATGTTAGCCAAAATCATTTATCAGCGACGATCGCCCTTGTTACGCATTATCCCCAGCAGCCACAATATTATAAAGAACTGCTACAGCATATTCCCAGTCTTTCCCATGTTCTGATCGAAGTTAACCAATGTCATGGAGAACCTTGTCTAGACTGATAGCTAAACGCTCATAAAAAATCGAAGCAATGTTTCTGGGAACAATGTCTTCGACAAATCGCGATCGCCACTAATACCAATTCACGAAAGCGTGACAACACTTTTTTAAATTAAAAAACAAACCAAGTAATGTTTATACCAAAACTAAAAATGGCGTAGCCATTTTTAGTTTTGGTATAAAACCAGTCTCGAAGGCGTTAGGATCTTGGCAAACTTCGCTAAAACCAGAGGCAAGACTATCTTGAGAACTATATTTTGGAGGAGATCGCCAAGAGAAGTATCAATAAACCGAGCAATCTCCGAAAATAATTGACTCCATCAAATAGTTCTAACCATGCCCAAGTAAACAAAGCGCCAAAAGCCAATAGGTTTAACCCCGAATTCACTTTACCTGTGGTAACAATCAGTTGGAGCGAACTAGCTACACCCCAGACAATAAGAGGTAAGTTTGGGGTCTGTGCTAAGACAATATTACCTTCAGCATCATGAAAAACTCTATTCAATACTTTGCTTTCTATCACTTTCGGTTTACTGCTATGGCAGATTAATCTTTGCTCTATAAGCTTTACTTAAATGCAATCCCTTGCGCAAGGGGAGCGAGGTAGATATCTTGATGTTCTAAGGTCGCAAGTTTTAGCTCTGGATTTTAACTATGCTTTAACTATGCTGAGGTACTTAAGTAGCTCAGCATAAGTAAACTTAAAACCTAGAAGAGCGTACCGCCCGCGCAGCGGGCGGTACGCTCTCTGGTTTTGGTTTTTAATTATGCCGAACTATTTAATGGGAATGATTAATGGGAATGTTTTTTTAAGTGGTTGGCTTGAGGTGTGTTTATTTAAAAACGTCTGGTTTCCAATCACAATTTTATAAATACCTTCGTAGGCATTAGCGATGAGTGCGCAGCCATTACTATCGGTTTTTAATTCGACATTGGTGCGCCATGTTTGGTTAATGAGACGATTTAATCTTGTAAAAGCAGGTTTAGGAATACCATCCTTATTAAGAATCCCCGTAGGTGCGCCCAGCCAAGCCCCGCGATCGCTATATGACCAGAGAAAAATGCCTGATATATGGGGATAGCTATAAACAAGTCGATACAATAGTTCGAGATAATCAGCTTGTATTAGTTCGTGATCGCGATCGCTTTGCCAGTCCGTATAGGTGCGGCTAAAGTCAAGGTTGGGGATCGTAGCTCCTGATAGGACGCTAACTTCAGTAAAAACAATTGGTTTACCCAAACTAGAGAGATTCTCAATAGTAGTTTTTAGTCGCTCGATCGTCCAATTCCCGCCAAACATATGAGCTTGCTGACCGATACTATCAAATGGAACTTGAGCTTTTTGGCACTCCTGTAGTATTTGGGGATAACGAGAATTTGAAATAAAGTCATTAATCACGGCTCTAGTTTTGGGGTTGAGCTGTTTGAATTTAGTTAGATATTCTTTAACAACATTGATCTTTCCCTGCTCTTTGAATAAATCCGTAAAAGGGTGATCATAATTATACCAAGTCACTAATTCATTAAATACATCTACCTCATCAAGTTGAGGGAAAATAAATTCGGACATATGTTGGATAACTTTATCCATGTTCAAGCGAACTTCTTGAGATGTCAGTTCCCGATTCTCTAACCATAGTGGCAAACAAGCTGGATTGTGATTCCAAAATAAAGGATGTCCGCGCAGATAGAATCCGTGGTGCTTTAGCCAAGCGATTTGCTGAAGTAATGCAGCATCGGCATATTGATTTTCCTGTGGTTCGTAATAGCGCCAATAGAAGGTTACTGTTGCGGCGTTAAAAAGCTGAAGGAAATATTCACGATGAAGGCGATCGCTTGTACTCTCATTATCTTTAACATTGAGATTTGTGTGATAAGCGGCTCCAAAGTTAAACAGGTGTCGCCAATGCTCTATTTTTACAATTTGATTGGGAATGGGTTGACCAGTGCGATCGAGCAATCTTACTTCTAAATTTGCCGTCCTTAATTTTTGAATCCTGCGATCGCTTTCCTCATTTATCGCTTGCCAGCTTTCGGCTTCACTATATTTTTGCCCAAAAAATACCGATAGAAACGTACTAATTCCTAACGTGCTAATTGCTCTAAAAAATTGCCGACGGTTCCATTCCATAGCTTTTTTCCAATCAGTGATGCTCTAATACCAATTCCCAAAATGGCGTTGTCATTTTGGGGATCTCAAAACCTTACTGGGTTTGGTGTTTACAGCAATTACCGATCAAACGAACCACAAGTAAATTTTTAAAAGCGTTGCTTCGCAACGCTTTTAAAAATTTACTTGGTTTGGGTTTGAGCGCAAAGCGCTGTAATTCACAAAAGTGTTGTCACACTTTCGTGAATTGGTATAACCCCAAAACTGAGTGGTGGCTCGCCGCCACTCAGTTTTGGGGTTTTGATTTGTTTACGTTGCTATAGCAAGTCCCCTAGCTATTTAAAAATAATCTAGAGCGTATACAGCAGTATCAATATAAAACATACATAGATCAACCAAGCAATCACTAGAGAAACGCCTAACACCGATAATAACCAAGTTAATAGGTAACCTAAAACACATAGGATTACAGCAATAGAGAGCCATACTGCCCAGCATTGTTTTGCCCAAAAAACGATCGCTTCGTTTTGCTCAGGCACAAGCAGCCCTTGTTCTGGAACAACCTTTTCGCCTGTTAGGATAAATCTTGCCAGAGAAACATGATTTTGAGGTTGAATTGCCGCTTCATGACCTCCTTTGAAGTATCGGTCAAAGGAATTATCTTTTGGAGCATCATCTTGAAAGCCATTATGCCCAGCAGTCCCGATATCGCTAAGCTTCAGTAATTCAAAGAATCCTGGAAAAATACCAACGACCCAATCCGCAGATGCAATATCATTACGTATTGCTTTAACACGCCCTTGCCGCACCAAAATATCCCAAGGATAATTTTTGGGAACCACACTACCAGCAAAAGCTACATGATGAATCTTGCAAGCATGATAACGTTTAAGTGCACCAGCCAATAAATAGGTTCCATTACTATGTCCAATAAAGCTGACTTTAGCATTGGGATAGCGTGCGATCGCTTCCGTATAACGATCCATAAACCATCGGACATTCTTCTGTCGCGCACCTAAAAGCAAAAAACGCAGCATAGGGAAATAGCCATATCCCGCTTTAATAGACTCTACGGACTGTCCCAGTTGCTGAGCAACCTCCTCAAGGGTTTCACTAATTCTAATAGACCATAAGCCCATATCTCTAATTCCATGCATAATAAAAACAACATGGTTTTTTACTTGACTAATTTCATTCACATTTGAGATGCGATCGCCTTTCAGCAATTCGGTAGGCGTGGTCAGGGCTTGGAGAAACTTTTCTTTCCGATGGGAGCCTACATTAGGTTCTTTAAAATTACAAATTGAGGCATGTCCAGTGTCTCGCAGCTTTATGTACCTGAAATTTGCATCTGTCAATACATCTATATTATCTTCTTCTGCTACTACATCGTCTAAATCTCCTAAAAGCTGAATTGTTGATGGAAGTTGAATTTCTGGAGCTTGGCTGAGGCGAATCCATTGAACTCGCAAATTTGCGACAAAAGGAGTGCCTTGGCGCTGATTAGAGAGAAACTTGCCAACGCCAAATAAAGGAAAAGTTATCCAACCTATTCTCTGGAGAATATGCAACAACCAACTGGCATGTTCAGGCTTTTCATCGGAAATTCCTCGATTAATTGCAGCCATTAAAATAATCCGCTCAACTCTACTTGTCCAAGGTAAAGGCTGAGAATTATAAATTAACTTCTCATCATCCCCATATCCCATCGCAATTAGGTAGGTTTTACGGATAATTAGCCCCCCTGAACTATATCCAATCAAAATAATATTTTCATATGGAGCATGTAAGCGCTTAAAACGATTGTTATCAGCCTCTTGAATATACTGAGCCAATTGATCGGCTATTCTTCTTGGATCGACATTTGAAAATATATTTGATTGATATTGGGGAACAAGTAAATCTGCATCTGGCAAACCTTCTCTAATTGCTTCACACCAATCCCCCATATTTTTCCCTATTCCATGCAAGATCACTACCAGCGTATTTGATAAGCCATGAATTTCAGGTTCAGTATTGCTGAGAAGACGTACTCTTGACATTTTTTAAAGCCTTGAAGGAGAAGCAATTGAAAGCCTACCTTATACTAAACAACTAGATAAGTTATTGCCTTGCAAAATAACTTTATAATCGAGTATCGAATCAATTCTATTTGCATAACAAAGTTTTTTTGATGCAGTAATCTCAAGAACGTAAATTTATTTATAAGTAGCTAAGTACAGCAATTATCGATCAAACGAACCACAGAGAAATTTTTGAAAGCGTTGCTTCGCAAAGCTTTTAAAAATTTCTCTGTGGTTTGGGTTTGAGTGCAAAGCGCTGTAAAACCTAGAAGAGCATACCACCCGCGCAGCGGGCGGTATGCTCTCTGGTTTTGGTTTTTAATGATACGGAACTACTTATAGTGGCAATAGTGGCACAATTGTTATGGTAGTTAAGGTGAAAAGTCATGGCAAAAATTGAACGCAGACTGCCTCATAATGTCAGTGGTAATTTTTATGTTGATAGCACCTGTATTGATTGTGATACCTGTAGATGGATGGCTCCAGAGGTATTTCATCAAGTCTCTTCTCAATCCGTCGTTTATCATCAACCCATAGATGAAATCGAGAGGCTGAGAGCCTTACAAGCGTTGTTATCATGTCCAACTGCTTCTATCGCGACAGTAGAGAAGCCTAAGGATATTCAAGTGGCGCAGCAAAGTTTTCCTATTCTGATCGCCCAAAATGTATTCCATTGTGGCTATCATGCGGAATCCTCCTATGGTGCGGCAAGTTATCTAATCTTGGGCGTTGCACAAATGAGAGATGAATGAGTAAATAAAAGATAACGAGTTTTAGCAATGAAAAACAATGAAATGTCCAAAGTGTGGTTCAACACATAT
>NZ_ALWB01000271.1 GCF_000332215.1 Pseudanabaena biceps PCC 7429
AGTTGCGGCGCGAAGCGCCGCAACTCTCTATTGGGTTTGGTTTTTGTCCTAACATTACTGACTATAGCTACAAAAGCCTTGCTTTGAGAAAGGGTTTGCTACGCAAACCCTTTCTCAAATCCCGTTTCAAATTATCTCGAACTTACGTTAATTTTTATTTAGTCCAATCTTGGGTGGGTAGATCGCTCGGATCAATAGGAGTATCCACGATTGATTTCAATCCTTCTAAGGTCGAAGGTAGCGATCGCGGATCCATAAACATCACCTTGCTACTGCCACTAGAACCAACAGTTGTAGCCATAGTGAGATAGCTTTGTGCTAACAAAAATTGCAAAGCCTCATTGGCTTGGGGATGCCCTTTCATAGACTGCAACAAAACCTGCATCGCTTGAGCCGTCCCCTGAGCCTTTAATACCTGCTCCTGTCGCTCCGCTTCAGCTCGCAAAATCCTTGATTGTTTCTGTCCTTCAGCTTCGAGGATCGCCGCTTTCTGAGAAGCTTCAGCATTAAGCAGTTGGGAGTCTGCTAAACCTCTAGCTTTGTTAATTGCTGCCTCGCGATCGCCTTCCGAAGTAAGAATGGCGGCGCGTTTTTTACGCTCGGCAGTCATTTGCAGTTCCATCGACTCCTGCACCGCCTTAGCAGGCAGGATATCACGCAACTCGACCCGCGTTACCTTCACGCCCCAAGGTTCGGTGGCATCATCGAGATCACGCAGTAGCAGTTCGTTGATTTTATTCCTCGCCGTAAAGGTTTCATCCAGTTCCAAGCTGCCTAACTCAGAGCGAATCTGGGTCAAAACAATATTAATAATTGCTTGGCGGAGATTTTCTACGCGGTAATAGGCTTTTTCCATATCAACGACTCGCCAATAGACCACGGCATCAGCGGTAATCGGCACATTGTCACGGGTGATGCATTGTTGAGCGGGAATATCTAATACTTGTTCTTTGATTGAGCCTTTGTAGCTTACGGTATCAATAAAAGGCAGGATAAAGTGGGGACCCGCAGGAAGCTTGCGTTTATATTTCCCAAAGGATGCAACTAGGGCTTCTTCGCCTTGGTTGACGATTTTAAAAGATGCACCTCCCATCCCAAAAAATACACCCGCACCAATTACAAAACTCCATAAGTCCATAGTGTTTTTCCTGTGAAAGACTAAAGTTTAATAATGCCGATTTTATATTGAGGCGTATCGCTTGAGCCGTTAACTCTTCTTCCAAATTATCTGGAAGCGTAATTGTCAAAGTTTTAGCCATAGCTTTCGTCAGATTGGATTGTAATCATTTTAGGTCACAAATCTAAAAACCTAAAATCAATAGTTTTATGTCTCAATGTCTAATGCAGCTAAGCGATCGCGTAATTTCTGCACCTCCAGATCAGCAATTTCTGCTCTCTGAGTTTGTACTTGCAAAAGTCATTTCAAAAATGACACTGGGAACTTTCCCTGTTTCCCAAATTTTGTAATTGTCTTAGGGCTGTTGCGGAATATCAAAAATT
>NZ_ALWB01000272.1 GCF_000332215.1 Pseudanabaena biceps PCC 7429
CTTTCAAAAAGTTTCTTGGTTTGGCTTTGCGCGCAAAGCTCTGTAGGATTAATTTTTGCTCACAATCACTGAATTACCTTGGATTTTTGCCTTATAGGTTCCCAATGGGCTACTGGCTGGTCCCTTAAGGACCTTTCCATTGGCACTAAACTTTGCGCCATGACAAGGACATTTGAATTGCTTCTTATCGCCGTCCCAATCGACCGTGCAGCCTTGGTGAGTACAGGTAGGATCGACAGCTAACAGCTTTTGAGGGTTATCGGGCGAACGAATTACAGCGATAGAGCCAATGGATGTATTATCCTGATAAAGCTGACCTGCATTGTCCAGATCGGCGATCGTACCCGCGACCACAGCCCCATCAGACTGTCCAAAAGCCTCATCAACCTTGAACAGCGAAGAACAAGCAGCGATCGCAACAGGTAAATAACTAGCTAAAGTCCCAACTCCAAAAAGCATCAAAAATTTACGACGCTCCATAATCTATCCTCTAAAGTTTTACCTACGGACGATACTAACGAGTATAAACGATGTCTAAGTTACTTGACATATAGCTGCCGTCAACTGTATCAGGACATAAAACCCAAAAGAGGTTTGCCACACAAAGCGCGGCAAACCTCTTTTGGGTTTTCTAACAAGAAACTGCCGCCATAATTATTTCGGGATAGAGCTTGTGCACATTACCAAAACCATGGCATCCCGAGGAGGCGAAGGGCAAAATTCTATATTGATAAATTGCTCTAAAATTGGATTGATATAGAGCAATATTAAGATAACTCAGTGAAACTTCACATCCTGTATTTTTGCTACAAAATCATCAATTTCATTCTAACAAATCGTCTTTTTATCTCTTTTATAATCATTTCGGCTTTCGTTTTTGGAACAGATTTATTATTTACAACTCAATGGAATCGGATCCAAGGGTTTTCGCCAACAACGATCGGTATTGACTTTGCTCCAGAAGTCTGGTTATCACTTCTTAGCTTGGTTTTGGGAACTCTGATTATCGTTATCTCCATCGCTTCCCAAAATCTTCCTAAACTGGTTGATTTGTACATGCAAGATTGGCAAAGCCTATTTTATGTGTGGTTCTTGGTATTAGCAGGGACTCATGCAGTTTTAGCCAAAGTCCGCGTCGAAGAAGATCGCTCCTTTCTTGCCAGTGCCGTTTTGAATGACTGCCTGTTTCTCCCCTTAGCAATCGTTTTAGTATTTCCCTATATCTATTACATTCTCCGTTGTACCAAACCAGTCACCGTCATCGAACGTATTTTCTCTAATCATCTACAACAGATTAACCTACTTCCTAATCCCTATGTTTCCATCCTTCTCAACAATCCCCAGTTTAAAAGTGCTTACCAGTTTCGGCTATTTGCATCTCTCAATCAGTTAGACAATCTATTAAGCTATGTGACTCTCAAGGAAGCGCAAGCCCAGATCATCGAACAGATTACGGAACTTGTCGATCGCTATATCATTTTAAAACCGAACATCAATCCTCAATTCTTTTTAATGGGGCAAGAAGTCCGCACCGATATTTCCTTTCGTACCACTATTGAGTTTGAAGACCTGGAGCGATCGCGCATATTTTACGAGCAAAAGTGCTTTCGGCTGCTCAACAATGCCTATACGCAATTCATCGAACACCATGAATTTGATTTAGCTTCCCTATGCGTCTCCGAAATTTATCGAGTGGGAATTACCGCCATATCCATAGGGGACGATCATTTGATCGATACCACGATCGTCCGCTTCAATACCATATTGCGGATTGCATTGAAGCATGGAACTCGCAATAATGAAGCCCGTAATCTCTATAATTTTGCTTTTCATTATGGGAACTTCATCTCCAATCTAGTCCGTTCTCAGAAAATCGAGCAGGCAAAGCTAAGTTTCCATTATCTGCGACTTTATGGAACGGAAATTTTTAAATATGGCAAAACCAGCCCCGTCATGTACTTCATCGTCGATGTGTTTGCGGCTGAAATGAAAAAGATCCTCATTCTCGCCCATGAGTTAAATTTAGAGACAGCCCTACAAAGCGAGTTGCTCTTTGAGATGCTACAGGTTGATAGCCTTCCCAATTTCATGAAAGATGACCTCGACAAAGGGCAATTTGTGGATAATGGTGTCCGAACCCTACAAATTGGGCTAGCCCTTTTTTATCTTAAAAACGATCGCCCTGAATTTGTCGAACGAATTATTAACGATATTATTGACGATTTAGAATATTGGGGTAAAGAGTCATTTTGTCGCTTGATCGAGATGACTTGCAAACATTTGCAGCTATTTAATCATCACTTCTGGGAGGATACCGATCGGGGCAACCTGAATATCTACTACACGCCCTACAAAGATTATATCGATCAATTTCAAGACCTCCTCATATCGCGAATTCGTCTCTATGCTGATAACTACCTCGAACTAGATCACCAAAGGGAAGAACTATCAGCAAAAGAGCTGGAAAGAATTTTAGGACGTTTTCACGAACAAATGCTCCGCTATTTACATCGTTTTTCGCCTGAGAAATAGGTATAGCAACGTAAAGTTTGCTTAGCCCCAAAGATGATTTGCAGCGCGAAGCGCTGCAAATCATCTTTGAGGTTTACGTTGCTATAGTCCTGAAAAGAAAAGGATTTATACCAATTCCCAAAATGGCGTTGCCATTTTGGGAATTGGTAAGTAGCTAAGAAGTAAACTTAAAACCTAGAAGAGCGTACCGCCCGCTAGGCGGGCGGTACGCTCTCTAGGTTTGGGTTTTAATTATGCTTAACTGCTTATAAGGTAGTGAGGCATTTTTATCTGCAAGTGCCTTAGCACCTAAAATATGAGAAAACCATTTAATGCTCCAAATCGCGAAAAGTAAGGTAATTTAAGCAAATAGAATAATCGCGCAGACTTGATGAAAATTTCATGATATTGCCCTTTTGTCCCAATTTCACTGAGCGTTTAGATTAAATGCGATACCACTAAATGTCTAAAGGTAGTTTGAAAGAAACCGACCGCAAGCTCTTTAGGCTCTGCGGATAGCAACCATTTACAGACTTTGTTTACAACGTTTGAGATAAAAATCATGGCTAAATCTATATCCGAAACATCTTCTACTCCTTCGAGCCAATGGTGGCGTGGATTGATCATGGTACTTCTAGCGACCTTGTTTTTATCAATCCAAAATGTCTTAGTTAGAATCGTCCAATATAACGGGAAGTATCCATTAAAAATTCTCGGTGGACTAATTCCTTCTAATGTATATGTCGATGCCGATCCCGCCAATCCCCTACAAGTACCTTTACTAGTACTATTGGTGCGAATTGCCTTTGTCGTCCCCCTACTGTGGACTGTGCTGCCAGTACTTAGACCAGGGTCGGAAGAACAAGCCATATCAGTCCTGAGGGGTTACAATCCCAAATTACTAATGAAGGTAATTGCGGCTGGGTTGTTGCTATTTTTATCTCAAACAGGGACATATTTAGCGGTCTCAATTGTTGGTCCCGCAACCGCTTTAACAGTATTTTTTATCTATCCTGTAGTCACTACTTTGTTAGCATGGCGATTATTTGGCGATCGCCCATCATGGAAACAATGGCTAGCCATTGGTTTAATTATTAGCGGTTGCACATGGGTTCTATTTAGCACGGTTCCAGGGGCTGCATTTAAAAGCGATATTGTGGGACTGATCTCCGCTGCCTTTGCAGGGATCGTTTTTGCATTGGAGGGAGTCATCGCCCAATCCTGCTTTACTAAAATCAATCCTGCTACCTTTACAGGGCTAATTTTTACCGTCGAATTTGTAGTTTTGCTTATTGTATGTGTTGCTTTTATTCACATCAATCTGAGCCAAGGTCTAATTATTATGGGCTTATTGCTCTGTTTTTCAACCTTATTTGGATATTTGTTTAATAATTTTGGGATTAAAGCTATAGGTGCGGCTTCAACAGCAATTATTGGCTCTAGTGGACCTGCTGTTACGGCGATTCTATCAGTATTAATTCTTAATGACAAAATACCATCTTGGATTGCAATCTTTTTAGTTACTATTGGTGTTGTCTTAATGAATTTAGAAAAAATCAACAAAAAACCAATTGCCAATGTAGTCTCTGTCGCCCAAGAAAAAGATTAGTAAGCTATCTAAATTCCAGAAATAATTTAATATACGACTAGACATACATAACCTTCTTAAATGGTTTGAGAGAGTTAACCCCAAAGGGGTTAACTCTCTCAAACCATTTAAGCTCACAAATGAAACAGAATTGCTATATTTAGCAATACCAAAATGCCATATTTTTTGCTTGTGATGCCAAGTTAAGAAATGGCGTAGCCATTTCTTAACTTGAAAACCCTTACGAGATTTAATTCACAAAAGTGTTGTCACACTTTCGTAAATTGGTATAAGAGTATATGTATAAGAGTTTTAGGAACCTAATTTCGATTGTATTAACCTGCCTGTCTGTATCAACTTTATTTGTTGCTGAAGCGAGAACCCAAAGGGGAGCTAATGCGATGGATTTATCGCAATTAGAACAAGCTTCACGATTGGTAAAAGAAGCCATCACCCTTGATGATAATCAACCAGAAAAAGCGATCGCATTACTCAAACAAGCCTTACAAATATACTCTCAAGTCAATAGAAGTGCGGACGAATTTGTTCTTGAGGAATTAGGAGGTTTATACCTTCAGATCGGACAATACCAAAGAGCGATAGATTCCTACGAAAAAATTGTAAATTTAAGTAGGCAAAACAAATATCGCTCCATAGAACAACGTGCATTAAACGAATTGGGCTATGCCTACATGCTTAGTGATAATTGTCCAAGGGCAATAGAAATTTATCAACAGGCTTTAGCCATCGACAATCCTGAATTGAGTCCGATTGAGAATAATTTCAAATCCCTTAGTGATATAGGAACTTGCTACGAGCATCTGGGACAATATCAAAAAGCACTGGAATTCCATCAGCAAGCCTTAGCGATCGCTAAAAGCAATAATGGAAGTATTAATGAAAGTATTAATGAAAGTATTAATGGAAATCTTGACATCAAAAATTCGCTAATCGGTATAGCCGAAGCCTATGTGGGTTTAGGGAAATATCAAAAAGCTAACGAATTCTTTAACTTAGCACTTGCTAGTAAAGCTCGCTTTACCGATGGCAATGATCGAGCAAAGATTGGACTAGGGAATGTTTGCAAAAAATTAGGAAAGGTCGAACTAGCCATTGATTTTTACCAACAAGCATTGGACATTGCCAGACAAAACAATGTCAAGGAAGGAGAAATAAATGCTCTCAATGTCCTAGGAAATACCTACCTCGAACTAGGTCAGTATCAAAAAGCGGTTGAATCATTTCTTAAAACAGTGGAAATCGTGAAGCGAACACACCATTACCGAGGCTTCTTAACCGCATTGAATGGGCTCGGTAAAGCCTACGAAAAATTAGGTCAATACAAACTCTCCATAGCATATTTTCAAGCATCTTTAGCCTTCAAAATGCAAAGTAGCGATCGCGATTAGTATTGATTACCTTTTTCTTAATTTCTTAATTTTTTAGCCAACCTAAACCCACACCAATTAAGAGAAACAATCCCATCGCCAAGCGATACCAGACAAAAAGCCAAGTACTATGCTTTTCTAAGTATTTCAACAATAGAAAGATTGCTAAAAATGCGGAAATGCTAGCGGAAGTCAGTCCTAATAGGAGAATAGCCCAACCATGCAAATCCAATCCAGCTTTAGCAAGTGTCGCCATTTCCACAGCCCCAGCCAGAATAATCGTGGGTAATCCTAATAAGAACGAGAACTTCGCCGCCGTTTCTCGTTCCATTTTTAAAAAGAGGGCGGCTGTAATGGTCGAGCCCGATCGCGATACCCCTGGAATCAGAGCAAAAACTTGTGCAATTCCGACAAAAACACCATCGATTAGGGTTAACTGCTCAAAATTACGCTTGCGACTTCCCCACTTTTCGGCAGCCGCAAGTAATAGAGACATCACGATTGAGGCAATCCCAATGGTGACTAACGTCCGCAAAGGCGAGTTGCAAGTATCGAGAGTTTTCTTTAACAAAAGTCCGACGATCGCGATCGGAATTGTCCCTGCAATCAATCCCAATAGCAGTCGAAAAGATTTAGACATATAGTCCTTACGAAGGATCGCCCGATAGGAACTCCCCAACAAGCGAGTAATATCTTGCCAAAAATAGGTGAGAACTGCTGTTAAACTTGCTAACTGCATCGCTGCCGAAAAAGCAGAACCAGGATCGGGTAAACCTAAAAAACTCGGAACTATGCGTAAATGGGCAGTACTACTAATCGGTAATAGTTCAGTAATACCTTGCACGATCCCAAGAATCACAATACCAAACCAATTGATATTCACAAAGTCGAGATTAACCGCACTACCCTCGTTACAAACCGCAGCAGACAGCAAAAATGAATGCATCATAAAATAATTACTCCTCTAATTACTCCTCTAATTACTCCTCACAGTGGAGGCTAACGATTAACTATAGCTACAATAGCTAGGACAAATCAAAACTCCAAAGATGAGTGGCGGCGCGAAGCGCC
>NZ_ALWB01000273.1 GCF_000332215.1 Pseudanabaena biceps PCC 7429
GTTGCGGCGCTTCGCGCCGCAACTCTCTATTGGGTTTGGACTATAGCTATAACAGGAAACTCTTGTTCTAAGGGACGACTAATACGGGACAGGGTGAGAGATTAATCACTTTTTGGCTCACGCTATCGTCGGGATGTTCCTCCGCAAGGCTAACCCCTCGCGAGCCCATGATAATTAGATCGGCATTAATTTCATCCGCAAAATCACATATTACAAAGGCTGCTTTACCTTCAGCAATTTTAGTCTTTACAGGAATGTTTACCGCCGAAAAATAGGATTGAACCTCTTGAATCAGATCCTGTGATGATTGGCGATCGCCATCAGGTTCCATCACTGATAGCACATATAGCTCCGCCTGATACTTTTGAATTAGCTCGATCGCTATATCTACAGCTTGGCGGGTTTCTTGACTTCTGTTTAAAGGAAATAAAACAGTCTTAAACATAATTCCTACCTAGCACTGTAATTCGGATATGAGATATTAAATCCAAGCAAAATTCTGAGCTTAAAATTCTGAGCTTAGATTCTTGAACTCATTGTAATAATCAAAATAGCTAGACAGGATTTAAATTTCTTAATTTTTAACATGCGATCGCCAATAATGAAGATTTAGAGGTGTTTCCGCAGCGTATATTTCCTTTTTTTGCCCCGTTCGCATCCAATAAACAGCAGACCTTACTACATCAATGCTAACATTGCGAGATATATAACGAGAAAAAAGTCAAAACGGAAGTAGATTATAGATGGATGCCGTAACAAAAATTATCCCTTTTTATGGCAGGGAAATTAAATTAAGAATTGGCACGTTTGCACCTCAGGCTGGCGGCTCAGTATTAGTCCAGTGTGGTGAGACTGCGATATTAGTGACAGCGACCAGAGGTCCTGCTCGCGATGGAGTTGATTTTGTGCCACTGCTTGTTGATTATGAAGAGCGCCTGTATGCAGCAGGACGCATTCCTGGTGGTTTCTTGCGTCGTGAAGGTAGACCTCCTGAAAAGGCAACGCTGATTTGCCGCCTGATCGATCGCCCCATGCGTCCTTTATTTCCTAATTGGTTGCGTGATGATGTGCAAATTGTCGCTACAACGATGGCGATTGACGAAAAAGTACCTCCCGATGTTTTAGCCGTTACTGGTGCATCGATCGCCGCTATGGTTGCGGGGCTACCCTTCATGGGACCGATGGCAGGAGTGCGCGTTGGTTTGGTTGGTGATGAATTCATTATCAATCCTACCTATGCTGAAGTTGAAGCTGGCGATCTCGACCTTGTCGTCGCGGGTACTGCTGAAGGCATCATCATGGTAGAAGCAGGCTCCAATCAACTGCCCGAAGCAGACATGATCGAAGCGATCGACTTTGGCTATGAAGCAGTACAAGAACTGATCAAATTTCAGCTTGAGTTAATTCAAGAATTAGGAATCGCGCCCCCTGACCTCACTGAGCCCGTTATCGATCCTACCTTAGAAAACTTTATTGCCAACACTGTCAAAGATAAAGTCGCTCAAGTTGTCGCTAGCTGCGAAAAAGATCGTAATGTCCGCGATGCTGCCCTCGATGCGATTAAAGCCGATCTGCTAGAAGCGATCGCTGCTTTACCCGATGAAGATCCCGTTAAATTGGTTGCCGACAAGAAGGTAATTAGCGCCACCTACAAGGAACTCACCAAAAAGCTGATGCGTCTGCAAGTCATCGAGCAGAATGTCCGCATCGATGGGCGCAAGCTCGATGAAGTACGTCCGATTTGGACAGAGGTGAGTGTAATTCCTCGCGTTCATGGTAGCGGCTTATTCAATCGTGGCTTAACTCAGGTGCTCTCGATTGCCACATTGGGTACTCCCGGAGATGCGCAAGAGCTAGATGATCTGCATCCCGACGCGAAGAAGCGGTACATGCATCACTACAACTTCCCGCCCTATTCCGTTGGCGAGGCAAAACCAATGCGATCGCCTGGTCGTCGCGAAATTGGACATGGAGCCTTAGCCGAACGCGCTTTGTTACCTGTTTTACCACCCAAGGATAAATTCCCATACATCCTACGGGTAGTGTCTGAGGTACTGTCTTCCAATGGTTCTACTTCAATGGGTTCCGTTTGCGGTTCCACCTTAGCCCTCATGGATGCAGGTGTACCCATTTCTAAACCCGTAAGTGGTGTAGCAATGGGTCTCATTAAGGAAGGAGATGAAGTTCGCATCCTCACCGATATCCAAGGTATTGAAGATTTCCTTGGCGATATGGACTTCAAGGTGGCAGGTACGGACTCAGGCATTACCGCGCTACAAATGGACATGAAGATCACCAGCATCTCTATGGAAACCGTACGCTCAGCCATCATGCAAGCCAAAACTGGTCGTGTTCACATCATGGGCAAGATGTTGGAATTGCTCTCTGAGCCAAGACCTCAACTCTCTCCTTACGCACCAAGATTACTGACAATTCGGATTGATCCCGAACAAATCGGCATGATCATTGGACCTGGCGGTAAAAACATCAAGGGAATTACGGAGGAAACTGGAGCCAAAATTGATATTGAAGATGATGGCACAGTAATGATTTCTTCGATGAATGGAGATGGTGCGCTCAAAGCCAAACGCATCATCGAAAACATGACTCGTCGGGTCGGTTCAGGCGATGTATATCTCGGTAAAGTGACGCGCATTATTCCCATTGGTGCATTTGTGGAGTTCCTTCCAGGAAAGGAAGGAATGGTTCATATTTCGCAACTTGCCGAAGGTCGTGTGGGCAAGGTCGAAGATGAAGTTGCTGTTGGCGATGAGGTCTTAATTAAAATCCGCGAAGTTGATAATCGCGGACGCTTTAATCTCACTCGTCTGGGCATTCACCCCGATGAAGCTGCCGCTGCACGCGCCGCTGCTGCCGTCAAAGAATAACGATCACTAAAATAGTGGGTGCGCTTCGCGTATCCACTATTTTTTATTGTTACTAGGTAGAAATACCAAAGAAAAGTTAACATTATTGCCTAGTAAAACTACGGCAATAAGCTGCTAGCACCTGAAAAAATTTATCTTCCGATCTTCAGTTTACTTGTACTTACCTACTTAGTAATTTTGTGTAAAGAAAATATTTTTAGATTATTTGTAGACTTCAATCACGGGAGTATCTAATAGTTTTACATGGGCGAATTTAATAAAATGAGTTGTACTGGAAAAATCAAAAATCTTGTAACAACGCGAAATAATCCATGCGGTTTTATCTTACCTGATGTCAACATAGACAGGCTGATTAATCACGAAATAGGCTTTTGGGCAAATGATGTTACTGATGGTTTGTTTTCTGATTTGGCTGTAGGAGATATAGTTCAGTTTCATCCAGCACATTGGACTAAACGAAATGGAGATATTCAGTTAATAGCAAGGAAAATCAAATCTAGAATGTCAGGAGCTATTAAATTTATTAATGTAGATCCAATCAAGCAAACTTTTTGGGGCACGATCCAACCAGATAAGAACTGGCTAAACCAAACGGATCCTATTATCTTTTTTCGCAATTCTTTCAAGGAGCAAACATTACATAAATTTATAGATTTCTGTGGTCAATCATTCAATCAGAATTTATTACCTAAATTCATAGATGGTATTAGAGTTGATTTTGCAATACAGTACTGGAGTAATGCTAAAAATCAGAACTTCACAAAAGTAGCCAAAAATATAAAATTGATTGATGCCAAATCAGCTCAATCCCCATCTACTCTATCTTCTACAAAGTTAGTAAAAGATAAAATCATCAACTTACTAGATAGAATCGAGATTGTTTCAAATCCATTGGAATTTGAAGATTTAGTATTTACTTTATTACGTCTTATTGGCATCAATAAAATCTATAAATATAATAGAAATACCTCTTCAGGAACGGCGGATGGAGTATTCAAATCAGGAAATCTTTCCGTAATTTATGACTGTACATTAAGAAATCCATATAGACCTCATAAAGACCAACAGATCTTTAATTATAAAAAGCAGTTAAGATCGGCATCTTCTATTACAATTAATGAGACAAGATCAAGCGGCAAAGATTTCACAAAAACCTTTATTAATCCAGAAAAACGGGAAGTTTGGATTATCACTAGAGGTGAAACAAGAATTATTGAAGAACCCGATAAAACTGATAATATTTGTGTAAGAGAAGTCTCTATTGAAAGTTTGATTGATGTATTCAGTCGAAAACTTGATGCACAAATATTTGGTAAATTGGATATAAATTAATACACAATGAATCCATCGCGTTAGTTCACAGTTACTTCTTCAAATGTAATGATTGCAGCAAAAATACAGCGATCAAAAATATTTGTCCATCCTGTAGCGATCGCCAAAAGATCCAAAAGAGGGGTTTACAGTTTTTTACTGAATGCGAAAAATGCAACACATCACAGCTATTTCACACCAATGCTCTGACAGACAATACATGATAATAAATGTCTTAAAAATTTAAAGAAGAGATTATGCTTGACGTACAGAAATTAATGGGACAGATGCAGGGAATGTCCGAGCAATTGCAGAAGGAAGCTAAGCAATTGACGGTCAAACTTGATCGCGCTGAGACTATCTTTCATCAAGCAGCAGCCAACCAAGATCATCTCTGGCAAAACAGTCAACAATCCCGCGATCGCCTTGCCTTTAATTGTGCAGAACCAGTTGAGCCTCTAGACGCAATTCAAGCGATCGCCCCCATCTCCACCCCCCATATCGTAATCGCTACGGATGGTTCGCAAATTGCTCCTAGTCGTCACGAAATCGCCTATTGCTATTTGATTAATATCGGTAGAGTTGCCATTTACTATAACTCTGGGATCTATCCATTACTGGACAATGTACCCGAAGTTTTTTATCGACCTGAGGATCTTTATAAGGCACGGCAATGGGGAATCCAAACCGAGGAATGGATGACCCTCAAGCGCACCGTGGCAGAAACTGTCGCTTTAGCGAACTTAGCCGTCGAAACGCGATCGCCATCTTTGCCAATCCTTGCCTTCACCGATGGCGCATTAATCCATTGGGAACTAGATGAAGTCCCCCTTGAGGGAAGAGCGCAACTTTTGCCAGATATTCTTGAGGCTTGGGATCTCCTCAAGGCTCAGAAGATTCCCTTAGCAGGATATATTAGCGCCCCTCGCGCTGCTGAAGCTACTAACTTTTTACGCTTAGAACTCTGTCCTTTTGAGCGTCCCGATTGCCATATCCACTGTTCCGAACAGATCCTTGATGCTGCGCCATGCAGTCAGCTCCAACCTTTGCGCGATGGCACATTATGGAATCGCTTATTGAAGGTTGGTGAATGCAGTCCTTTATGGAAAAGCCATGCCAGAATCTTGCAGGAATATGGCGAGCATCAAATTTATTTCTGTTACCTCCATGTGGGCACGGAGATTGCCAGAATTGAAATGCCCGCTTGGACGGCGCTAGATCGAGAACTGCGATCGCAAGCTTTACAAATTATTCTCTCTCAAGTACAAAAAGGCTATGGCTACCCTGTGGCATTAGCAGAAGCGCACAATCAAGCAGTAGTGACAGGTAGCGATCGTCGTCGTTTTTTTACAATTTTAGAACAGCAAATGGTGAAATCTGGTTTGCGCAATGTGACCACTTCCTATAAGGAATCGCGAAAACGCAACAGTATCGCCTAATCATAATGCCTAATCATCATGATAGTTGCCGCACAAAGTGCCGCAACTATCAAGTCCTATAAAACGCCCTTAGAACTAGGAATCACACTAGCGCGACGGGGATCTACCTCGATCGCCATTTTGATCGCGCGGGCAAAGGCTTTAAAACCTGCTTCGATGATGTGGTGGGAGTTACCGCTTTCCAAAAGCCTAATATGTAAAGTCATTTGGGCGTGATTGACTACGGCTTGAAAAAACTCTTTGACTAGCTCAGTGTCATAAGTCCCCACTCGCTGATTGGGAATCACTAAGCCATAGACCAGATAGGGACGACCAGAAAAATCAAGGGCAACCTGCACCAAAGCCTCATCAAGGGGAGCCACAAAATGACCAAAACGATTAATTCCTTTGCGATCGCCTAATGCTTGCCCCAGAGCTTGCCCCAACACAATACCAACATCCTCATTCGTATGGTGATCGTCGATATGTAAATCACCAGTGGCTTGGATATCAAGATCGATTAAGCCGTGGGAACAAATTTGATGCAGCATGTGATCGAGAAAGGGAATACCAGTATTGATATTGCCCTTGCCCGTGCCATCCAGATTAAGCGCCACGGTGACATCGGTTTCGCCAGTTTTGCGGTGGACTTTGGCAATGCGAGGGGTATCGTAGGACATAGCGCAGTTGATAAAAGTTGTGAATAAAAGTTGCAAAGTGCTAGCTTTACTACACTTTAACCGCAAATTGTAATCGGATTGCTACTTAAATTTACGGTCAGTTTTTAATCTTTATAGCTATAGTCAGTAAGATTAGGAAAAAATCAAACCCAATAGAGAGTTGCGGCGCTTCGCGCCGCAACT
>NZ_ALWB01000274.1 GCF_000332215.1 Pseudanabaena biceps PCC 7429
GTTGCGGCGCGAAGCGCCGCAACTCTCTATTGGGTGTGATGTCCTGACTTAAGTGAATATAGCTATATTTAGCGTCGTAAATTTCTCTGAGACATTGCAATAAGCACAATTTTCGTTACATTTATTTAAGAAAATATCAGTAACATATGCTACCGTTTTGATAATTATATGTTATGATTGGCATATGTAAATAATATGTAATTTATAAGGATATTAGTGATGAATGTAGTTCAAAGAAAAGCTGAAGCTGCCGCTAACCACAAAGCAAATCTCTCTGCTTCGGTTAAACGTCGTATGGAAGTTGCTCGCGCTAATAATGATGCTGGATTGCTAAATATCCTCGAACAAGAAATGAAGCAACTAGGCTTAAGTTAAAAAAGTTAAAAAATCAAAAAAATCAAAAAGAGACATTTTATGTCTCTTTTTGATTTTTTTGATTTAGGACGCGCCGCCAAAAACTTCTATGTTCTCAAATAGGCAGGTGGGTGAAGCATGACCGACTCGAATGACTTGGTTTGGTTCTCCTTTCCCACAAAAAGGAGAGCCATAGGCTTCAACGGTATCGCGATCGCCTACTTTAGCGAGACTGCGCCAAAATTGGTTGGTAACACCCCGATAGTTGGGATTGCGTAGGGTTTTGGTAAGTTTGCCATTTTCGATTAGTTGGGCGTATTCACAGCCAAACTGGAACTTATTACGATAATCATCGATTGACCAAGATCGATTCGATTGCATGTATACGCCCCGTTCAATATTGCTAATTATCGCCTCAAAGGAATGTTCGCCAGCTTCTAGATTGATATTTGCCATGCGATCGATCGCAGGACGATTCCATGAGGTAGCTCTTGCATTAGCAACTCCCTTGATCCCCGATCGCAATTGACTTTCAGAGCTCCCTAAGCCACGGAGGAGCTTTCCCTCTTTGATTAAATATTCCTTGGTCGCAGATATTCCCACATCATCAAAGGCATAGCTGGCAAATTCTCCAGCCATAGTCGGGTCAAAGGATACATTCATTATTGAAGATCCGTACTGCATCTTGCCAAAGTCTTCTAGTTTGACAAAGCTTCCGCCTGCATAGTTGCGCTCATCGCCTAGGATCCGATCTATTTCTAAAGGATGACCAATGCTCTCATGAATTTGCAACAACATTTGGTCGGGAGCGAGGACTAGGGATGTGGTTTCAGTGGGACATTCGATCGCGGAGAGGAGTTCAATTGCCTGTTCGCCAATGATTCTTGCTCTTTGTAAAAGGGTGTCTCGATCAAATACCTCGATCCCGATTTGATTGCATCGAGCAAGTTGTCCTTTGTCTCCCCGTCTTTGAATAATTGCCCCCTCTTGAGCGGTTGCCGCATAGTCAGTGGCAATAACGAGAAGTTTTTGATAAATATCCGAGCCATTGCTACTTACAAATTTGCTTTCGACCTCAGTAATTATGGCATAGGCACTAGTTTTCACAATTTGATCGGAGACCTTTAAGGTGTCGCAGATCTCGATGAGGAGTGCGTTGAGTTCTTTCGCATCGATCGCCTCCGATGGTTTGACAAATGGGGAAAAATATTGTCCGATCGCTTTTGGTCTTTGGGCGATCGTAAAGCGATGCACAGCCCATTTTGCCGCAGTTTTGGCGCGATCGTAGGCTTTCCGAGCCATGCGCTGAATATTGGCAAGTTCGAGATTGTTGGTACTGGCATAGCCAAACTGCCCGTCCACTAATACTTCAATCATTACGCCGTGGGATTGACTGCGCCCATTAGACTGGGGCTTGCGATCGCGCATATAACGAGTCGTATTAATTTCTCTAACTTCACGCAAGCCAATCCATTCCGCAGATGGTAGCTCGATGTGAGATAGGGCAACTTTGACATCAAACTTAAGATTAGGCTGCATGGATCTAATTTCTCGATTATTCTCTCTAAAAAGCTATTCTCTTTAACAATGATGACCACTAAAAAATGACCACTAAAAAATGACCACTAAAAACAAAGAAGCAGAGGCTTGCTATACAAACCTCTGCTTCCAGTAAGCGGGTGATGGGATTCGAACCCACGACATTCTCCTTGGCAAGGAGATGCTCTACCACTGAGCCACACCCGCGTTTTGTGCGCCTTTGCGTTTAGCGCTTTATTAATATGCCAAACATTGCCAACAATGTCAACTACTTTTTGAAAATTTCTTCGATCTTTACAACGCAAAGCTCAAAGTCCCAGAGATGAATGGCGGCACTTCACGCCGCCATTCATCTCTTTTGGGGATTTATGCCAATTCACGAAAGTGTGACAACACTTTTGTGAATTAAAAACTAAACATAGTAAGGGTTTTTAAGTTAAGAAATGGCTACGCCATTTCTTAACTTGGTATTAGTACTTGAAGCCATTTTTACGAGTATGGATGGCAGGCTCACCTTCACTAAGCCGCTCGCCTGCGGTGATGGTTGCCAGAATGACATTGTGATCTCCAGCATCAAGGCTACCTGTCACTGTCGCATCAAGATAGGCGATCGCATCAGTTAGATAGGGTTGTCCACTAGGAGCTATTGCTGTCTCAATCCCCTCAAAGGGATCGACATCTGGTGCAAAGCCCTTGGCAAAATGTCCAATAATTTTACCTTGTCCTTTTTCCGCGATATTGACAACCAGCGGACTGCCAACGGTCAAGAAAGATTCAATGGGTCTGCCTTTAGAAACAATAATTGTTACCGAAGGAGGCGCAAACCCAGCTTGTTGAACCCATGAAGCCAGCATGGTTGCCGTTTTGCCATTTTGTTGAGAGGTGACAATAAACAAACCACTGGGAATTGCCCCGATCGCTGCTCCAAGTTGTTCGTCTTGAGGAATGGTAATGGTCATTTTTTAAGTTAAATATTTAATAAATTGTTGAAAACTTGTTTTAGCTTAGCCTATAGCAACGTAATGCCAGTTCGGGTTAAGCTGGCAAATTTAAAAGCCCAAAAGTAAAAGCCTTGCTATGCAAGGCTTTTACTTTTGGGCTTTTAAAATTTGCCAGCTTAACCCGAACTGACGTTAATCATTGCTCTAAATCATTACTCTATAAGTACTTGTGCAAAATAAATTACGGAAACCTGTAAAGTTGCGCCCCTGCGGGGCGCAACTTTACAGGTTTGAATCTGTAATTAATTATGCCTAGCTACTTAGTACTGGAGTAATGAAAGTTTTGCTTAGAACATAAACCCCAAAAGATAAGCGGCGGCGCTTTGTGCCGCCACTTATCTTTTGGGGTTTATGTTTTTCTAAATATAGCGATCAGCTACAGTCACTTGACTTAGGAAAATCAAACCCCAAGAACTGACTGGCGGCGCTTCGCGCCGCCAGTCAACTTAAACTTGGCAACAGCTATACAGCGCTTTGCGCTCAAATCCAGACCAATAAACTTTTTGAAAGTGTTGCAAAGCAGCACTTTCAAAAAGTTTATTGTGGTTCTTTTGCTCGAAAATAGCTTTAAGAAACCATTTAAGAATTGGATAGATCCCCCCAGCCCCCCTTAAAAAGGGGGGAGAATTAAATTCTTCCCCCTTTTTAAGGGGGATTGAGGGGGATCTCTTAGAGTTTTTGACCGCAGGAAGTAATTCTTAAATGGTTTCTAAGACGGTACAAGTGCCGTCTTATTTCTTTGTTGAGGTGTGTTTCACTATTTTGTCTACAATAGAAACTCAGAAACAAAGAATTCAGAAATAAAGCAAAAAGTATCAAAATGTTTGAATATCCTGAAGACCTAAAATATACTAACTCCCACGAATATATTCGCGTTGAGAATGATGTTGTCACCGTAGGAATCACCGCTTTTGCGATCGCCCAGCTCGGTGATATTGTGTTTCTCGATCTGCCAGAGGTAGGCACAAAAGTCGAAAAAGGACAAACTTTCGGTACGATTGAATCGGTCAAAGCGGTGGAAGATCTCTATTCGCCTGTGACGGGAACTGTGATTGAATCTAATACAGCGCTATTGGACGAGCCAGAAAATATTACCGAAGATCCCTATGGGGCCTCGTGGTTTTTAAAGGTAAATATTGAAGATGGATCTGAACTAGAGGGCACGATGTCAGCTAGTGAATATCGCACACAGGTGGAAGGTAACTAGGGAAGGCTTGGCTTTGGATTTGAGTGCAAAGGGCTGTAATTATAACCAGTAATGTTAGAGAGAGTTGCAGCGCTTCGCGCCGCAACTCTCTATCTTGATTGGCTGCTATACTTACAGCTCTTGATGACGCTAAATGCTCAATCGTGGGGGTAGCTCCACCGTAAAGGTAGAACCTTGATTCACGACGCTCTCAACATAGATCGCTCCACCCATCAGAATGACCAATTGCTCCGTAATGGCTAGTCCTAAACCAGTGCCGCCATGCTTGCGGGTAGAGGATTGATCGACTTGCCGAAATTGTTCAAAAATCGTACGTTGAAACTCTGGCTCAATGCCAATACCTGTATCCCTCACCGAGATGAGAATATTTGATTTCGCAAAGGGAGAAGATGGAATTTCCTCTGATAAATTATTAGTCTCTACAGGCATTTCTTTAATTTCTTTGATTTCTTTGATTTCTTTGATTTCTTTAGATGCAATTTCGGGCATAGACGCGGAATTATTGGCATACTTCAGTTCCACAACTACTTCACCGCAATCGGTAAACTTAATCGCATTAGAAACTAAATTGGTAATCACCTGTTTAATGCGAATGGAATCGTGAAAGATCGCACAAGTACCGATCTCATTTTTAAAAATGAAGTTAAGAGATTTGACAGTAGCTAAGGGTTGTAGACTTTCACAGGTATGATGAATGAGTTCGTCCAAGTTAAATAGCTCTGGATGGGATTCCATTTTCCCTGCTTCGATTTTGGATAGGTCGAGAATGTCATTTATCAAATCCAACAAATTTTTACCATTACGGAGAATCCGCTCTACCATATCGATTTGGCTAGAGGAAAGGACATCGCGCCGCTGACGTAACAGCACCTGCGAGAAGCCAATAATTGCATTCATCGGGGTTCGCAGTTCGTGGCTCATATTGGCGAGGAACTGGCTCTTGAGCTGGGTTGCCTCCAGCAATTGAGCGTTTTGGGCTTCAATTTGGTTGATTAGTTGTGCGTTACCGATCGCGATCGCCGCCTGTACGCCAAAGGATGCTAAGAGGTTGAGATCCTCGCGAGAACTTGCCCGTTCTAAATGAAAATGCCCGATCGCTAATACGCCCAAACGACCAGAGCGGCTGGACTCGATGGGCACACACAAAGCGCTTTTTACGGGTAAAGATTCGACTAGGTGCGATTCCCCCGCCTTGACTTCTATGGGAATTCCCTCCTTAAAAACTTGGGCAATGAGATTCTGGGCCTTTAAATCAAAGGATTCTTGCAGGGGGAAATCGTCGGGCAAGCCTTTCACTGCCGATAGGGTCAATTTTTGCTCCTTGGGATTATAGAGGGCAATTACGCAGATCTCCGCCCACATAATCGCGTCACAGGTAGCTTCCACCACCGATTCCAATAGAATATCGAGATCCTGTAACTGTTGATTGATCAAGTTGGTGAGTCGCTGCAAAATACTCATCCGTTTCTGCTGCTCGATCATGATTTTGTTGGTCTCTTGCATCACCTTATCGCGATAGCGCTGCTCGGTGACATCCCGCAAAATCATCACACTTCCGATCAGTTCCGATTCAGTTCCCACCAATGGGGCTGCCTTGGTACTGAGAATGATTTCATTGCCTTCAGGGGGACGCAAAACCACTTGATCTTCTACTACCTCCCCTGTAGACATGGCCCGAAAGACGACTAGGTTAGCGAGGTCTACAGGCTCCCCATCCTGATGTCTAATATCAAACTGCTTGACAATCTCTTCCATCGACTTGGCAATTACGGGCGAAGCGGGAACGCCATTGGGAGAACTTAAAGCATTAAAGCTGAGGATCTTCCGTCCTGCGGAGTTGATTTTGAGAATCCTTCCCGCAGGATCACTGAGCAATACGCCATCGGCAAGCTGCTCAAATACGGTAGTTAGTTCTTCTCGCTGGCGGGCGATCATCTCAATACTTTGCGCGTTACTGATCGCGGTGGCGAGGCGGCGACCGATGGATTGCAGGATATTTCGACCGCGATCGGATAGGGGGGTAAGACTGCCTAAAAACAGCACGCCAACGAGGCTACTCCGCAGCATGAGCGGGTAGGCTGACAAACTTTGGGGTAACAGGTCGCCTACGGGAGTGCGGTAAACAAGGGTTTGTCCTTTGAGTCGATCGCCTTCCCAGATAATCGCTTCTTCTAACTGTCCCGCTTGACCGATAATTCCTTCGCCTAGGGTAATTTCGGTGAGCGCTTGGCTGGTTTTATATCCCCATTCCGCCGCCAGTACTAGGCATCCATCGGGGCGAGCGCTGGAGGTTTCCCAAAGGTAGATACTGCCGAGTTGCGCCCCCGTAAGTTTGCAAATTTCTTCGAGGCTGGACTTGATGAGTTTGTATTGATCGGTGGTATTAACTAAAACGCGATCGAGGGATTGCAGGGCAAATTGGATATCGCGTGCTTCTAGGGTGGCGGTTTTGGTTTCCAGATGCGTAGCCATGCGGTTAAATACCTTGGCAAATTCGCCAATTTCATCGGCGCGATTTAATTGCGATCGCGCTGATAGATTGCCCGTTGATAGTTCTTCGGCGGCTTCGGCAAGTTCGAGGAGGGGTGGCTGGATGCTGCGAATGATCGAAATGGCAACGAATAACCCCGAACCTAGTCCCGTCGAAAGCACGACGATCGCCAACCATGTTGTAAATGCTTCTAATTCGGGCGTGCCTTGCTGGATATGCAGCAGCAGGATCAAGGCGGCGGTGGCTAGCAGGGAAATGCTAGTGGTCAGCCCAAAAATTAAGCGATTGACTAAACTTTCACGGCGGGGGAGGTTGGCATTGGTCATGGGGCTACTGTTAAGTTTGGTGAAGCTGTTCTTATTGATGAACATACTGCTAAGTTAGCCTATCAGCAACAAAATATAAAACCCCAAAACCTGTAGCGCACGCGCAGCGTGCGCTACAGGTTTTGATTCTGGGTTTTAA
>NZ_ALWB01000275.1 GCF_000332215.1 Pseudanabaena biceps PCC 7429
CGGCGCTTCGCGCCGCAACTCTCTATTGGGTGTGATTATGGATTCTTTGCCAATTCTGTAAATAAATGGAGATATTGTTGGGCTTTACTTCTCCAACTGTGCTGTTCGGCGATCGCGCGTGCTGATTTACCCATTCTTGCCCTCAGATCGCCATTAATGCTTAACTCAGTCATCGCTTGGCTTAAAACTTGCGCATCCTCTGGATCGTCCAGAATTATGCCGCATTCATTCGTAATAATTGCCGCCACCCCTGATACAGCAGTAGTAATTACGGGAAGCCCTGAAGCCATCGCCTCACTTACGACCATCCCAAAAGGTTCGTAACGCGATGGAAACACAAAAAAGTCAACGGCTTGCATGATTTTTGCCACATCGCGACGATAGCCCAAGAAGTGAACGCGATCGCTTACCCCTAATTGTCTGGCAAGTTCTGGATAGGGGCTTCTTTCCGTATTGCCGACTACGGCTAAATGTAAATTAGGCACATTGACTAGCGCCTTGAGCACCGTATCTAAATTCTTGCGATTGGTTCTAATATCTCCCGCAAATAGCGCCAAATTAACTCGATCGGGCAATCCAAAGCGATCGCGAGTTTCCGATTTTGGCATAAATTCTTCTAGATCCACGCCATTATAAATTACACGAATCTGAGCAGGAGAAATCCCGATGTCAATTAATTCCCGTTGAATATTGTCAGATACTGCCACCACTATTTTGGTTTGCTGCAAAGATTGTTTTTCCCACCGAGAATTTAACGCCGAAAACAACCATTGATAAGCGCCATAGATATCTTGGCGAATTTTCCAAGTATGGGTGGGCGATCGCAACCAAGCACTATGCACAAAATGGATGACATTCACATCGCTAGCAGCGGCAGTTACTGCTCCGCAGGCTAAAACCACATCAAATTTATGGCGATGCGATCGTAACCAATCAGCACTTTTTCGGGCGAATACCATCCCCCGCAATAACTCAGTCGGGAATCGATCAACAGGCAGACTCACACATTCAATGAGAGGGTTGTCCAATAAATCAAGTTCTATTTTTCTGCTCACCAAACTAAGTTGGTGATTGCAGCGAATTGCCTCTAAAACAAGCTCGTAATTCGCTCGACCTTGCCCGTCACTTTTTATTATATAAGGCGTTACGATACAGATTTTCATTGATATTCATTGATATATTGATATTCCTTAAATCTCTTTTCCCTTAAGTAATTCATTGAATTGTAGGCTTTGCTGGTGATTCCAATATCGCTGTCCCGCCAGACCAATACCAATAAAACTCCATATAAGGAGACCATGAATTCCAGCCGTAACCCTAGTAGCGAGAAAGAATGCAAATGATTTTACCAGTACGGAACAACAAGTGGTAATAAATAAGTCGTTACGATACTTTCCTAAATTTTTAAATAAAGTAATCGCACATAGTAAAATTGAACCTGTATAGGGCAAAGCGCCGATCCATCCTAAATCTAGAATCAAGGATAAAATTCCCGCATCTACAGTATCGTTAACCCCAATTCCATCTCCCATAAAGTTGAATATTCCATTCTCAAAGAAATCCTTGTAAATATTTTGTCTGATTGAAGCACTGGTATCATTTTGTAAATCTCCCAACGTTGAGAACCTTGTGGCGATTGTTCCTGCAAAGGGTTCCATGGTACTCAGAGGAATAATGCATACTAACAACACCACAACAGTTAATACCAAACGCAACTGCTGCTTTGGCTTGAGTGAAGAACTGAACAAAATCAATCCTCCAAACCAACCTAACCATCCCGTTCGTACTGCACTCAGTAGTAGGGATAGGATTCCTGCTCCTGCGGCGGGAACGACTAATCCACCTTTACAACTAAAGACAACTAATAGACTACTGGTAATCATATCGGCGAAAGGTCCAGGAGAATTAAGAGTGCTCCATACACGCATCCCAAAAGGTTCGGGCTTTCCAGCACTAGAATCCATCTTAGAACCTACTAGCCATAATCGATCCCACTCAGGTGCAACGACATACTGATAGATTCCATATAGTCCTAAAATCAGGCATCCCCATAAAAAAACCCGTTTAATAGTTTGACTGTACTCAGGATATCTCTGCCAATTTACGAACAAATGGTAGCCGAATATGATCGGGGTTATCCATCCTGAAAATGCTAAACTTGCCTTAATAAAAGAAGTTGCTGGATTAAGCACCCCTATTAAATAAGCATATACAACACTTGCTAGAGCTAAGGCAAAAGGAGCTGTTCCCTGTTCCCTTGCTTTAGGCAAGTTAAAATACATAGTATGAAATGAAATGAGAATAATTAAGGTTGGAGCTAAAAGGATGGGATTGGAATCCGTAAAAGCACCCGCCCGAAAATCTGACAATCGCCGCACTAGTGGAGTTATAAACATACAACTCCACATAAAACCAATGTAAAAGTTGGGATATCGAAAATATAAGAACCACCCTACAACTAATGAACCGAAAGGAAAGGCAATATTGAGGATTTTGCTGCCAACGCTGCCAATGGAAATTAAAAGTATTGTGGTGAGGGAAAAGATGATTACCGCCAACCATGCCTCTGATGTGTTTTTAGAACTAAAGTCTTGACTGGGATTTAAAAGAGGGGATGAGAAGCTAGGACGATCGCTCATATTTGTTATTTAATATGTTATTTAATCATGGTAGATTGCATCTAAAACTTGGATAATCATTCCGATGTTAGCAAAATTTTTAAATTGCGGTAGTAATGATTATGCTGAGCGAGATGTAAATAAAACAAAGAAAAAAATCAAATCGTTTTGATGGTAATGTTTGGATATTTTAGATCGAGGTGAATTTTACCTGTGAACTCCCCAAAACATGTCGGTTTTCTCCTCAGCCGAGTTGATTGCAACGATGGAATTGCTTCCCACTGTGAGACTTTAATGCGAGGTCTCAAGAATTTAGGATGGAAAGTGGTTTTGATCACTGGGAAGGTAAGTTTTGATTCATCTTCTCTAAAACGTTTTGAGTCGCTCAAGGAACTATCGGAGGAATGGATAGTTATTGATGATTTCAACCGATCGCTTCCATCTTGGGCGACAGTTTCACAAATTTTAGATGCGGTGAAGCGATTGGAAATTCAAGTTTTTCACGCTCACGGCTACTCAATGCTATTTGTAGCAGCGATCGCAAAAATATTTACGAATGTTAATTGTATTGCCACCTCGCACCTTCTTAAGTCAGCCAATTCAGGTAAAGTTGCTGATAGCCATCCCGAAGGTCAAAGGGCGAGATTCAAAAGAGCTGTTCTCAAACAGTATCTTAGATTTTTTGCACCCCATACCTTTATTGCAATTTCATCGGATATCGAGCAATGGTTGATAGAGGACATTGGTATTGCTAAATCGCAAATAAAGAAAGTTTTTAACGGTATTAATACTCAATATTTCCATGTGCCAAATGCTGAAGAGCGGCGACAATCAAGGGAGAAGTTTAATCTGTCTGAGCAGGATTTTGCGATCGCTTTGGTTGGGAGAACCCAATGGGATAAAGGGCATAAACTACTGATCGATGCGGTGAATCAAATTGTGGCACGCAACCCTCAATCTAACTGTAAATGTCTGTTTGCGGGTTCGGGAGATCAGCGGGAAGAAATAGAAGCTTATGCCTTAGCCAATGCTAAAAATCAACAAAGATTTCTGTTCCTTGGTTATGTAACCGAACCTCGCCAAGTCTATTGGGCTGCCGATGTGATTGTTTTGCCGAGTCAAGCGGAGGGATTTCCTCTCGTAATTGTGGAATCAATGGCTTGCGGAGTCGTACCCATCAGAACACCTGCTGCGGGTGCTTACGATCAAATCGATGATGGGGTAAATGGCTTTATCATTCCTTTTAACGATTTCGAGATGCTGTCATCGCGATTGCTCCAATTATCAGAAAATCCTGATTTGCGATCGCGTATGGTGGAAAATACGCTGAAATTTACAGCGCAAAAATTCACTCTAGAATCCATGACTTTAAGCACGGTTGCCGCCTATGAAGAGGCTATTAAATAATGTTACTCCCTTCCCAGTGAAGAATTAGACGTTGCGGCGCTTCGCGCCGCAACGTCTAATTCTTCGCACTGTCTCATTTAGGATTGTGATTAACCTAAAATCCCTAATTTCATAACTAATTTCTGGAAAATATTTCTATGAAGATAACTGTAGTTGTGCCAACCTATCTACGTCCTCAAGACCTAGCGCGATGCTTGACAGCTTTGAAATTGCAAAATCGTCCTGTAGATGAGGTATGGGTGATTGTCCGCGATACCGATCACGAAACTTGGCAATTTCTGGAAAGCTATGATCGCGAGGCATTGCCTTTGCATACGGCGACAGTAACCGTGACGGGCGTAATCGCCGCGATGAATATTGGGCTTGATGCGTCAAGGGGCGATATTGTTGCGTTTACTGATGATGATGCGGCTCCCCATCCAGATTGGTTGCAGAGGATAGAAGCTTACTATCTAGCTGACGAAAAGATTGGCGGGGTTGGTGGTCGAGATTGGGTATATTACGGCACAAAGCTGGAGGATGGAGCGAGAGCGGTAGTCGGTAAGGTGCAATGGTTTGGTCGGGTGATTGGCAACCATCACATAGGGAGTGGTGCAGGGCGTGAAGTCGATGTCCTCAAGGGGGTAAACATGAGCTTTCGTCGTCAGGCGATCGCTGATTTACATTTCGATCACAGGATGCGGGGATCGGGCGCACAGGTGCATTTTGAACTGGCTTTTTCATTAGCGATGAAAAAACAAGGTTGGAAATTAATTTACGATCCGCAAATCGCGGTCGATCACTTTCCCGCGCAACGCTTTGATGAGGATCAGCGCCATGCCTTTAACTCTCAAGCCTCAGTCAATGCTGTCCATAATGAGACGGTTGCCCTGTTGGAATATCTGTCACCCCTGCACCGATTCGTTTTTGCAGTCTGGGCGATCGCGATCGGCACATCCGAAGCTTTTGGCTTATTGCAATGGTTGAGGTTTTTGCCGAAAGATGGCAATATTGCGAGCCAGAAACTAAGGGCTGGTTGGGGTGGACGCTGGGAGGGCTGGCAGACTTGGCGCAAGACCACAACAAAATAAATTTGCCAGTATAAATTTGCCAGTATAAATTTGCCAGTAAGTAGCTGGGCATAATTAAAGCCCAGAATCCAACCCTGTAGCGCACGCTACAGGGTTTTGTATTTTATATTTAATTACACCTAGCTACTTACTCTCTTCCCAGCCAAGAAAGTAGCTATTCCTTAAAACGAACGGAAATAGGGATAGCCTTTGGGCGTGCCTAACTCTTTTTCGATCTCAAAATTGATGATTCCCCAACGGGCTTCCTGCTCTTCGGGAGGGCTAAATTCTACGTTTAATCCATAGAGTTTTTGAATATTAGAACCGATCGCGGTAGTTTCGAGGTAAGGAATTACTAGATTTGTATAGCGTTGGGCGATGGTCACCTTAAGGGCACGATAGCCTTGAGTGTAAAGCCGATCAATACATTCATGGATTTCAAAACGGATGCCATCAGGATGAATATGTTGTCGATACCATTCATCGTTCCATAGTCTCCATTGGCGATCAGATTGCAAATGGACGAGATCTTTGCAGTTGCGATCGACCTCAAAGGCTCCATGTCTAGGACAAAGATAGGTGTCAGTCAAAATTAAAGCAGGAATAATTTGCCGACAATGGGGACATTTGATTTCAGAGCCGAAGATCGGATATTGCTGCACCGAGGGGACTGTCCTCATGACTTCTTTAAATTATGACTCAGTTAGATTTTAACATGTTCATACATGTCCATGCTCCCTTTCCCACTCTAAAGAATGGTCGTCTTAAAAAGGAAAGAATTTATACGGTAAGGATTGGCGGCACGAAGTGTCGTTTATCCTTATACCAAAGCTCAAAATGGCGTAGCCATTTTGAGCTTTGAAAACTCTTACTGGGTTTGGT
>NZ_ALWB01000276.1 GCF_000332215.1 Pseudanabaena biceps PCC 7429
TTGCGCCCCTACGGGGCGCAACTTTACGGGGTTTGGTTTGTAATTAATTATGCCCAGCTACTTACTTACCTAGTTACTTACTTGCCCCAATAGGATGATCAAAACCATACAGCCCAAAGCCCAATGATCGCGCCAGCCCCCATCGTTTGACGCGATGATCACGGGTATACCTTGGTAGCCTCTTGCCAACATTGCCTGATAGATGCGATCGCCACGATCATAGGTACGCACAAATAACACTCCGAGCATATTACCTAATATCTGACGCTGCCAAGCGCGATCAGGACGATGGCGATTGTAAATATTGCGGGTTGAAAAATTACGGGCTGTGGCAGCGCGGCGCATAGCCTTAAACTCATTACTCAAAACACTGATATAGCGATACATTGAAGCGAGGATGCTTACTAAAAGCGGCGGCATTTTTAGAGTTACTAAAGCTTGTAGCAACGAGGGAATAGAAATGCTGAGGGTGAGAATATTCAAGAGAAGCAACGATAAAAATGCTTTGATACTTACGCTTCCTAATATCACCAAACCCTTAGTTGTAATCTGCAACCATCCCCATTGCCAAAGAGTTTCTCCCCCACTACGAAATAGAGTTCCTAATAGGATCACACCGATAAATACCGACTCGATCGCCATGCGTTTGACGAGTATTCCTAAATTAACTTTACTCCAATAGAGAATCGGTAAAATCGCAATTCCATAGATTGCCCAAGTCCACCATCGACCGATCGGCGTGAGCGCGATCGCAAAAACTAAGAGAAATATGCAAAGCAAGCGCGTATGAACAGCTAGACTATTCCACATATTTAAGCGATCGCCAGATGATTGTAACGAGCGATCGCTTACTTCGATGAGCGGGATATGTAACAGCATAGTGTAGGCATTTAGTGTAGGCATTTATAGATAGGGCTATAGCAATGAAAGTTTTGCTTAGAAATAAAACTCAAATAAAACTCAAAAGATGAGTGGCGACGCGGAGCACCGCCACTCATCTTTTGAGTTTTAGATTGCCACAATTCTTTTCCATTATTCCTTTTATTCTTTAGTTATTCTTTAGGAGTAGAATTTCGTACCGTTAGTTTGCCGATTCCCCAAGCAAGACCAAATACTACTAACGTACCCGTAACACCTGCTAGAGCAGTGGATACCTTTTCGTCAGTAATAGCTTTAAAGGAATATTCTGAAAAGATTTGGGAAAATGGAAGTTGTTTCGTGGTTGGTTCGGTAGCCGCTTTTTCTTCAAATTTTAAATCCTTGGAAGCCCGATCTAGTCCATCGGGATCTTTACTAGCAAAAGGAGATAGAAATGCAGCAATACTTAAAGCTAAGGCTAATCCTGCAAATACAACAATACGATTTTTATTCATTTTCTTTACTTGGCTTGCGCTTCGGACTTCTATAATCAATCATCAATTTTACTGACGGCAGCATTTGGAGAATCGTAGATCAAATCAGGACGAGTACGCCAGAGAAAACTGGTTATCGCTAGAGTAATAAATGCTTCCCCAATACCAATCATGAAATGCCACGATAGCATCGCTGATAGCCCTAAAGCTAAGGGAATGGTATCTGATAGAGCCAACTCCACCGCACAAACTGTCGCCGCTACCACCACACTAGTCCATGAAGCGATCGCCGTGCCCAAACTCATACCCAGCCAAGTATTTTGACCGACTAAAGCCCGAATCGCCCGATAAAGGTAATAACCAGCAAAAGTTCCAATTAAGCCCATGTTTGCGATGTTTGCGCCTAATGCGGTCAAACCGCCATCCTGAAACATAACGGATTGCACAATAAAAACGACCGACATCACCAGCGAACCTGCCCAAGGACCTAGTAAAATCCCCGCCAGAGTACCCCCCAGCAGATGCCCAGAGGTTCCACCCACAATCGGGAAATTAACCATTTGCGTAGCAAAAATAAAAGCGGCACAAACTCCCATTAACGGAACTGTCCGTTCTTTGTATTCCGATTGCACTCGATTGAGCGAGAGGGCAATTAAGGCGATCGCGATCGCGCCAGTGGCTAAGCTGACAGGGAGACTAAGGTAGCCATCGGGAATATGCATGGCTATATGTATTGGGAATGCAAACATCTTCACCTCAAAAGTTTCTTGAAAATTATATTAACTGTAAATTTAGTATTTCGCATCAAAGAAAACAAAGAAGTTGTCAGCGCAAGACTTGCGATCGACATTTGCGATCAATATTTCATTTCAGAATTAGGTAGGCAAGCATAGCAACGTAATACCAATTCACAAAAGTGTTGTCACACTTTCATGAATTAAACACCAAACCCAGTAAGGTTTTGAGATTCCCAAAATGGCGTTGCCATTTTGGGAATTGGGATCAGTTATGCCAAACTATTTATTTTGATAATGATTATCGTTATTAATGTATAATGCAAATAATGCAATACGATCAAAATCTTGATAACAAGAGCAAAGCAAAAGCGAAAAGATGAGTGGTAGCGCTTCGCGCTACCACTCATCTTTTCGCTTTTATGTCCTAAGCAAAACTGTTGCTAGTAGGTTGCTAGTAGTATGAGCCAATTCAAACTTTTTAATAATCTTTTTAATAATGAAGAAAGAGAAGATTTCTTTTTCCCATTATGGACTTGGATGTTGTTAGCTTCCTTAGGACTTCATCTTACTCTGCTATTGTTACCGAACATGCTCAAACAAAAAACTGATGAAACCCATGTGATAGATCGGTCAGAATCACAGAAAATTAGAGTTATAGAATTACCATCTACGCCAGTTAATTCTCTTAAATCCTCTCCTTATATTAATTCTCAATCTCTCTCACTAATTGACAAAACTTCAGCATCAAATCCACAACCAGTTTCCCAGAATTATTTACATATTTCTAGAAATAACTTCTTAAATGCTTCTTTGCCTAAACAAGAATTACCGCAAGAGCAGCCCATATCTAAAGCCATCACAAAGGAACATCTAGTAACACAGGTCGGGTCAGAAAATCAAAGTTCAGAAACTAAAGCATCCTCTCAAGATGTATTGAAAGATCCATTTGTCGATTTTCCCCAATACCCTAATGCGGAAACTGGCTCCTTTGGGTTACTCCAAGGACAAGAGGATTTAGCAAGTCAGCAAACAAGCGATCGCCAAGATGTTGTAGCTTTGTATTTTGAAAAAGAATTACCCGCTAGAGACTATGAAATAAAAACTTTATCTAGCGATTCAACTCGAAAAGTTTATCAAATATTTAAAGGTGGACTGAGCAAATTTCTCAATTTAATAGTTCGTGAGGGAAAGGGAACGGCGATCGTCCTTGCTAGTAAACCACTGGATCTGGAGAATTTGCAATCCTTGGTTGTAGCTAGTAAAGCCGAAACGGATTTTGATATTGTCCTCAAACACTTAAGTGAATTAGGTGCGCAAAGAATTGCGATTCCTGAATTTTATTTTGCGCAACCAGAAAAGTTTTATGCTAAATCCGTAAAAGATCGCAATAGTTATGACATTGAAAAACCTCAATTTGGTTTTGATGGTAATTTCGTTGTCATTTTAGACAAGAATCCCGAACAATTATTTAGTAATTTCTTTGCATCTCAACTTCAAAATCACAAATTTGAAATCTCTCAAATGTCTGATTATGGCGGTGGCTTAATTTACAAAGTAAAGCAAGGTTCTTTTGTAAGATATCTTAATCTATTGCCAACCCAAAGTGGGGTGGGGACAATCGTTGTGATCTGGAAAATCTTACCAAAATATAGCAAATAAAAAACCTAAAGATGAGTGGTGGCGCGAAGCGCCGCCACTCATCTTTTAGATTCTGAGTTACTATAACAAGTACCGCTGCTTATTACTTTGTAAGTAGTTAAGCATGAGTAAACTTAAAACCTAGAAGAGCGTATCGCCCGCTACGCGGACGGTACGCTCTCTGGTTTTGTTTTTTAATTATGCTGAACTACTTAAACGGTGTAAATTTGCCGCCCAAGCCTTCCACAATAGTTTTTGTATTTGCTATGAAAAACTTTTGATAGGTGTCACCATCCGATCCTATTTCGCCCAACCCATCAGCATATAACGGATGTTCCGCTACTTTGACATTAGCCTCTCTTGCTACGGCGTTAATCAATTTAGGATTGATCGTCAGTTCGGCAAAAATAATTGGAACACCTTCTTTTTTGATGGAACTAACCAGATCCGATACGCGCTTTGGCGTTGCTTGTTCTTCGGTGCTGACTCCCTGTAATGCGCCTGATACTGGAATACCATAGGCTTTAGAATAGTAGCCAAAAGCATCGTGGGTTGTTACCAATTTGCGCTGGTTAGGAGGAATGGTTGCAACTTGGTCTTTGATCCAACTATCAAGGCGAAGCAGTTCATCACTCAGTTTCTTGGTATTAGCTTTGTATAGCGTCTCTTGACTCGGCTGGATCTGATTAAGACTCGCGCCTACAATTTCCGCAATTCTCGATCCATTGCGTGCTGAATGGAACACATGGGGATCGTTGACAGTCTTTCCGTCATCTTCAAATTGTTGTGGCATCGGCACTGCAAGCTCGTTTACCGCAATTTTAGTGAAGTTATTATTCGTTGCATTAATCATTTTAATGATGTCAGGCTCAAAGTCATAACCAGCATAGAGAACCAAATTTGCATGGGCGATCGCTTGGCGATCGGCAGGTTTAGGCTTGTATTCATGGGGATCAGAACCAGCATCAATGAGACAAGTCAAATCGACCGTATCTTGAGCAATTTGCTTGGTGACATCACAAAGCACACTTGTCGTAGCCACAACTTTAGGCTTGCTAGCCTGCGCCATAACGGCACTCAGCCCCAAACAAAAATAGCTAGCAGAGGCTGCTACAACCGAGAAAAAAATACTTTTCCAAGGTTGAGGTTTTGTGAAAAAGTTCGTTGACATAGTTTCTAAGAAGGGTATGCTTATAAGAACGATAATCATTATCATTCAGCATGTAAATGCTAACCATAAACCCTTCATAAGTCAACTCAAAAAATAATCCCTAAAAAATCATGCAAACTCCTCAAATCGATATTCCCAAACGGGGAATGCCTGTGACGATTGTCACGGGGTTCTTAGGGAGTGGGAAAACGACCCTCCTCAATCAAATCCTCAAGAATCGTCAAGATTTAAAAGTCGCGGTTTTGGTGAATGAATTTGGAGACATTAATATTGATGGTCAGCTACTTGTCAATATTGAAGATGGCATGATGGAGCTAAGCAATGGCTGTATCTGCTGCACGATTAATGACGGCTTGCTTGATGCTGTGTATAACATTTTGGAACGGGAAGATCGGATTGATTATATGGTGATTGAAACGACGGGAGTTGCCGATCCTCTGCCGATCGCTTTGACTTTTTTGGGCACAGAACTAAAGCATCTCACGCGCCTCGATTCCATCCTCACCGTAATTGATGCGGAGACATTTACTGCCGAGCATTTTGGCAGTGAAGCTGCACGGAGTCAAGTGCAGTACGGCGATATTATCTTGCTCAACAAAACAGATTTAGTGCCAGAGGCGCAGGTCGATCTGTTGGAGGCATATCTTCGCCAGACCAAGCCCAAAGCGAGGATACTGCGATCGCAACATGGTGAAGTTCCATTGCCTTTGATTTTAGATGTGGAACTAACAAGTACCGACGCTTATCAGCAAGAAGAGCATGAACATCATCACCACGAACATCATCACCACGAACATCACGAACATCATCACCATGAACATCATCATTCTGACCATTTAGCCAATGATGGATTTATCTCAGTCTCTTTTCAAAGCGATCGCCGATTTGATTTGGATAAGTTCACCTATTTCCTCGATAAAGTAATGCCCGTTGATGTATTCAGGGCTAAAGGCATTCTCAGTTTTGCCACAGAAGCTTGCCATTTTATCTTTCAGTTAAGTGGCAAGCGCTACGAGTTAAATTATGACCATCGTAGGGAAGCTGCTACCAATCAATTAGTTTTCATTGGCAGAAATCTTGATGCTCAAATGCTTCAGCAGCAATTGCAGGAATGTTTGATAAGTAGCTAGGCGCAATTACAGCGCTTCGCGCTCAAACCCAAACCAAGGAAATTTTTGAAAGCGTTGCTT
>NZ_ALWB01000277.1 GCF_000332215.1 Pseudanabaena biceps PCC 7429
CCATGCCGAGTACTACCGTTTTTAACCACTGATACGGACTGGCAGGATGGACATGATGGACTTGATGGACTTGACTCTGACATTGCTTTAATCTGTAACAACCATCTAGATATTTTCCCTCATCCTTTCCTTTTTAGGACTACCAAGCTCTATTTTTGTTCCGTATTCTTTGGCAAGTCTTTGCGCAAACAGTAAAACCCCTATTTCTTTAAGGGTCAAGCATTCTATACCTTCCAGACTAAATTCAAATACTTGAGGTTGATATGCAAGTAAAACTTGAATTTCATCACGAATTTCGTATATAGATGATTGCTGTCTAATATCGTAAGGCATGAAATTAATGATTTTCCTGTCTTTAAAGTGAGAAGTAAACTGTTTAAATGATTATCTATATGGCTTTGCAATCTTTTTTACAATTTTTATAGATGGTTTACAGATAATCATGGTATCAAAATTATAATACTGTGTATTAGTAATATTAGCTAAAAGATATTTTGCTAAAGGATATTTTGCTAGGAGATCTTTTACTAAGAGATATTTTGCTAGGAGATATTTTATTAAACAGCATTGACCTTAATTAATAGTAAGTCCCTAAGCTTATAAACTTACATACTTAAAGGCTTTGTGAAGGAATAAATAACTAAAGATTAAAATCAGACAAAATAGATTTCAGAGCATTAGCATTTGCATTAAAAGTTAATAAGTTCCAATTTTTAAATTAACCTCTTATCACTTCTTTCTTTGAAAATCACAATAAAAATTATAATAAAAATTATAGTAACTTAATATATGCAATTCCAATAAAACTATGCCAACCACACTAACAATTGACTTATCCCAAAAACATACTTTTCTCTGAAGTTAGAAAAGCATTCTTTAAATTGGTCTGCAATATCTTCTATAACTACCATATTAAGCATAAATGATTTTGTGTCTGTAGCAAATGTACTTGACATTAGTAATTAGCTAGATGCGCTTAAATATCGCTTAGATATATAGCTATAGTCCCTTTAGTTAACGTGATTTCGGAATAATTTGAAACGAGATTTGAGAAAGGGTTTGCCAGCTTAACCTGAACTTACGCTATACCAATTCCCAAAATGGCAACGCCATTTTGAGAATCTCAAAATCTTATACCAATTCACGAAAGTGTTGGCTCACTTCAGTGAATTGGTATTAGTTATTGATTAGAAGCCTGTAACTCGTTAAGTTGTGCATTTTGGCTACGGATGCGTCGCGATAATAAGCGAATAATATTTACAGCGATATCGGGAGTCTCATCGATCGCTTCATAAAGTTGTTGTTGCGTTAGCACCAAACAATCACATCCAGCAATGGCTGTAACCGAAGCCGAACGCGGTTCGGCATCAAATAATGACATTTCCCCAAAGCAACTGCCCTTATCCAGAATTGCCAGATCTTTATCTCCAAGGTGTACCCGCACTCGTCCAGCTACGACAATATACAGCGATCGCCCTTCTTGCCCCTGAGCAAAGATCGTTTTATCCGCTGGATAGGAAACCTCATTCATAATTGACGCGAGACGAACCAAGAATTCATCACGCAATTCCTTGAAAATCGGAACTCCTCGCACCAATAACAACCGATCAATACTGGTTAACATCGCCTAAGACTCCCCATACCCATTTGGTTTGCCAATCATTCTGGCTTTTATCTCAGTATCTATATCTTTGCTCTCATGCAAATTATTACTTAGATTTAGGATGTTTTTCCCATTATTTTGAAAGTAATAGTAAATTGCTCGCGACTGGGCAAGGACTAGAGAATCCCGATCCTTTAACAATCTGGGCAACACTTTCATTAGCGATCGCGGTGAAGCCACCTGCAAATAAGCAATTACGGCTTCCCTAACAAAGCCCGTAGAATGTTCTAAACATTTCAGCATTGTTTCCGCAGTCAAACTCCACCATTGTGTACGAGCCACATGAAAACAGCAAGCTAACGTCCAGTCAGAAAGACAATAACGCAATTCTACTAGCTGTTGCAATCGGTTAATTGGGGATAGGGGCTTATAGGGATGGAGCGTAGCCAGAATATTTAACTTATCAGGAATAGAGCGATTATCAACTACTGATAGGATAATCTGCTTAACACTCAAGTCCACCGTATTATCTAAGATCTCCATGCCACGAGCCAGACTGCTCTTAGAGTCCGACAAAATATTAAAGGATGCGGCTTGAATCGCCGAGCCTGAATAAAGTAATTTCATCAACAGAAAAATTCGCTCTAGGCTATTGATCGCTTCATTTTGCAGGGAATCTAACAGTAGTCCCGTTTCGGTACAGGCAACTTTATCGATTGATAAATCTACAACTCCTGCCCAAGCCTCAGTCATTACGCCCAGTTCTTGAACGACTAGTTTCTCAATGCCACTCCGTCCCACTAGCTCTAAGATCGCTTCAATACCTTGTTCCTGCGGAATACGAATTAAAGTGCGCAGTATTTGCCGACGGTGCTTGCCCCAAGACGTTAATAGATTATTCGCAAGAACTGAGATCGATCCCTGCGAGCCAATTTCCCCAAGAATATCCCATGCATGAATGCGGACATTATCAGGACTGCGATCGCTGGTAGTTAACTCTAACAAGGGCGCGATCGCATCATCGCCAAGGGTTACTAAGGCATCATGGGCGGCTTTGCGTGTTGCTTTGTAATGCAATCCGCGAATGATCGATGGGAAATATTCGCTAGCACGGGTAGCGGCGATCGCTTTTAGCAAAGCGCAGCGTACCTCGATCGAGGGATCCTGTAATAATTGCGGTACGTAGAATCGCAATGACTGCATAAAAGCAGCTTCGGCTAAGGCACGACAGCCCAATACCCGCTCAGGCTGAGAGGGACTCGTAATCATGTGGCGCAGAGTATTCGTCGCTTCGGCAACCTGCGAAGAAGCCCCTAACCGCATCATTAAAGCGACGGCAGTCCCACGAATAATCGGATTTTGCTCTGGTCCCAAATACTTCCTCAGACCATCAATATCGCGATTCTGTTCGTCTGCTAACAATACATAACGCAAACATAAAGCCTGAACTTGAGGCGAAGCGTGATGAGACTGCATTACCTCATGGATATATGGTAGATATCGCGACTCAGGATTTTCCAACATTGCGGCAATGCTCTGAGCCTGTAAGTCTGGATTCATTTGTAACAGGATTGGCGCAAGGGACTCATTGACCGCCTGTGGCGCAATTTGTGTTAGAAGCTCGATGCAGACTGATTGCTCGGTTTGGGTCTCCGCTCTTGACATTGATTCCGATACCGCGCGGCGCAGTTCGCGAGTATCCACAGTCGATAAACTCAATTGTCCGCGCTCAACACTCTGAATCAAAAGCTCCAGATATCCACGCCTGAGCAACCAAATAATAGCGACCCAGATCATTGCTACAACAACGATTACGCCAGCAAACCAATGCGCCGAAACATCCGCTCCGATGTTATTGCGTCTGAAGATTTCACTGACAACCCAGATCAAAACCCCTGCGCCACCTGTAGCTAGAGGATCGGCAATACCTCTGACAAAGGATTGGATCTGACTTCGGAATAGATCGGGTACCGCCTGAAATAGTGTTGGGGCAGTCGCCGCCACAATCGTAAAGCGAAATAGTTCATCAAAGAATTTCAGAACGACAAATCCAGTCAATAAGCCAAACGGGGCAAACCCTGCGATCGTACCTGTGATGATAATGCCGACGGGAGGCATTAATACTGCCAAAAATACGCCAATCCTTTCAATAATCCGACTAGAACCAAAAAGCTGCAAGGCAAGCTTGAATACCCCCATAATTCCGCCAAAAATCCCCAGAAAGCTACCGATCGCTTCCTCAGTTTTGAGATGAATTTCCAGTTGGGATTGATACTGGAACTCGATCATAAAAAATAAAACTTGCGCCGCAATAAAAAATCCAAATAGGAGCCAGACATATTTGAGAATGTTACCCTTTAAGGCTCGGGTGGACATTTCTCGATCTTCTTCACTGTTATAGACCGAATTTGGAAATGCTTGTTTATAGCGGGTACTTAGATAAAAAAGTACGCAGGAACCGATAAATAACATGAGGCAAGTAGCAAGGGTCATATTTACGGCTCCACCTCCCCAAGCTACTAAAAACGGATAGGAAAACCCGCCGACAATTTCAGCAACAATAATCCCCGTACTAATTAAAGGAAAGGCTCGTTTGATTTCGCGAATATTAAATAGCTGGTTCGCGGCAATATCATTGTTAATATTACTGAGTACGTAAATGCCTTCGACCCAGAGGCGAATCCCAAACACCGCCGCCATATAAAAGAATGTGCCTTTTTGGATCAGTCCGAACCAAGCAAAGGGCAATGGCAAGGCAAGCAGACAGGATATGCCTAGCATGACCCACCGCAAAGGAAAAAGCTTTTGTAACCATGAGTAAAATACGCCAAAAGCTGTCACCACAAAAGCTGTAGCAATATATACCCAAGTTAGTTTTTCGGCTGTATAGGCTTCCAGAAATAGGGTCGAGCTAGAATACTCAAGCCACACTGCTCCAATCGATGTTGCACCATAAAATAAAAACATCAATAATGTACGTTCAGCTTCATCTGGACGCAGATTGACGATTTTTAGAAATCGGCGCATCGAAGAATTAGAGTTAGGAATGACAGGAGCATTCGGTGCATTCATCTGAGAGTATTCATAGGTGATGGCGATCGTTTGACGATATGTTACTACAAGAACGCAAATCTGCAATGACAGCTATTCCCGCTATTACTTCAATTTCACAAGGACACCTCAATACTTGGGAAACTTGTCAGCGTAAGTATCAATACAGTTTTTTGGAGGAGTTGAGTCTGCCTGATGCCGACTTGCAGCGCAAAAAAAATTTGCTATTGGGGGCAAACTTTCACTTGCTAATGCAGCAAAAAGAGTTGGGGCTAGATATATCGGCTTTAGCCAATAGCGATCCTAAGTTGCAAGCATGGCTAGATGCCTTTGAGCGCCAACCACCAGCCACGATCGCAGGCGATCGCTTTTGCGAACATCGGCGTACCTTAGAAATAAAAATCGATTTGTCGCTGCATCATAGTGAGAATAGCGATCGCGGTCAAGAGTATTTTGTCTTAACTGCTATTTACGACTTTTTGATTTTGGGCGATCGGCAAGCACAAATTCTTGATTGGAAAACCCACCAAAAAGCGATCGCGGCAGATCAGTTGCAAAGTAATTGGCAAACCCGCCTCTATCTATATCTATTAGCTAGAACTACCAACTATGCTCCCGAACAATTATCGATGACCTATTGGTTTGCGAACACAGCCGAATCAACGATCATTCCTTACTCACAGTTGGAGTATATCGGTACAGAAGCCAAATTAACCCAATTTTTGACAGAAATTAACCAAGCGCGCAGTTATCCCCAATTGCCGCTCAATAGTCCTGATTGTCAATATTGTGAATTTCGCGATCGCTGCGATCGGGGTAGTCCTGAAATTGCCATTGAGACTTACGGGATCGAGGATATTCCCGAAGTCAAAATTTAATCACAGATTATACCAAAGCTCAAAATGGCTAAGCCATTTTGAGCTTTGAAAATCCTTACTGGGTTTGGTTTTTAATTCACGAAAGTGTTGTCACACTTTCGTGAATTGGTATTAGCTCACAGAATAATCAACGATCTTTGTTAAAAATTACTTTTTAAACTCCCTAAACAAATTGCTAGAGTGCAATGATAGAAAAACTCTGTTAAAAAATGATTGAAATTAGTAAATATTTATGGATAGTACATTAGCGATCGCATACCTTGGGGCCTTAGTTGTGCTGCTAGCTGGGGTTAGCTGGTTAGTTATCCGCCAGATTTTGAAAGCACGTAGCTTAGAAAATGTCATCTCTGACCTACAGCCCAAGCTCCAAAAGGAAAAAGGTAGCCCTGAGGACTACTATCAACTCGGTAGTGTCTATTTGCGGAAAAAGCTCTATGCTCAGGCTATTACCCTATTTAACAAGGCTCTGAAAGAAGGTGGAGATAATATCCCCGAAGTTTATAATGCCCTCGGATTTTCCTACTTTTCTCAAGAGCAATATGATCTTGCCATCAAAAACTATAAAGAAGCGATCGCCCTACAAGATGGCTATGTAACGGCAATTAACAATCTCGGTCATGCCTACGAAAAGAAAAAGTTACTGCCTCAAGCGATCGAAATGTACGAGCAAGTATTGGTACTAGATACCAAAAATGAAACTGCTAATCGTCGCTTAAATTCCTTACGCAAGCAAGTTGTAACAACTGCTTAAACAAATATAAAAGCCACGAGTGGCAACGCTTTGCGCCGCCACTCAAGATCTAAAAGCTCTAAATATAG
>NZ_ALWB01000278.1 GCF_000332215.1 Pseudanabaena biceps PCC 7429
ATTTTTGACCATATTCTTCACAGACAAATCTTCGACGGCAATCACTTGGTTTTCACGAACCAGTCGAGTTGTCAATTTGTGAAGGAAATCAAGCCGAGCATCGCTAATTGCTGCATGAACCTTGGCGACTTTCAATCTAGCTTTGTGTCGATTATTAGAGCCTTTCTTTTTACGGCTAAGCGCTTTTTGAGCTTTACGCAACTTACGGCGCTTAGCTTTGAATGTTTTGGGATTGGCAATCTTCTCGCCATTACTCAAAGCCATCAGGCTAGTAATGCCCAAATCTAAACCAATTTGATTAGGAGATTCAGGTAATGTTTCGATTACAACATCAACTAGCAAAGATACAGTCCATCTTCTAGAAGGCGAGAGTTTCACCGTAATGGTTGATGGCTCTGCACCTTCATGGATCTCACGGCTCCATCGAACATCCAATGGTTGAGAACATTTAGCCAAAAATACTTTGCCATCTTTCCACTTGAAAGCAGTCTTGGTAAATTCAGCGCTTCCGCCGTGATGTTTTTTCTTGAAGTTAGGATATTTAGCCCGTCCTGCGAAGAAATTAGTAAACGCGGATTGTAAATGTCTTAGCCCTTGCTGTAATGGCACACTGCTAACTTCATTAAGAAATTGCAAGTCCTCTTGCTTCTTCCAACTGGTTAGCATTGTTGAGGTTTCAGAGTATCCAACTCTCTCTTGACGTTCATACCATGCTTCTGTCCTTGCAGCTAAGGCACGGTTGTAAACCAATCGAGCGCAACCCATCGTTCTTCTAAGCAAAGTTTCTTGCTCAGGAGTTGGATAGAATCGGTACTTGAATGCTTTTTGTGTCATGCTTACATTATAGCATTTACTGTGTAAGGTATCTAATTTAATATAAAGCCGTGCTAGAAGCACGGGGTTTTTAACCCAGTTTTCCGATAACAAATCCCTCTATCAGCTTTTTGAGAAATAGTGATGCGTGGCGGAGCCACGCATCACTATTTCTTGGCTGGGAAGGGAGTAGTAAATAGCTGGACATAACACAAAAACCGAAACAAAACCTGTATTGATTTTGTATTGATGATTACGAATGGGTGGGCATAAATACAAAGTTTTTTGACAAACTCAAGCATAATAGATAAAGAAATAATAAGTTTTTCGATTAACTCGATACATCACCCATGTCTCTCCCTATCCGCAATGTCGCCATCATCGCCCACGTCGATCACGGCAAAACCACTCTAGTAGACGCACTCCTCAGACAGTCAGGCGCTTTTCGTGAAGGTGAAGCCCTTGTCGAATGCGTAATGGATTCCAATGACCTAGAGCGCGAGCGCGGCATTACCATCCTTTCAAAAAATACTGCCGTCAAATACAAAGATACGCTCATCAATATAGTTGACACCCCAGGACACGCTGACTTTGGTGGCGAAGTTGAGCGGGTACTTGGCATGGTCGAGGGTTGCTTGTTAATCGTTGATGCTAACGAAGGTCCTATGCCCCAAACTCGCTTTGTACTCAAAAAAGCGTTGGAAAAGGGTTTGCGTCCTCTTGTAGTCATTAATAAGATCGATCGCGAGTTTGCCGATCCCCATGTTGCCGTGAGTAAAGTACTCGATCTCTTCATTGAGCTTGGCGCTGATGACGATCAATGTGATTTTCCTTACCTATTTGCTTCAGGCATGGGTGGCTTTGCTAAGGAGAAGCTCGAAGATGCCAATGTCGATATGAAGCCTCTATTTGAGTCAATCTTGCATCACGTATCACCCCCCGTTGGCGATCCTGAAAAACCATTGCAATTGCAAGTTACCACCCTTGACTATTCCGAATATCTCGGTCGGATCGTGATCGGCAAAATTCATAACGGTACAATTACCTCTGGACAACAAGCGGCTCTAATTTCTGAAGATGGCTCGATTACGAAGGGCAAAATTACGAAGCTTTTAGGATTTGACGGGCTTAAACGGGTAGAAATGCAAACCTCTTCCGCAGGTAATATTGTTGCCGTATCGGGTTTTGCTACCGCCAATATCGGTGAAACGATTACCTGTCCTAACGAGCCTTCCGCGTTACCGATGATCAAAGTGGATGAGCCAACCTTGCAGATGACCTTCTGCGTTAATGATTCGCCCTTTGTCGGTCAAGAAGGTAAATTGGTCACCACTCGCCAAGTACGCGATCGCCTGCTCCGCGAGCTAGAAACCAATGTGGCGCTGCGTGTTCAAGAAGATCCTGAGTCCCCCGATCGCTTTGCCGTATCGGGACGTGGCGAATTGCACTTGGGAATCTTGATCGAAACCATGCGCCGTGAAGGTTATGAGTTCCAAGTCACCCAGCCTCAAGTAATTTATCGTGAAATCAACGGTCAGAAGTGCGAACCCTACGAAGCGCTAGTGCTAGATGTACCTGAAGATGCCGTTGGTGGTTGTATCGAACGGCTGGGGCAGCGTCGCGCTGAAATGATCGATATGCAGATGTCGGGTGGCGGTCGCTCTCAAATTGAATTTGTCGTACCAGCCCGAGGACTGATCGGCTTCCGTGGTGACTTTATGCGCGCAACCCGTGGCGCTGGCATTATGAACCACAGTTTCTTGGATTATCGCCCCGTCGCAGGTGAAATCAGCGCTCGTCGCAATGGTGTGTTGATTTCCTTTGAAGAAGGCACTGCTACCGAGTTTTCCTTGAAAAATGCTGAAGATCGTGGTGTGTTCTTTATTAAACCTGGCACTAAGGTATATAAGGGCATGATTATTGGTGAAAATAATCGTCCTCAAGATATGGAACTGAATGTATGTAAGAGCAAGCAGCTTACAAACATGCGGGCTGCTGGTGCTGATGATATTGTGCAATTGCAAGCACCGATCGAGATGAGTCTCGAACGTGCCTTAGAGTATATTGGTCCCGATGAGATTTTAGAGGTCACACCTGAATCCATTCGGTTACGTAAGTTGACTAAGAAATTTGCCAAGCGCTAAGCTCCAGCAATTTTTATAAAGTATAGCTAACGTCAACTGTATCAGGACATAAAACCCAAAATAGAGTTGCAGCGCAGAGCGCTGCAACTCTATTTTGGGTTTTAATTTTGTCCTAACAAAACTAGCGAGCTATATTTTATAAAGTAAAAAGGGGTGCTAAGAACCCCTTTTTACTTTATGGGTTTATATTTGCTAAACTGTTTTTACAGTTTTAAGGCTATTTCCCAGCAACTTAACCTATGCATCAAGTTGTCCTCGAACTATCTGGAAGTCGTAAGGTTCATGTTATTTCCGAACATGCTACTAAAGAGGAGGCTTTGGATCGGTACGTTAAGCTAGTAGAGGGAAATAAAGGTTCGCCAATTACGGCTAAGGGGAAATACTCAATTCGCAAAAAGCCAGAATAGGGAAAAATTTCACTTAGTATTTTTTCACTTAGTATTTTTCTCTATTCTGGATTCTCATCCGAGTCTTATTGTCAAGTTTCAATTCATGCACTTATCAGAATGCTATCGACTCTTAGGAGTTCCGCGCAATGCCACCTTAGATGACATTAAGGTAGCCTATCGTCGGTTGGCCCGTAAGTATCATCCCGATGTCAATCAAAACGATCCTACGGCTACGGATAAATTCCGATTGGTACAGGAAGCTTACAAAATGCTCAAGGATTCCGATGAGAAGGATCTATCAAAGGAGATATTTTCTAAGAATGCTTCGACAAATTCTTCAACAAACGCTTCAACAAACGCAGTGCGATCGCCTGCTGCGCCACCACCGCCAAAAGCTCCTACACCTAAAAAACCGCCTCAGCCCCACCCCAAAATCAAAATCGAGGTAAAGCAGGTTAACAATCAGATCGATCCGATTAATAGCGATCCAGAGTTAAGGCTCAAGTTGGATATGTTGCGGCGCGTGCAGGATTTGCTCAAGCAAAAAAAATATATTGTAGCGATCGCTGTTGTCGAAGGAATGAGCGAAAGATTTCCCAACGCACCAGAGGTAGTTCATTGGAAAGCCGTGACTTACCATCGGTGGAGTAGTGAGTTGATTCTGGCTGGGAAGTTACGCGAAGCCGAAATCTATCTCAATAAAGCCCTAAATACCGATCCTAAAAATCGCGAACTTATTTTTGAAGTGAAGCGCGACTTGGAGCGAGTTCAAAATCTTAAAAATGGATAGGAACCAAATAAAAAAGGGACTTGCAAAACAAGTCCCTTTTTTATTTGGTGGTCTTAGCTTAATGGAATCGGGCAGAGTCGAACTGCCGTCCGCACTAGCGCCTAACCTCCCAGTCATTCACAGGTTTATCCAATCTAATCCTCTTGGAGGGAACTGCTATTTATCTCTAGCAATGGGAGATGCACTGATAAAGTCTTAAGCGAAAAGCCTATCAGAGAAAGCTATTCACAGCATCCGTTGAGGGGTTGAGTGGTGCATTTAACGGAGTCATACAACACTCCTCGAAACCGAAAAGTTTGGTTCTTAGGCTGCTACTGGAGCTGCTTTACGAGAGAAAGATACAATGTTGTTCGCATGTACTTGTTTGAGCCATTGATTTACGAGAGGTAGCCCGCTCTCGACCTGCATCAAGGGATAGCTTCTACTAACACGTCGAAACCCTTACGATCCCAATCCAAACACTATAGCATATAAATAACTCAGCATAATTAAAACCTCAAAAGCTAGAGTATGCGCAGCGCGTGCGCTACAGATTTTGATTCTAGTTTTTATAGCTATAGTTTTTATAGCTATAGTCAGTAATTTTAGGACAAAAATCAAACCTAAAAGATGAGTGGCGGCGCTTCGCGCCGCCACTCATCTTTTGGATTTTACGTCTCTGGATGATGCTAAAAGTTCTGGTGAGAAATTGTAGTGATGAGGCGATCGCCCAAATTTTTGGCAATTATTTTCTTCCTAGGTGCATAAGTAGGATGATTATGTGTAACAATTGTAGATCGCACTTTTAAGTAATCTCACAACTAAAAAAATGGCTAAAAACAAAGGTGTCCGTCTCGTTATTACGCTAGAGTGCACCGAATGTCGCACCAATGCCAATAAGCGATCCCCTGGTGTATCTCGCTATACGACCATGAAAAATCGTCGTAATACCACTGCAAGATTAGAACTCAAAAAGTTCTGCCCTCACTGCAACTCCCATACCGTTCACAAAGAAATCAAGTAGTCCGTTAAATCCAATCACCAAAACCGCATAATCCCATCATGGCAATGAATTCTTCTTTTTATCGTAAGCGCCTCTCTCCGATCGCGCCTGCTGCCAAAATCGACTATAAAGATGTCGAATTACTGCGTAAGTACATCACCGAACGTGGCAAAATTCTTCATCGTCGCATTACAGGTTTGACTGCAAAGCAGCAACGTGCTTTGACAACTGCGATTAAACAAGCTCGCGTTGTTGCGCTATTGCCCTTCATCAACAAAGAAGGTTAAAAATTTATAAAAAAGAGTCGCAAAGCGGCTCTTTTTTGTTTTTGTTATGGATGTCATCGGCACTGGTCAGCCAAAGCGTGATCGACATATTTGCGCCTTTTTTGCTGGCATAAAATGGGCATTTCAGAATCCATCCCCCATTAGCTGACCATTGTCCTTTCTAATTAGCTGGGCATAATTAAAACCCAGAATCAAAAACTATAGCGCACGCTTCGCGTGCGCTATAGTTTTTTGGCTTTTATATTTAATTGCACCTAGCTACTTAACGTGAGTTCGGGATAATTTGAAACGGGCTTTGAGGAAGGGTTTGCTACGCAAACCCTT
>NZ_ALWB01000279.1 GCF_000332215.1 Pseudanabaena biceps PCC 7429
CGGCGCACGCGCAGCGTGCGCCGCAGGTTTTAGATCTGGATTATGTTTAATTAAGCCCACTTACTTACCACCATAATCCAATCAGGGCTAGATTAGCTTCCCTATAGCTTTCAATCTCTGTCGGTTGACCTTGGTACTGACTGGCGAGACGTTCCCTGAGAAACTCCAATTCAATATTATTTTGCGCGATCGCCTTCGCTAGCTTGTCTTTAATTGGTTTGAGAACTAGGCGAATCTGCATCGCCCGAATCGAGTCGGGGGCACGATCTTCGACAAGGACGTGACTTTGTAATAGATCGATGGATTTGAGATTTTGTTGAGTGGCGATCGCAATGATTTCTTTACTTACTTCATCGACAAATTGCCGATTGACATATTTGAGAACCACAGGCTCTAGGAGAAACATTACTTCGCCTTGCTCCGAGACCTTTTCGATCAGCGATCGCCAACGCAGGGACTCTAACGCATCGATTAATTCAGAACCAGAGGCTCGTAAATTCATTTCCGATCGCAGCGATGAAAGCGATACTGGACGATGCTTGATGGCTAGCCAATACAGCACATCTTTTTCCAACTGAGAGAGCCGTTCAAACTGTTGATAGAGAAGAGTGCGCAATACATCCCCAAGAGCTAGAGCCGTTTGTTTGAGAAACTCTGAAACATTCCCATTAAATAATTCTTGAATCGTGCCCGAGACAATCCGTAAGGCGGATGGATTGCCGCGATATTGCTGCACTAGCGCCTCTAGCCCATTCTCCGTTCCCGTAAATCCCCTTGCTCGGAGCAATTCAAAAGCACCTTGTCTCTGCAATCCATTCACCTTGTAATAGCGAATCGGCTGATCTTCCCCTTGGTGCATCGAGATTTCCTTAGGCTGTTCGCGTCCGATTAGGATTAAGGAACTTTGATGGCGTTCTGAACCTACCCGCTGCAAGAGTTCCGCATGGTCTTCGCAACCTTGACGATAGGCTCCCACTAGCTCGCCATCCTGTAATGTCGCTTCAAAGTCATCCAGCACAACTAAACAACGTTTCTGACGCAAAACCTCTAATAGATCAGAAGTACTACAACCAGTATGCTGAGAATGATCGAGAAATTGTAATAGATCGGCGATTAATTGTGCCGTGGGCTGGGCGCTGCGTAGCGATCGCCAAATAAAACAATCAAACTGCGATTGAATATTCTCAACCAACTTTACGGCTAGGGCTGTCTTACCAATACCACCCATCCCACAAATGGCAAGTAAATGGCAGCGATCGCGGACGATCCACTTCTCTAACTTGGCGATTTCGTCTACTCGTCCGTAAAATGTCTGAATATTAGGAGCCTCACCCCAATCGGCTAAATTTGCCGCAGGAATAGTTTGGGTGTTGCTGGGACTATGTAAGCGCCGATCGCTCTGACGCTGCGCAGTTTTATAACCCTTAGCTTCCAACCATTCAGGAACCTTTTCCCAACGCAAAGTATTAACTGGTTGATCAGCGATCGCCTCTAGCGATCGATATAGCCCCTTATTTAATTCCACCCGCAAAGCCCCCGAAGTCCAAGTCAGCTTAAAAGCAAGCTGCCCTGGACGATAACGACAAAGCAACCCCCGTAGACAAGCTTTTTCCACAGGCTTGATCTCTTTGCCACTAGCAGTTTGTAAATCGGCATATAGGCGATTTAAGTCCCAACTTTGTGCCGCTTCTGGGAACAGCCCTTCAATGTGCTCATTGTCAGATAACATGACAGAATATGGCAGCGATCGATCGCATAGATGTGTGTCTTGGCTATCGATTGTTTATCGATTTATCTGAATCGTAACAAAAAAAAGGTAATCCCTAGACATAATGCTTAAAGTGGCGGATAGTTTCCAGCTAAGATCCGTATAAAATCGTAGATATAGCATTGTCAAAAGAGTACCTACTCCCCTAAAAACTAAAGATAATCTCAGCTAGTCCCAGTTAGTTTTTTAGTTTTCATTTTGTCTACAGTAAAATGAAAACTACCAAGTAGCTAGGTGCAATTAAATACAAAACCCCAAAAACTAAGGCTCAGGCTACGCGCCTGCACTATAGATTTCAACTCTGGGTTTTAATTATGTCTAGCCACTTATATCAATATACGTAAATGTCATTTACAAGTGTAGTTTTAATATGTTAAGTAAGCTGCAACAACTAGGAACAGTGGTTGATGGGCGCTATGCCAGCGATACTGAATTAGAGTTCATGGATTCCTATATTTCTTCTTTCGATACGAGGGTTGAGGCTTATCGTTCGATCAAAGCCGCAGAATTTGAGATTGTCAATTTAGTGTTGGCAAAGCTACAAACTTCCTATCCTAAATTGCTATTTCCAAAAGGGGAAGATCTTCAAAATAAATGGAAACAGGACACATTACGGGTACTGCGCCATTCCGCGATGACGGTTTTACTGGACGATCCAGAGCTGTTGCGACAACAGTTTTTATACTGGTTTCAAACGATCATGCAGGCTTTCGGTGCACAGGAAGCCTGTAATATCACCTATCTGGTCATGCAGGACGTGGTTAGGGATCTTTTGCCCAAAGATGTTGCCGCGCTCCTCTGTCCTATTTTGGAGATAAATCGCAATTTACTGGGATCTCAGTTAAAAACTAATTAAAAAATGTTAATAGCATCATTGATCATGTCTTTGATGTTTTTTTCGGTTGTTATACAATAAGTTTGCAAAAATTGAAGCCTGAATGTGAGGAGTGAGAGCTTAACTAGCTCGTTTGTTATGGGGAAAATTAATTTTGGGTCTTGGCAAATCCGCCTTCGCCTCCTCGTCTTAACATTCTTAGGGCTAGCGATCGCATTAACGATTAATTTCCCTTTTTGGGTTGCTGCGCAGACTCCTTCTGGTAATACTGCGAGCAACAGCATCGAGCAATCAACGCAGTCCCCCACGCAAGCCCCGCCCCCCATTAGACCTGTTAATGGTAATGAATTACGCGGTATCTGGTTAACTAACGTTGATAGCGATGTTTTGTTATCCAAGCAAGGGCTGCATAAAGCTATCAAAAGATTAAAGCGTCTCAATTTTAATACTCTCTATCCCACAGTTTGGAACGGTGGATACACCCTGTACCCCAGTCAAGTAGCTAAAAATAGTTTTGGAGTAGAAATAGAGCCTTTACCTGAGTTGCAAAGTCGAGATATGCTCGCCGAGGCGATTGAATTCGGACATGAACAGAATTTTGCTGTAATTCCTTGGTTTGAGTATGGACTAATGACCGAAGAGGGGTCAGAGTTAATGCGCCAACATCCTGAATGGGCAACCCGTCGTCGAGATGGCTCTCAGGTTTTTGTTCATGGAGAAAAAGAGCAGCATCGTTTGGTTTGGCTCAATCCCACCCGACCCGAAGTTCAAAAACTCCTGATTGATTTGATTGTGGAAGTAGTTAGTAAGTACGATATAGATGGCATTCAACTGGACGATCATTTTGGAATGCCTGCTGAACTTGGCTATGATGACTACACGATCGCTTTATATAAAAAAGATCATTTCGGCAGGCTACCGCCAGAGGATTTCAAAGATCCTGAATGGATGAGTTGGCGATCGAGATTCTTAACCACTCTAATGCGGAAGATCTCTAAGGCAGTTAGGGCGATTAAACCCAACTGTCTCATTTCCCTATCCCCCAACCCTAAAGACTTTTCCTATATTAAATATCTCCAAGATTGGTATAGCTGGGTTTATTTAGGATATGTCGATGAGTTGATCGTGCAAGTATATCGCGATGATATTGACAACTTTAAAAGGGAATTAGAACGTCCAGAATTACAAGAGATTCGCCATAAGATCCCCGTAGCAGTGGGTATTTTAACTGGTTTAAGAATCCAAAATGTCGATATGCGCCAAATCAAAGGACAGGTAAAACTAGCGCGTGAACTAACTCTCGATGGTTTCTCCTTCTTCTTTTACGAAACCCTAGGCAATCGCGATGCCTCCTTTGAGACCCTCTTTTTAACACCTGCACCCCGTCCAGACTTAAGAAATATTGCTTCCGTTGGCAGCTAAGGCATAGCGCCCCTTCCCACCTCTAACAATTAGTGGTGAGCGGCTTAGCCGCTCACCACTAATTCTTGGGCTTTTACTTTTGGGCTTTGAGAAAGGGTTTGCGTAGCAAACCCTTTCTCAAAGCCCGTTTCAAATTATCCCGAACTCACGTTATTTAAAAAAGTTTGTACTTTCTCCGTGAATAACTGCGGATAATCCCAATGAATATTATGACCGCAGTCAGCGATAACTTCTAACTGGGCAAGATTGGTACTTTGTGTCATTTGTCGAGCGATCTGCAAGAACTTAGAATCTAGTTCGCCAACTAGCAGCAGTAATGGGATCTGATTGGTCGGTAGCTTTTCCCACAATGAGGGTTGCATCCCCGTGCTGAGATTGCGTAGAGATTTGGCGAGTTGCGTGGGCGAGTTATGCAATCGTTGCTCAAGCATCCGCTCAAAATTGGGATGCGATCGCAGATGAGCAAAAATAGGTTGTTGATACCATTTTTCTAGAAACGCTTTAAAATCCTCAGTTTCCAGTTTGGCGGCGAGTTGTCGATCCCTAGATAGGCGATCGCTCCTTTCTTCGATCGCACTCAAGCCAGCGGATGCGGATTCGAGGACAACTCTAGAGAAATACTGTGGAAAATGGAGCGCAAGATATAGAGCTAATCTTCCTCCCATGGAATAACCAACCAAGAAGCAGCGATCTATACGAAGTAAATCCAAAAATTTGATGACAAAATTAGCGGTGGATTGTATTGTGTAGTTGTCATCTCGATCCTTTTGGCGATCGATAACTTCTGTATTACCATGCCCTAACAAATCGATCGCTACACAATAATATCGTTTTGATAAGACTGACATCGTTTGCGTAAATTCAAAGCGATCGCCCATAAATCCATGCAAAAACAAGATTGGTGGATTGTGGGAATCCCCTTCTGCATAGTAGCTAAAAAAATAATTATCGATTTGTATTTTTAATTCCATCCTTGAAAACCCATTACTTGAAACCCATTGCTTAATCCCATTACTTCAATCCCATCACCAAAACATCTAAGCAAGATTATGAAAGATCAGGAAATTTTGAAAGAGATTGAGAATGCCAAAGCTTTTAAAGCCACATCTCTTTATCTTAGCGACCTCCAAATGACCACAGTTCCTGAAGAGATTGGCAAATTGACCAATTTAGTTTGGCTCTACCTCAGCGAGAATGAATTAACATCTCTCCCAGATGCGATCGCCAATTTGCGACAACTAACTTGGCTCTATCTAGAATCTAATCACTTGAGCACAATTCCCAATGCAGTTTTGTATCTCAAAAATCTCACGGTTCTCAACTTAGCCGAAAACCGCATTACGCAACTGCCGCCGAATCTAGGTAAATTGTCGCAGCTCGCCAGATTTAGCCTAAATAACAATTGCTTAAAAAGCTTGCCTGCGGAGATTGGCTCGCTCAAGTTTTTAACATGGTTAGATGTTAGCGAAAATGAACTTGAAAGCCTACCTTTAGAAATTGCCTATCTAAACAATTTGATTGAGTTGGATTTACGGAAAAATAATTTAACAACTTTACCAAGTGAAATTAGCTACTTGACAAATCTTACCGATCTTTACCTCGGTCATAATAAATTGACCTGTATTCCCCCTGCGATCGGTAAGCTCGAAAATATTACCGAATTGGATTTATCCTACAATCAGCTTACATCTCTGCCTCCCGAAATTATGAACCTTAAAAAGCTGGAAAGACTTGATTTAAGGGGTAATGCGATCGATGTATCTTCCCTGAGCGACTTAAAAAACGGCATGATCTTAATCTAATACCAAAACTAAAAAAAGCTACGCCATTTTTAGTTTTTCAAACCCTTATTAACGTCAGTTCGGGTTAAGCTGGCAAATTTTAAAAGCCCAAAATTAAAAGCCTTGCGTAGCAAGGCTTTTAATTCTGGGCTGTGAGAAAGGGT
>NZ_ALWB01000280.1 GCF_000332215.1 Pseudanabaena biceps PCC 7429
GGTAAACTCGAATTCTTTGTAGGTCTTCTTTGGTTTCTTTTCTTAGTCTGTTTCTGTTAGCTTTTGTAGTTCTTCCCATAGCTTCACTATCAAGGCTTCTTTTGCCTCGTCTGTTAGTTCCTTTAGGTTCGGTAACTCCTTCATATCTTTAATTTATCAGCTTTTGCCTTTTTGTCAATTTCCCTTGGTTGAGCAATTACGATATTAATATTCCCACCCGATCCGCGTACCGCATTCGCAATAATGTCACTGTTCTCTATTCCTAAAATCACAGGTGCATTAATGTTGATGTTGCCGCCATTACCATTTCCCCCTGCGGTCGCGGTAATATTGCTGCCATGACGGAGTAGTAAGGTATTTGTGCGAATATTAATCTGCCCACCCTCGCCAGAATTTGTAGCCGCCGAAATACTTCCAGCGCGATCAAGAGCGATCGCCCCTGCATTAATGAATAAATTTCCAGCATTACCAATTCCTTGATGACTGACTCGTACCTCCCCCCCATCCTTAATCTGTAAAATTGGGGTATTGATGATTAAGTCACCTGAATTGCCTGTGGGCAACGCTGATAGACCAAATGTTTTCTGAAAGACTAAGGGGAGTACCGATGCACTAGCAGAAATAGCTCCTGCCTTGCCCGAAGCGGCACTCACGCCACTCACGCTAATTTGCTCTGAAACATTGATCCTGAGGGTTCCAGCATTTCCTTGACCTAAAGTAGAGGCTGAGATACCTGCGCCATTTTGCACCGTCAATTTAGCTGTATTGATCGTAACATTTCCTCCATTACCTCGGTTAAAACTGACAGTTCCAATTAAGCTTGCAGAGAAACTGATCGGGGTTTCTCCCTTCATTTCAATAGACTTAGAGGAATCGACTATTACATTTCCCGTTGCGCCCGTACCAAAACTTGCCCCCGTGATAGAACCACCGTCTTGCATTCTCAATTGTTGTGTTGTAACTTGAATATCCCCCGCTCGTCCACTTCCTCTCGTTTCTGACATGATTCCACTACGAGTGGTTGCAGGATTCAGTGCTGAAAAGCCAGAGATCTGAATTGAATCTACTGCTACTGAGATATTTCCTGCCGTTCCAGAGCCAAAAGTATGCGTATTAATTTTTCCCCCATCTTCGAGTAACAATCTCGGCGCAGTAATTACCAGATTTCCACCATCTCCCGTGATCGTATCCACCGCCAAGAGGCTTTGGGTAAATCCATTAGTGCCAACCCCACGCATTTCCAAAGACTCACTGGCGTTGATCGTAATATTCCCTGAACCTTGATTCCCTTGATTGGTTAACAAAGCCACAGAACCTTCATTGATACTAATATTTTTGCCTTGGAAGTGGATTGAACCCGCAGGAGAACCACTAGCATTCGCAAGGGCTTGTTTTGAAAATTGGATATGACCGTACTCTGTTAAATTAGCGTAGTCAAAATTCCAACGAGAGGATGTCATATTAAGATTAACAGTTCCAGATTTAGCGCTACCAATTTCGATGTGACCCGATGGAGCGTTCAAAATGCCACCCTCTAAAGTAACATCTCCCCCAATCAATGCTAAGGTCTTGCCGATCGCAACCTGTAAGCCGACAGGAGTTGTTCCATTTTGAATGGGAATATTCCCCTCAATCAAGTGATGTCCAGTATTTTGAACTGCGATCGCTCCCGCATTACTGCCCATATTTAAGCCAACTGGTGATGCGATCGTGAGGAGAGGGGATGATTGATTATTAGTAGCACTAAATTCCACGCCATCCGCAAATTTAATACTATTTGCCGTCGTAGCAATAAACGATCCACCAATATTTAAACTGGCGCTTTTGCCAAAAATAATGCCATTGGGATTGAGCAGAAATAAACTTACAGGATTGCTGTTATTAATAGTCTGAATCAAGCCATCAATGCTAGAAACATTGCCTCCCGTCACCCGACTAAAAATCGTCGTAATATTTGGAGTATTCACTAAATTGAAAGTAGCAGAACCTCCCGTCGGTACTGAGAATTGATTAAAGCTATGAAATAGATTCCCCCCACTATTGGGCTGATTACCATTGGTAATCGTAAAGTTGAGATTATCAGGACTAGTGACTGCTGTTGAAAGCGTGCCATCGGCTGTTATGGGTTGTGCTGCGACAGCTATGGGTAAAAGCATTCCCATTCCCATTCCTACAAATATAAATAGAAAACTGGGATACCGCCACCATAGTCTTTGCCTAAGTCTTTGCCTAAAACTCATTGGAAACTACCTCTTTAACTTTAAAAATATTTGGTGCGATCGCTAAGAATCCCGCACAGTCCGTTACGGTTGTTTCTCTGATCGCGCTATTGATAGTATAAAGATCTACTTCACCCTTTGTGTTGATTTGCCAACCTGTAGCTTCTACGATGGGCGGTGTCGCATTCTCCGATTGCTTTTCGGATTGCTTTTTAGATTGCCTTTCGGATTTATTAACAGTTGCTAAAGCATTAGAACTGCGGAAAGCGGAGGGGTCGCGGATATCTGTCCAAGGATGATTACCGCTGCGGCGATCGCTGGGATTTTCGGGCAACCCGCCGCGACCTGTGGCGACAAAGCGGCTATTACCATAGGTTCGACAACCTTGGGCAATTCGCTGACTCGGATCATCGATATTGCTTGGCAGTTGGATCAATCCAGCGGTCGGAGTAAAAGCGAGGTTACTGATATTTACCGTGCCACTCAATCCAAATTGCGAACTTGCCGTAATGTCGTTCTCAGGGGTCAATTGCGGACGAAACTTCAGTCCAAATAAGCCTTGCGTAGTGATATTGATATTCCCACCTGCTCCGCGTATCGCATTCGCAATAATGTCACTGTTCTCTATCCCCACAATCACAGGTGAGTTAATTATCAAGTTACCACCATTACCATTACCCGCAGCAGTGGCAGAAATCAAGCTATTGTGACGTAGCAGTAAAGATGATTGCAAGTTTAAGTTAACTTCTCCTCCGTTACCAGAAGCGGTTGAGGCTAAAATACTGCCTTGATTGTCTAGAAAAATTGAATTAGCATTAATCTGTAAATCTCCAGCCTTACCTGATCCATCATTTATGACAGTGACAGAGGCTCCATCGGTGATGCGTAACGATGGAGTGTTAATCCTGAGAAAACCAGCATCACCACTAGGAATCGGCGGTAATCCAAACGCTGCTTGTGTTGCTAGATCAGAAATCTTCGCAGTTGAAGCAATGCGGCTAGGGTTAACCGATGCTAAGGGTTCTCCTTCCACAACGACAGACTGTGACGCATTAATGATTACGTTGCCTGATGAACCTAGGCTAGAGGCATTAGACCCAACCAATGCGCCATCTCGAATCACTAATCTGGAGGTGTTAACGAATATACTATTGGCATTTCCAGAGCCAAGCGTTAATGTGGAGAGTGAAGTAGACCCCAATACAATAGGATTGATACCTGCAATTTCAATCAAGTCTTGAGCATTGATTTGCACTCTTCCCGACTGTCCAGAAGCAAAGGTAAAAGAGGTAATAGCACCACCGTCCAAAATCTCCAAATTCCCTGTTGATACGGTAATGTCCCCTGCTTGTGCAGAATTGACCGTGCTAGTTACGATCGAAGAAGGAAGGGCTGGATTAGCGGTAATAAAACTATCAATCAGGATCGAACCTGCAACATTTACGACAATGTTCCCGCTAGGTACTAGACCAAACGTTTGGCTATTAATGGTTCCCCCGTTGGAGAGGAGTAGCTGCGCGGCAGCGATCATTAGAGTTCCCGTCTGACTGTTGCCCAGATTGTCAATGCGGATCATGCTCGAATATTTACCATCGGCTGTATTCTGCGAGAGATTAAGAGTTTCCGTGGCTCGAACCGTAATCCCTCCAGCATTCTGCATGCCAAAGTTTTGTAGTAAGGCGGTGGAACCTTCAGTAAAGCTGATATTGCGTCCTTGTACTTGGATTGAGCCATTGTTACCACTGGCATCAAGTAATGATTGTTGAGCTAGATGGATATCGTTAAACTGCTGCACCGAGGCGTAATCTCCCACCCATCCTGTCACCTTGGGATTGAGTTTGACAAGTCCATTACTGACACTGCCAACTTCTATATGTCCGCCTCCATTAACCGATGCGATGCCACCAGAAAAGTTCACTCCACTCCCAATCAGGGCAAGTGTATTCCCTGCCGCAACTTGTAACCCGATCGGATTCTGGCTACGATTCACTGGCTGAAACAAGTTTTCGATCAGGCGATGTCCCGTATTCTGCACAGTAATCCCCTTGGAGTTTTGCCCAAAATTCAGACCGATAGGTGCATTCACTGTCAGTAAAGGTGAAGCTGATGGATTCACGGCACTAAATTCTATGCCATCGACAAACTTGACGCTATTGGCTGTCGTACCGACAAACGATCCACCGATAGTTAGACTTGCATTGGGACCAAAAATAATCCCATTGGGATTGAGCAGAAATAAACTCACAGGATTGCTATTATTTGTGGTCTGAATCAAGCCATCAATGTTAGAAACACTGCCCCCCGTCACCCGACTAAAAATCGTCGTAATATTCGGTGTGTTCACTAGATTAAAAGTTGCCGAACCTCCCGTCGGTACTGAGAACTGACTAAAACTATGGAATAGATTTCCCCCACTATTAGGCTGATTACCATTGGTAATCGTAAAGTTGAGATTGTCGGGACTGGTGACTGTTGTTGAGAGCGTGCCATCGGCTGTTATGGGTTGTGCTGTGACAGCTATGGGTAAAAACATTCCCCAGAATAGAAAGGTGGAACTATACCACCATAGTCTTTGACTAAAATTCATTGGCTACTACCTCTTTAACTTTAAAAAGATTTGGTGCGATCGCTAAGAATCCCGCACAGTCCGTTACGGTTGTTTCTCTTGTGGCTACCTTATTGCCAGCATAGATCTCCACTTCGCCCTTCGCATTCAGTTGCCAACCCGTCGCTTCTACAATGGGCGGTGTCACCATCGCCGCTTGCTTTTCGGATTGATTTTCGGATGGGCTGGCGATCGCTAAAGCATTGGGATTGCGGAAAGCAGAAGGATCGCGAATATCTGTCCAAGGATGATTACCGCTGGGGCGATCGCTAGGATTGTCAGCCACTCCGCCACGACCAGTGACGATAAAGCGACTATTGCCATAGGTTCGGCAACCTTGGACAATTCGCTGACTCGGATCGATCACATCCGTAGGCAGTTCGATTAACCCAGCAGTGGGAGTAAAAGTGAGGTTATTAATATTCACCGTGCCATTCAATCCAAATTGCGAACTAGCAGTGATATCGTTATCATCGGTACGATAAGGGCGGTATTTCAATCCAAAGATGCCATTGGTACTAATTTGGATATTGCCCCCATTGCCTTGAAAAGCATTAGCCACTATGTCACTATTGCCTAAACCAATAATGAAAGGACTACTAATCGTAATATTACCGCCATTACCCTTGCCGCCCGCTTCCGCCGATAGCAAACTTTCATTCCGCAACAGGAGCAGTTCTCCAAGGGAGAAAATCAGGTTACCACCATTACCAAAGTTGGTTTGGGCATTGATTTGAGAACCATCATTTAAAAATAGCGATCGCG
>NZ_ALWB01000281.1 GCF_000332215.1 Pseudanabaena biceps PCC 7429
TTGCGAAGCAACGCTTTCAAAAATTTCCTTGGTTTGGGTTTGAGCGCAAAGCGCTGTAACTAAATTTGCTTTTTCGATTGCTCTTTGTCGTCTCTGATGGCATACTGAAATTGTATACTACGATATTAATATGTGAATACCGTAGTATATGACTGGTATATAGGCTTTTAGCTTGTAGCTTTTGGCTTTTGGTGATTGATTGTGCAAAATAAGTTTTTTATTTTTGTTTTTTCCTTTTTTCTTCTCTGCATTTTAGCGATCGCACCGTCTGCTTTTGCTAATAACTCTTGTTCTGAAGGGATGGTGTTTATTAATGGTGGGACTTTTCGGATGGGTGCGGATAGCGATCGGTTTCCTGAGGAAAGAGCTGCTGATAATGTGAGTGTGAGCAGTTTTTGCATTGATGCTCATGAAGTGACGAATGCTGAGTTTGCTAAATTTGTGAAGGAGACTGGATATAAAACTGTTGCGGAGATTCCCTTATCAAAAGAAGAGTTCCCCGATCTGCCTGACGAGCAGCGCTTAGCAGGTTCTTTAGTATTTCAACCACCTAAAGAAGATGCCCAGACGGTAGCTTTTCTTAGTTGGTGGACTTGGACTGTAGGGGCTAATTGGCAACATCCTTTTGGGAAAGATAGTTCCATAAAAAATAAAGATAATTATCCCGTCGTGCATATTTCCTATAAAGATGCGGAAGCCTATGCCAAGTGGATTGGCAAATCAATTCCCACCGAAGCACAATGGGAATATGCGGCGCGAGGAGGCTTAGATAGCGCAACCTATGCTTGGGGGGAGCAATATTCTGAGAAGAGGGCGAATACTTGGCAGGGAATTTTTCCATTTTTTAATACTAAAGCCGATGGATACAAGGGTTTAGCGCCTGTCGGATCGTTTCCTCCTAATGGTTATGGACTCTATGATATGACTGGTAATGTTTGGGAATGGACTTCTGATTTCTTCGAGGTTGGACATGATCGCATGGCACACCAACATAATCCGATCGCTAGCGATCGCCATAAAAGTTTTGACCCCAAAAAGCCTGATGAGTCGGTGTTACATGTTATTAAGGGCGGTTCCTATCTTTGCGCTCCCAATTATTGCAGTCGCTATCGTCCTGCGGCGCGTGAGTCCGAGTCTCCCGACACTGGAACTACACATATTGGGTTTCGCTTAGTCAGAAATTTGCTGAATACTATTTAAAGACTCGAAGATTTTGAGTGATTTAATTTCCATTTTAAGTAATCTTCTACCGTTGGGAAATATTGCATAACTCCATCTAACCCTTCAGGTCTCCCCTTGAGATAACCATCTAAATAAGCGGAGTCATCTTTACGTGGTAAAAGTCCCCCATCACGATCGCGTTGTCCTTCTTGATAACGAGCTTCTCTGATATTGCCGAACATAATACTCACCTGTTCCCTTTCCGATTCTTGAAAAGCTGATTAGATATAGCTTTATTGTATCTAAGACTTTCCAAAACAACAAATAGTCTTGATTGTGGAAACCATAAACAAAAGTAATTATAGCAACGTAATACCAAGTTAAGAAATGGCTACGCCATTTCTTAACTTGAAAACCCTTACTAGGTTTAGTTTTTAACTGGTGTTACGTGGAACGAATATCAGTTTTTAATTCAAGAATCTCGATTCGATTGCCCGCAGGGTCGCGCAGATAAAAGCGATCGCAGTTTGCAAGGGGTTGACGATCGGGAATAATCTCAACCTTTAGATTTTGCAAATGTTGGCGAAAAGTCTCCAGATTCTCCACTTCAAAAGCAATATGTCGCCTAGATTGGGCATTATGGATTTCAGTCTCGGTCGCAATATGCACCTGAGTATTTCCTAGTTGATACCATGCACCCACAGCTGATAGTGATGCTGGTTTGGGAATTTCGGCTAATCCTAAAGCTTGACCATAGAAAAAGAGCATCGCTGTTTCTAAATCAGGTGTAGAAGTAACTTGAATATGATCGATCGCTTTAAGCCACATATTTTTTCTCCTATGCAAATGAAGATATTGATGAGACAGGTGCTTTGTGCCTGTCTCATCAAATAAATCAAACTTCAGAAGTTTGGACTTCTGTTAACTCCGAATCGGGTTCGCGATAATCCGCCAATGCTCCGAGATTCTTGAGACTGGGAAATAGCCAAAGGGTTGCCAATACTACGGCGATCGTGCCGATACCGCCACCGACTACGGCAATGATGGGACCAAAGGCGGCGGCAGCTAATCCTGACTCAAAGCCACCTAATTCATTAGAGGCGCTAATAAAAACGCTATTTACGGCAGCTACTCTGCCGCGCAAATGTTCGGGAGTGCGGATCTGCACGAGGGTATGGCGAATGACAACGCTGATCATGTCGAGCGCTCCGCTGAAGAACAGCATCAACAAGGAAAGCCAAAACCAACGTGATAAGCCAAATATAATCGTGACGATCCCAAAGCCAACCACCGACCAGAGCATCGCTAAGCCCGATCGCTTAAATGGTGGTAAATGGGCGATCGCCACTGCCATTATCAACGAACCGATCGAAGGTGCAGCTTGGAGAAATCCTAGTTCTAAAGCGCCAACTTGGAGAATATCTTTGGCAAAAATTGGTAAGAGTGCCGTTGCACCACCTAGCAACACCGCAAAGAGGTCTAGGGAAATGGAACCGAGGATAACTTGATTGTGCCAAACAAATTTAAATCCTGCGGATAGTGCTTTGAGAGAGATTGGCTCAGAAGCATAAGTGACAGGACGTTTGGGAATAGTTGCTACAGCCACAAAACAAAGGAAAGCGGCAAGAGCCGCAAATAGATAGACTCCTGTAGCATTGCCGAGAATCGCGATCGCTAAGCCACCAAGGGCTGGTCCCACAACAGCCGCAAGATGAAAACTACTGCTATTCCATGTGGCAGCATTGGCAAACATTTCAATGGGGATGAGCTGCCAGATAAAGGCATCACTGGCGGGCTTGAGAAAGGCGCGACCGATACCAATCAAGGCGAGGAGGACATAGACCCACGCAATGGAGCCCTTCCCATAGGAAATTGCCGTAAGTCCAAGGGAGCAGAGAATCGATAGAAAAATGGCAAATAGAATCGTATTTTTGCGATCGTGGCGATCGGCGACATGCCCCGCCAACAGGGTTAACAAAATCATCGGTGTGACTTGGGCTAAACCCACACCACCTAGGGCTAGAGCAGAACCCGTGCGATCGTAAATCTCCCAACCAAGGGCAATGGTTTGCATTTGGAAGGAAGTGAAAATAAGGATACGTCCGATCGCAAAAAGCCGAAAATCGCGAATTTTTAAGGCTGCGAAGGGATCGGAAGGATGGGGGTGATTATGGTCGATTTCTGAAGATTTGGAATGGGAGTTTTGCGGATGAGGACTCATGATTTGTATGCTTATTCGTAAAGACAACCGCTTTACGGTGTAGATTTTGATTCAAAAACTTGGTAGAGAATCGCTAAACTGTCGTCGATTTTGGCGATCTGTTCTTCGCTCAAGGAGTCGAGCAGATCGGCAATATAAGAGCGGGTGAGATCTCTAGCTGCATCAAGATGATCTTTTCCTTCCGTCGTCAATTTCAAGGAAACACGACGACGTTCCGAGGGATGATCGCACCGATGGACGAAGTTACGTTGTACCAGACGTTCTGTATTTGCCGAAGCCGTGGCACAGGTTACGCCTAAATGTTCGGAAAGTTCTGCTAATGAAGCCCCAGGATTGCGATCTAAAAAAGCCAGCGTCCGAAATTGGGGAACTGATAATTCTGTTGCCTTGCGATCGCGCATATCTGCTCGGATAAATCGCATCACCAAAGGAATTGTTTCCATCACCTTCGCCGCACATTGTTTTGATAGCGTGGGGTCAAGATCTTGGACAATTGATTCTGAAGATTTTTGGCGAGTAGATTTTGGCGATCCCATTAGACGATTAACCTATTTATAGTCAAAGCCATTCTATCGTCTTATATTCCCACTTTACGATACAGGCGACCGCCCACAAAGGTCAGTACAATTAGGACTGACAGTAGGATAAATGCGTCAAATCCATAGCCATAAAGACTTGTGCCATTACTTAGCATCACGCCACGCAGGGCATCAACCTCGTAGGTAAGGGGATTGATATGGGAAATGACTTGCAGCCAAGGAGGCATGATCTCGATAGGATAAATAGCATTACTAGCAAAGAATAAAGGCATTGTCATCAGTTGCCCCATGCCATTAAAGCCTTCGCGGGATTTAACTATACAAGCGACGATAATTGAAAAAATCGAGAAGCAAGCCGCTCCGAGAAATACTATTAGTAGTACGCCGAGCATGGCGATCGCGCCAAAGTTAAGCTGTACGCCCAAAACAAAAGATAGTGTGTAAATCACAAAGACCTGTGATAAACAGCGCACACCTGAGGCTAGCCCTTTACCCAAAACGATAGAAGCGCGAGGAGTGGGGCTAACTAGAAATTTTTGGGCTAATCCTAAATCTCTTTCCCAAATGAGGGACATGCCACCGCTAAATATTGAGACAAAGAGAACGCTCTGCGCGAGGATCCCTGCCGCCATAAAGTCCAGATAGGGCAAGCCATTAGTAGGAATGCCGCGAATTCTGGTGAAAACTTGACCGAAGATTAGCAACCAGAGGACGGGCTGTACCGCACGTACGATTAAGTCCGTGGGATCGTGGCGCAATTTGCGAACTTCGAGTTCGGTAATTACTAAGGTTTTATTAAGAAATTCAGCGATCGCTTGCCAAGGGCTTCTTCTCCGCCAACGTCTTGAACCTGAAAAACTATCCCAATCTTTGAGCCGTGCGTCGATTTCGAGATGTTTCACGATAACTTCCTCCTCCAGTTGTCATTTGATTGCCCGTGTAATGGATGAATACATCATCTAAGGTGGCTCTTTCTTGATCTAGTTCTCGATCAAGATTTGCCTTGAGTTCGCTTGGAATGCCCGTCACTACGACTTTCCCCATTTGCATGATCGCCACGCGATCGCACAAACTATCCGCTTCCTCTAAGAAATGTGTGGTCAAAATAATCGTCGTTCCGTAGTTCTCGCGTAGCTGCTGTACTAAAGCCCAGACATAACTCCGCGCAAGGGGATCCAAGCCCACCGTCGGCTCATCCAGAAATAAAATTTGTGGCTGATGCAACATTGACTGAGCGACTTCTAATCGCCGAATCATCCCGCCTGAATATTGACGCACAAGCCGATGCGCCGCTTCGGTTAATCCCATAAATTCCAATACATCATTAATGCGCGATGCGCGATATTTGTGAGGAATGTCATAGAGCTTGGAAAAAATCAGCAGATTCTCATAGGCTGTGAGACTGCCATCCGCAGAGAGAGACTGCGGCACATAGCCGATCGCTCGACGAATTTCTGATGGTTGATGGGTTAAGTCCAAACCCGCGATCGTCGCACTTCCCGAACTTGGGGGCAAGAGTGTCGTCAGCATTTTGATCGTGGTACTTTTGCCCGCGCCGTTGGGACCTAGTAAGCCAAAGATTTCGCCTGCCTTGACTTGAAGATTTATGCTGTTTACCGCCCGTCTTTGCCCGAAATCCCGCGTTAGCGATCGGGTCTCGATCATCACATCGCGATCTTGATGATCTGGATTGGGATCTAGATTAGGATCTAGCGAAGGATCACTAGCGTAATCAGCATTTTCATGCAATTTAACCATAGTTAAATCTGCTCCTTAAAAGTAAAGGAATAAAATAGTTAGACAATCTAACTATTTAAACTAAATATTAGGTTATCTAACTATTGATTAAATTGCAACCCTAAAATAATCTCAGTTCGGGTTAAACTGGCAAATTTTAAAAGCCCAAAAGTAAAAGCCTTGCTACGCAAG
>NZ_ALWB01000282.1 GCF_000332215.1 Pseudanabaena biceps PCC 7429
GGTTGCCGCGCGGAGCGCGGCAACCCTCTTTTGGGGTTTATTTCCTGATAAAGTTGACAGCAGATATAAGTAATTGAACGTGATCAAAATTAGTAGCTAGGTTTTATCTATGCCTAGCGCATAAGCAAACTTAAACCCATGAGATCACATACCAAATTTCTCTGGTTTTAAAAATATAATTGGTCCGATAATGTTAAACCATATAGAAATGGCAATGCAGAATAACGGAACGGGGCGAATAACATTGAATTTGGTTTTAAGCAGTAAAAAAGAAGCATAGGGCAGATAATCTAAGAAATAGCGGTAGCCAAACTGCCGCCATCCCGTCGAAACATAACTAAGTACTGGGACGGCAATTATCGCCATACATAACCAAGCTAAATTCTGTGAAGAACTTCTCAGATTTTTGGTTGAAAAAATGTAAATAAATAAAGGACTAACTGCCAAGGTTCCATTTCCTAGATCGTCGATCTGAAAAAAAGGAAATTGTACGATTAGTTTTGGAAATCCAATAATTCCATGATAAATATTAGGCAAGACATAGACTAGGTTATGCATCCCATACTTTTCAATATTGGCGGCAAAAAAAGCTGCTCCCGTAATACGGTCATATCCTACCGAAAAAGGATAGCCAAAGCGTACCCAGTTCCACCACAAAACAAATATGACGTACATTACAACTGGAATACATAGAGCTATCAAAGCCTTGAAATTTCCTCGATAACGACTGAGCCAAGCTTTAGCTATAAAAATAGGGAATATTATTGCTAAATGGTAGCGCCCAGTTGCAGCGATCGCTAAAAAAGTAATTCCTATAAAATCTTGTCGGAGATTTTTGGCATAGAATAAAGTTAGCCATGCTAACGAATGAAAAATACAACTACTAAGTACGGCATTAAACCAAGAAGTCGAAATAACCGCACAGGGAAGAATCATAGTCCCCAATGCTAAAAAGATAAATAATAGACTGCGTTGCCATTTATTTCTATGGGCAGAAAATCTCTCTACAAAGATAAACTGCACAATAATGAGTATGGTATAAAGAATATTAGAAAACCAAGTTTCTGTAAATTTCTCTTTAAAAAAGAAAACAAAGGGCACCATCAGAAATCCATTTAAAGGTGCTATTCCTAGGTATTCCTTACCCTCAAAAGAAATTAAATCATGCGTCCAATCAACGCCTAAGTCAATTCTGCCCTGCAAAAATGCTGAGGCTTGAGCATAAAACATGGAGAAGTATCTTTCTTCAAAATTATTACTTATGGAATACGATAAACCAAAGGCGATCGCAGTACATAAACTAATCAAGCAGAAACCATATAGAAACTGATGATTAATCCCTGAAAATATGGGATGCTTTACTGAAGGAGATTGATGCTCATCATCATTTTTAGTAAATCTTTCTTCTATTATTTTGCCTAATTGATTCATTGGATATCTATTAATAATTCTGCTTTGAGAACCAAAGATTAATTTAGAAAATATATACTGAAACTTAATTAATTTACGCTCAATTAGTCGTTTGTCTGCCGATCTTAGAAGATTAATATCTAGTGAAGCTAAAGAATCCTTTTCTGGATCAGTAAAAATATTATTACAGATTTCACAACGATACTTGAAATTACCGTTAGGTATTTTGCCATATCTTTCAAATTGTGTACTTTCACATAATGGACATTGCATGATTTCTACCCTTTACTTTGATAAATATTAGTTGCAACGATCATTCTCTGATTTGGTATCACTGTCAAAGTTAATTCGCTCTCTTTCTAAAACTAAGGGACGCTTGAGCATTCTTAAATGGATCAACCCAATATATTCACCGATAATACCAATAAAGAAAAGTTGAATAGAAGATAATAAAAATAAACCAACTACAACGGGTGCATTTCCTAAGGGAAATGATTGCCAAAACATGAGTTTGGCTATTAGATAGCCCATCGCAACTATTAAACTAAAAAAGGACATAATCAGTCCTATAATTGTTGCTATCCTTAGGGGTATACGCGAGTGGCTAGTGATGCCAAGCATTGCTTCATCGAAATAGCGATAGAGATTATAGCTACTTTTTCCTTTTTTACGTTGTTGTTGTTGGTATTCTATATTGAAACTAGAAAATCCTAATTCTTCTATTAATCCTCGAAAATAGGGGTAGGGATCGTTTATTTCTCTCAATATTTCTATAACTTGTTTGTCGTATAGTCCAAATCCTGTAAAATGGCTAGTGATTTTAATATCAGATATGGCGCGCACTAAATAATAATAAACACTTCTTAGGAAGTACATAAGAAATATTTCTTGGCTTGAAGTTTTGATGCCTTTAACGACTTGGTAGCCTTCTTCCCATTTTTGAATAAACTCAGGAATTAGTTCTGGAGGTTCTTGTAAGTCTGCCGCTAGAAAAACTACGGAGTCTCCAGTGGTTTGAAGGAGCGCATAATACATAGAACGAACAACACCAAAATTTCTATGGTTAATTATGAGCTTTACGTTTTTATCTTTCTTTGCTATCTCTTTTAAGATTATGACAGTTAGATCGCTAGAATCATTGTCTATAAAGAGATGTTCATAACTATATTCTTCTAGTCGCGAAAAAATTTGTTTGACACGGAAATAAGCATCTTGAACGTTCTTCTCTTCATTATAACAAGGGGTGACTATACTGATTTTTTTCAATCTCTTTTACCGTTAAATATAAATTTCTTGTTTAATCAGTGAGAAGTACTTAAGTAGCTAAGCATAAGTAAACTTAAGCTCTAGAAGAGCGTACCGCTCGCGTAGCAGGCAGTACGCTCTCTATTTTTGGTTTTTAATTATGCTTAATTGCTTACTAAGATTACCAATAAAATACTATTAATAAGATACTATTCCTTTTTCCATTCTCATAGTCCCAGATGACCCAAAGAATACTTCATGGGGAGTATGATAGTCAAGGTGGTTTCTTTGCCTAACCTGAATCTATATCATCTATATACAGATTAATACAGATTATTTTAGATCTATTCATTTTTTATCCTTAAGTTCGTAGCGTTAAAATGGTAATTGAGGATGAATTCCTTTTTATTTAATTAATCTTCTCTTCTCTATTTAGTCTCAGATATTCGCCAATTCTTGCTACTGCAATCACTAAGTAGCTCAGCATAAGTAAACTTAAAACCTAGAGGAGCATACCGCCCGCGTAGCGGGCAGTATGCTCCTCTATTTTGGTTTTTAATTATGCTGAACTCTTAGTAATAATGCAAGAATATTGACAGCTATAAATTTGAATTTAGATGCATTTTTTAAAATGACAGTCGATCCTATCGAAAAAGTCCGCGATCAGTATGATTTGACCCCCTATCCCAATTTGCCCGCCACTGATATGGGCGGAGATGGCGATCGCGGGGTGATTTTACATTCTTATGCATCAGCTTGGTATGCCAAAACTCAACATGTGGACGATCGCCAAGATGTGACTATTTTAGATGTGGGTTGTGGATCGGGTGTGACCACCCTAGCGTTAGCGATCGCTAATCCTAGGGCAAGAATTGTGGGAATCGATCTTTCGGAAACTTCTTTGCGTCTAGCAGGCGAGCGCTTGACCTATCATGGTTTCCCCAATGTTGAATTTCATAAATTAGCGATCGCCCAACTTCCCCAGTTTAAGACAGAGCAAAGCATTGAATTTGACTATATTAATTGTGAAGAGACTCTATATCTTCAGACCGATATAGTGGAAAGTTTACGACATATGCGAACCGTACTTGCGCCGACAGGAATATTGCGAATTAACGTACATAGCCTTTACCAACGGATCGATTTCTTTCGCGCTCAAGCCTTTTCCCGCTTAATAGGATTTCTCAATAGCAACCCCACGAGCAGAGAATACCAAATGATTTCGGGGATTATGGAAGCATTGGCTGATGATAATTTACTCAAAGTTAGCACTTGGCTTCCTTCCGATAAATCCTTAGACTTTGTGTTAATGAACTATATGTTGATTGAAGACAAGGGATATACCATTCCCGATTTTTTTCAGATGCTGCGCTCGGCAAACTTAGAATTTATTGGGATGACGGAGCCTGCGGGATGGCATTTACCCTATTTATTTCCGAATGGAATGCCCGATTCCATCGTAGATTTTTTGCATAATGCTACCCCTGAAAAAAAACTTCATGCTTACGAGCTACTACATCCTGCAAACCGCTTGTTGGATCTCTGGTGCGGTCATTCGGGGCGATCGCCCGAATATATCGAGATTCAGCAATGGACTGAAGGGATGTGGAAATCGGCAATGATTTATTTACATCCTGTTGTCCGAACGGATAGTTTTTTTCAGACCCTAGATCGGGCGATCGCGCAAATGCAGCCCGATCCAAATGTTCAAAAATTGCATCGATCACATTTGGATGCTCTTACCGTAATTTTGTGCCTGCGTTTTATGAGAAAAAGTCCTTGTAAGTTCTCAGATCTCTTGGACTATTGGTGTATTCACAAGCCCAAGTTAGAAGCCTATCGAAAGGTTTCTACCATTGTTGGAACGGCGGTTCCAACAGTTCATAAGATGAGCGATCGCCAAGCTTATGACGAGCTAAGGTTTTTACTGAGCGAACTGGTGATGGATCGTGTGGTGATGCTCGAACGGTTTGACTGATTGTTATACCAATTCACAAAAGTGTGACAACACTTTTGTGAATTGGTATAAGTGGGATTAATTAAATATAAAAACCTTGTAAAACCCTAAAAGCTGCGGCGCACGCAGCGCGTGCGCCGCAGCTTTTAGAATTATGGTGAGGTACTTAGATAACGCCCGTTTGTTTGTGCAAATAGGAAACAGCTTTGATAGCAAAGCCGATCGCTAAACTACTACCCGCAAAGGCTCCTAATACAGTCAAGCTGATTTTGGGCGATAGTTCGAGATCTTTAATTTGTTGACCAATTAGGGTTATGGCGGCGGCGATCGCGCCGATTGCCAAACTGCTTATCCAACTGGTCGAAAACTGGAGGATGGAAACAGCGATCGCGATCGCGAGTGCTATGGTTAATGCCGTGGCAATTAGATCGTTAATGCTAAATTTTTTGTCTAGTTTGGGATCGTAGCGAACATCCCGAAAGCCAAACCAATAGAGTAAGAGACAGATACCCGCACCAATTAGAGCGTCAGTAGGATTGGATTTAATAAATATGGTAACGATGGCGGCAAGGGCGGCGATCAATCCTCCTAAACTTCTAGGCAAGGCAAAGACACCAACGACTGCTAACAAGAACAAAGCACCTGCCGTCCAATATTGGTAGTCGTGCAACAAAATTCTTAGGTAGCTACCTAGATATCCATAGGCGATCGCGATCGCAACTAAAGAGATAAATAGCCTAAATCCAACTTCAAACCTTCCGACTTTGAGTGCCATAAGATGCCACCTTTTTTATTTATGCCAGCCTAAAAACACTATAAACATGCATCTATTGCTGATTGCTGCAACAAAGTATAGCAATCGATAGTTAAAGAAGATAGAGTTACTTGACTGAGGACAAATCAAAACCCAAGAATTGAGTGGCGGCGCGAAGCGCCGCC
>NZ_ALWB01000283.1 GCF_000332215.1 Pseudanabaena biceps PCC 7429
CACAAGGAAATTCTTGAAAGCGTTGCTTTGCAACGCTTTCAAGAATTTCCTTGGTTTGGGTTTGAGCGCAAAGCGCTGTAATTATGCCCAGTTACTTACCAAGTCACGAATGGGTGGGCTTCAGTTTGGATGAGGCAACAATGATTTGCTTGATGGCTGATTCCTGTGATTCAATGCTTTCGACTAGGCGAAACTGTACTAGCGATCGCCATAGATTATGTTCGGGATGTTGCGCGTGGAAGTAAATATTGCCTGCTAAGTAATCAGTAAAAAAACGCAAACCCAACTCAAAGGCAATCACCCTGATCGCGTCGTAAATATAGGCGTAATCGTATTCCGTCAAAAAGAAACGAGCCTTGGCTAAATATCCCTGCAAGATTCCTTGACATAGTTCTATCTCAAAGGTTACATCTTCCCATTGTTCTGTCTCTTCGCCCCGAAGATTGCAGCCCGATCGCAAACAATCACCAAGATCGTAATGGATTAATCCTGATTTGACCGTATCGAGGTCGATCATACTTACCGCTAGCTGGGTCTGGCGATCGAACAGAATATTATTTACCTTCGGATCGCCATGGATCGTTCGTTCTTGCAGTTTCCCCGAGGCCTTCGCATCTTCTAAAATATGTGCTAATCCTTGGCGATCGCTCACGAACCTCATGCAATAATCGACTTCAGGGGCAATATGCCGATTTCCCTTTGCCAAGATCTCTTCATATTGCCTGAAATAGCGCGGCGTAATATGAAAGCCTTCTAAAGTATCCGCCAACCTAGTCGGCGCTAAGTCGCTAGTCAGATGATGGAAAGTTCCCAACGCATAGCCGACTTCCCTTGCCCGCTCATCACTAATTACATCAAAGGACTGGGAGCCTTCAATAAAACTAAGCGATCGCCAAAATTCTCCCTGCTCAGTTTGCCAATAGTCATGCCCCTCTTCAGTTGGTAATATCTGCGGAATTTCCCAGCGTCGATCGAGGGGCGATGTTTGCAAGCGATCGTGCACATGTGCTGCATAAATTCGGATATTCTGCATAACCATCGGTGGGTTTTTAAATACCGCCGAATTTATCCGCTGCAAAATAAAATGACTAGAATGCTTGACTGGTAAATTATCTTTTAAATTATCTTTTAAAGAAATTAGAAAAGTATCATTGATATTGCCACTGCCAAAACGTTGAATATTCGCAATTGGAGATTGTGGTAAGAATTTTTGAACGATCTCTTCTATGGAGGATTGCTGAGACTGATCGAGGAGATGATTTTGAACCATAATTTTTTGAAACAAGGTCAGGCAATGTTTGCATGAAAGTTGAAACTACAGCAATTCCCGATGTCTTACTGATCACACCTCAAGTTTTCCACGACGCAAGAGGATTTTTCTTTGAGTCCTATCATCAAGTATCTTTTGCAAAAATGACAGGGCTAAATCCGAGGTTTGTGCAAGATAACCATTCGCGATCGCAAAAGAATGTGTTGAGAGGATTGCACTATCAAATCGGCAAGCCTCAAGGTAAGTTAGTGAGAGCCTTGGTCGGTGTAATTCAAGATGTTGCCGTAGATTTGCGTCGGAGTTCGCCCACCTTTGGTAAATGGGTAAGTAATATCCTAAGTGCCAAAAACTGCCAACAGATTTGGATTCCCGCAGGATTTGCCCATGGATTTGTAGTCTTGTCTGATTTTGCAGAAATAGCCTATAAGGCTACAGATTACTATGATCCTCAAGAAGAACGTTGCTTGTTATGGAACGATCCCGACATTGCGATCGCTTGGCAACTTGACGAATCCCCGATTTTGTCTAATAAGGATGCCGTTGGCAAATCATTGAAAGAAGCAGAGTTATTTGTATGAATCCAGAATTATCCCCAGAGTCATCGCCAGAAAAATTCCAAAAGGTACTCGTCACAGGTGGGGCAGGGTTTATTGGCTCTAACTATGTGCATTATGCCCTTGTCAATCATCCGACATGGGAGATCGTGGTTTTAGATAAGCTTACCTATGCGGGTAATTTAGATAATCTCAAGGATGTTCGCGATCGCATTACCTTCATTCAAGGCGATATTGCTAATCCTGACGATGTGGAAAAAGCCGTAAATGGCGTGGATGCCATCCTCAACTTTGCCGCCGAAAGCCATGTCGATCGCAGCTTGCGCGATCCGCTCCCCTTCATTCGTACCAATATCGAAGGCACATTATTACTATTAGAGGCGGCGCGAAAACATCAAATCAAACGCTTTCTCCATGTTTCGACCGATGAGGTTTATGGCGATCTTGTGGGCAGCGATCGCCATTCATTAGAAACTGACGTTTTATCTCCGCGCAGTCCCTATGCTGCATCCAAAGCGGGCGCAGAGCATCTGGTCTTTTCCTATGGCATTAGCTACGGCTTAGATGTGGTAATTACGAGAGGCTCCAATACCTATGGACTATACCAATATCCTGAAAAAATTATTCCGCTCTTCATTACCAACGCTCTAGAGTCCAAAGCCCTGCCCATCTATGGTGATGGTTCAGCCGTCCGTGATTATCTCTACGTGGAAGATCATTGCTCAGGTATTGACACAGTTTTGCACAAAGGTAAAAGCGGTAAAGCCTATAACTTGGGAGCGAGAATGGAAGTAAATGGGCTTGAAGTTGCCAAGACTATTTTAGGGTTGCTCAACTGCCCCGAATCCTTAATGCAATCGGTCAGCGATCGTCCAGGACATGACTACCGCTACTCTGTCGATCCTAGTGCTACGGAGGCTCTAGGCTGGCAACGTCAATGGGATTTTCAACGGGGCATGACCCAAACCGTAGCTTGGTACAAACAGAACTCAGATTGGTGGCAAGCGGTCAAAGATAAGAAAGTATTTCAAGAACATTACAACCAGTGGTATGCCCGATGAGTAATCCTCTAAAAGTGGCTCTGATTGGTGCAAATGGTCAGTTAGGATCGGATATCGTCAGTCATTTTGCCCAAGGCGATCGCTATCAACTCACCGCATTAACTCGCACTGATATTGATATTTGTGATGCCAATGCTGTTGATCGAGTTTTGAGCGGGCGCAAATTTGATGTTGTCATCAATAGCGCCGCCTATGTGCGGGTCGATGACTGCGAACAGGAGGTCGAAAGAGCTTTTAACGTCAATGCGATCGGCGCGTTGAATGTGGCGAGAGCAAGTCGCGATATTGGCGCTTTGTGCGTATATGTCAGTACTGATTATGTATTTCATGGCGATCGCCAAGTTCCTTACACCGAGTCCGATCTTCCCGATCCGATTAATGTTTATGGGACATCTAAGCTCACGGGTGAATATCTAGTCAAACAAACGACCCTGCGATCGCTAATTTTGCGAATATCTAGCGTATTTGGTAAAGCAGGCGCAAGCGGTAAAGGGGGCAACTTTGTGGAAACGATCATTAAAAAAGCCAAAGCAGGCGATTCCCTTAAGGTGGTTGATGACATGTTTATGTCTCCCACCTATACCTACGATGTAGCAAGACTCTTAGATGAATTATTACAGGCTGGTACTACGGGAATTATGCATGGGGCGAATGCAGGTATTTGCTCTTGGCATGAGTTGGCTACCGAAATCCTACGTCTAGCTAATATCGATCATCCGATTGAGTCAATTCCTACATCTGCGTTTCCCACCAAAGCTAAGCGACCGATGAATTCTGCTCTCGTTAGCGATCGCCTAAATCCGAGTGCAGCTTTTAAAATGCGCTCTTGGCAAGACGCACTTACAGCCTATTTATCTGAAAAATCATATCTGTAATAAACATGTAATAAACCTGTAATAAACATGTAATAAACATGTAAGTGGCTGGGCATAATTAAAACCCAGAATCAAAAGCTGTAGCGCACGCTGCGCGTGCGCTACAGCTTTTGGGGTTTTATATTTAATTGCCCAGCTACTTAATAAACATAAACATAAACATGAGCTTTACTTCGCGTTGCAAATTTTAGATATCTGGAAAATATAAAAATATGAAAGCCTTAATTCTCTCTGGTGGCAAAGGAACAAGACTGCGACCACTCACCTACACAGGGGCAAAACAACTAGTACCCGTCGCCAACAAGCCAATTCTTTGGTACTGCATCGAAAGTATTGTCGCCGCAGGTATTACTGATATTGGCATCGTGATTAGCCCTGAAACGGGGGATGAAGTTAGAAACAAAACGGGTAACGGCGATCGCTTTGGCGCAAATATTACCTATGTTCTCCAAGACAAACCCGCAGGGCTAGCCCATGCCGTTAAAACCGCACAGCCATACTTAGGTGACGATTCCTTTATCATGTTTCTCGGTGATAACCTGATCGAATCCCAACTGGATACATTCTTGAATGATTTTGCTCAAAAGCAATTAGATGCTCTAATTTTATTGCGCCAAGTACCAGACCCTAGTGCTTTTGGGGTCGTGACTGTAGATGCAACAGGCAAAGTACTAAGACTGGTTGAAAAGCCAAAAAATCCTGAATCCAATCTCGCCCTAGTTGGGGTGTATTTTTTTAAATCAATAATTCATGATGCCATCGCCCAAATATCTCCATCTTTTAGAGGTGAGCTGGAAATCACCGATGCTATCCAAAAGTTAATTGATACTAAGCAAAAGGTTGAAGCCTCCGAACTTGAGGGTTGGTGGCTTGATACTGGTAAAAAAGACGATATTCTGGTTGCTAATCAAATTTTGCTGGATACGCGGCTTAAATCCCAAAATCTCGGTGAAGTCGATTCGGCTAGTAATATCAGCGGCAGGGTTCAGATAGGCAAAGGCTCTCAAATTATTAACTGTAAAATCCGTGGACCCGTAATCATCGGTAATGATTGTCATCTCGAACATGCTTACATTGGTCCCTATACCAGCATCAGCGATCGCGTCACTATTGTTGATACAGATATCGAACATAGTGTGATTCTCAACGACACCACAATTACAGGAATTCATCAACGCATCGTCGATAGTGTCATTGGTCAGCGCGTATTGATGAAGGTCTCGCCCAAGCGTCCTCAAGCCCTACGTTTTCTGGTTGGGGATGACTCCCAGCTAGAGATTATGTAAGTAGCTAGACATAAGTAAACTTAAAACCTAGAAGAGCATACCGCCCGCGCAGCGGGCGGTATGCTCTCTGGTTTTGGTTTTTAATGATGTCTAACTACTTAGCCTCTTCTGCCCACTTCTTGCTTAATTGCTTG
>NZ_ALWB01000284.1 GCF_000332215.1 Pseudanabaena biceps PCC 7429
GCGCACGCGCAGCGTGCGCCGCAGGTTTTATAACAAGCTAAGAAATGGCTACGCCATTTCTTAGCTTGTTATAACGTTAGCTGAGCGAAGTCGAAGCCACAGGTACTCTAATTAATCGCAAGTCCCTTAGTAATGTTTTGCAAAATCGTAACCGTAAACCTACTGATTTTTCCAATCGCAAAGCATTCGTCAATTATTTATAATTTATTTGCCTATCATCCGTTAATTATTTATTAATATTAGGTATTGGTTAAATCATGTCTGGGAAAGTCTCAACTCACGTTCTCGATACAGTTCATGGATGCCCCGCTAAAAATATGCAGATTGAGCTGTGGGCGATCGCTAGCGACGAACAAAAAACGCTATTAAAAACCCTATACACCAATCAAGATGGTAGAACCGACGAGCTATTACTAAATGAATCTGAGATGCAGGTCGGGATCTACGAGGTTTGGTTTAATGTGAGTGACTATTTCGCAAGTTTTCAGACAAACCAAACCCAGCCAGCCTTTTTAAGTCGTGTGCCGATCCGTTTTGGCATTGCCCACATTAGCGATCGCTATCATGTACCTTTATTAGTATCACCTTGGGCATACAGTACCTATCGTGGGAGTTGATAAGCTAAGGATTAGAGTTGCGGCGCGAAGCGCCGCAACTCTAATCCTTCACTAGGGAGTAAGCATGGCAGCTAGTTTGCGGCGCATCAACAAACCTGGGCGATCGGTCATCATATGCTGCTCAAATTTCGCATCGAGAGGCACATCATAATCCGTCGTTTCGAGGATCGCTTTGTCCTCTAGGGTCACTTGCCGATCAAAGGCGATCGCATCGGCAGCTTTAGTTTGTTCTTCAGTATCGTTGCGCAGGCAAAATTGGACAATCTGAGAGGACTTGTCATCAATTGGAGTAGCGGTATTGACGATGATATGGACTAGCCCATTGGGATAGTTAATCCGCAACTTACAGGTAAAAGGCATGAACCAATCCATCTGTAATTGCCGATGGGTGATGTCGCTATCCATTTTTAAATTCTTTTGTTGCGATTTAGGATTAACCACACCCAGAATCGCTGTAGCTCTGAGTCCATAATCGGTTTCGGTAATCTCTAACTCTTCGGGAATGGGATGATCGGCACTACCAAAGGTCGTAGTATGCACAAAAGTTGGATGGGCTAAATCCATTTCATTTTCCATAACCCTCAGCCCTGCACAGTTCCATACTTCATAGAACTCTGGTATTAAGCGGAATTGGGGATCGCTAGCTTCGGGAATTTCGGCAATCTTGTTTATGGGATCTCCCATACATACCCATACATAGCCATACCGTTCTTCGCAGGCAAAGGTATGAATGCGGTAATTTTTAGGGATAGGGGTATCAGTTGGTAGTTGCGGTACATGCAAACAACTACCAGAGCGATCATATTGCCATCCGTGATAGGCGCAAGCGATCGCCCCCTGTTTAACGCTACCGAGAGAGAGATGGGCGGAACGATGGCAACAGCGATCGAGCGCCGCCGCAGGCTTTCCCTCTGCGTCAATCCACAGAACAATTTTTTGTCCGAGCAGTTGAAAGCTTTTAGGCTGTTCCTCCGCCAACAAAGACATAGGTATGACAGGATACCAAAACCGCTTGAATAGAGAGTGACTGGTAACTAGCATTTGTATACTGTATACATAACTGCCTTTATTTAAGGTCAGTGGTTGCAGATATTCTGTGTTTGATAATACATAAAATTGCTAGGAAAAATTGCTAGGAAAAATTGCTGGAGTCTGACATAAATAATCGCATTGCCATAAAGGCAAACAAAGCCGCACCGATCGCTTTAAGCAATCTTGTGGGAGCAAGAATAGAAATACTATCGCCGAGCCATACTCCCAGAGAACTTGCCACCAGCAAAGCGGCTGCGGAGCCGATAAATACATACTTTGGGGCTGCCGAACTGCCGCTCAAACTCAGGGTAGCGAGTTGGCTTTTGTCCCCCAATTCCGATAAAAAAATTGTACCAAAGCTCAAAAATAATAACTGCCAATCCATATTCAATTCCTGTAAAAAATACTGTCATCCACTGTGATTCAGGTTTGTAGGCGATCACCTTGCTTAGGCGATCGCTTCCCAGAGTAGACTAATCGACAAAATCAGAAAACTTAAGCCAGCTAAGGTGTTTAACAGGCTAGGCGAGAAGGTTTTAGCTAACCATTTACCAGCGAGGACTCCTAATAGGCTTGTGGAAACTAAAGCGATCGCCGCACCCGCAAACACAATCCAAGGTTGATGGGACTGAGCCGAAATCACCAAAATGCTGAGCTGCGTTTTATCCCCTATTTCTGCCAAGAAGACGGTAATGAAAGTAGTCGTAACAATTTGCCAATGCTCGGTTTGGGTTGATGCTTGTGCCGATCCATCGACAGGCGATGTAGTTGTTACTTGATCTTGAGATGACTCTTGAGTTTGCGATTCAGGCTTTACAGACATCATTTACGGAAAGGGTTTAAATCTTTCATAATCCTTTCATAGTCTGGTCTAGATTGCAATAAAAAAAGGAGAGGTCGCTAGCGAACCTCTCCTTTTTTTATTGCAATCTAAACTACCAGCTCGATTTAACTACGCCTGGCAATAGACCTTGGTGAGCCATCTCACGCAAAACGTTGCGGCATAGACCGAAATCTTTGTAATAGCCACGGGGACGACCAGTCGCCCAGCAACGATTGCGATGACGGGTAGGGTTGGCGTTACGAGGAATTTGTTGAATTTCACGGTGTACGGCAACTTTTTGTTGTTGTGTCAGTTCGGGGCTGGCAAACTTTTCTTTAAGTGCTTCGAGCTTAGCTGCATACTTTTCAACTAACTTAGCGCGCTTTTTTTCGCGCTCGATCATGCTTTTCTTAGCCATTGCGGTTCTATCAGGTGATGTAGAGGTAAAAGTCTAAAAATTTAATACAATTCGCGACAGTTACCGATCATAACCTAAATAGCCAGTTTGTAGATCATAAATTTTTATGCCGCAGTTTTTTAATGTTTTCTAATATAGCCATCATCACTCACATTAAGTAGCTAGGCGCAATTAAATATAAAAGCCCAAAACCTGTAGCGCACGCTGCGCGCACGCTACAGGTTTTGATTCTGGGATTTAAGTTTGTCCAAAAGCCGTAAAGTTGCGTCCCGTAGGGGCGCAACTTTACGGCTTTTGGTAATTTATTTTGCGCAAGCACTTATGTGCTAATCATTTGGCGATCGCTAACAGGATTGCGCTAACAGGATTGCGCATTACGATATATGGCAATATAGGAATTAACGACAGAATTAACGACGATTGCCCAAAAACTCTTATTAAAATCTAGCTCGTGCCAATTGATATCAACCGTTTACAACAGGCCTTGAGTGTAGAGGCAGAAAGAGGCTTCTCAAATTTACAGGGAAAGCAATTTTTGTTTGCGGATTTTTTACATGTAAACTTGCGGGAAGATTTGCCTGAAAACTGGGAAATGAGCGATCGCTTGCAGGCGCAAACCTTAGCCAGTCAGTACGCTCAGTATAACGACTTATCCCTATCGCGTCGCCAACATCTTATTGCTGAGACAAGACGCTTATTATACGAAGTTCGTCGCCGCGAGATTGCGGAAACTAGTGCCTTATCGGGTATAACTAAACCCCAAAAGAAACCAAAAATCGAAGCAATTACTGCCACAGAGCCGAAATCTACTAAGAAAATAACCCCCGACACCGAAATAAAGGATATTGAGGGTATCGGTTCGTCTTTAGCAGTGAGATTTCAATTGCTCGACCTGCATAATGTCCGCGATGTCCTTAGTTACTATCCCCGCGATCATATTGACTATGCTCGACAAATACCGATTAGCGATCTGAAAAATGGCGATACGGTGACAGTTATTGGCACGGTTAAAAAATTTGGCTGTTTTACCAGTCCCAAAAATCCTAATCTCACAATTGTGGAAATTATTCTGCGCGATCGCACGGGTCAGATTAAACTCAGTCGCTTTTGGACGGGTAAACGGTATAGCAATCGTGGTTGGCAAGAAATCCAAAAGAGGCTTTATCCTCAAGGTTGTACGATCGCGGCATCTGGTGTAGTAAAACAGAGTAAATATGGTTTGACTCTTGAGAATTATGAAGTCGAGGTTCTCGAACATACTCAAGATACGATCCAATCGAAGACCGTAGGTCGGGTCGTTCCTGTTTATCCCCTCACCGAAGGCATTACCCCTGAAGCGATCCGCAGTCTAGTCGTGCAATGTTTGCCCGCAGTTTCGCAAATTGTCGATCCGATGCCCGATCGCCTTTTGCGCGATTACCAAATGATCCGTCTGCCCGATGCGATCGCCCAAGTGCATTACCCCGATAGTAGTGCCACCCTCGAACAAGCTGTCATTCGCCTCACCTTTGACAAATATTTCTATCGTCGCCTTGTGTCGCTCTATCGCCGCCAGCAGCAAAAGGCAATTCATTTTGTTCCCAAAAGTCAAGCGATCGACCAGCTCGAAAAAATTATCCCCTTTGAGCTAACCAATGCGCAAAAAAGGGTTATTGCCGAAATCCGTGCTGACTTACAGGGACAAACCCCCATGAACCGATTGGTGCAAGGGGATGTTGGTTCGGGCAAAACGATTGTGGCGGTATATGCGCTACTAACAGCGATCGAGGCAGGTTACCAAACCGCACTCATGGCTCCGACGGAAGTACTGACGGAGCAGCATTATCGCAAGATCGTGGAATGGTTTATGCAGCTCAATTTACCCGTGGAAATCTTGACTGGCTCCATCAAAACAGCGAAACGCCGAGAAATTTTACGACAGTTAGAAACAGGAGAACTGCCCCTCGTAATTGGAACCCATGCTTTAATCCAAGATGGAGTGAATTTTGCGCGGTTGGGATTAGCCGTCATTGACGAGCAACACCGCTTTGGCAGAGATCAGCGATCGCGTCTATTGCAAAAAGGTGAAGATCCCCATGTCCTGATTATGACCGCAACGCCAATCCCTCGGACGCTCTATCTCACTAACTCAGAAATCGAAGTGAGCATTATTGACGAACTCCCTCCAGGACGTAAACCAATTCAAACAGTCATTCTCAAACCTTCCCAGCGTAAAGATGCCTATGATTTAATTCGTCGCGAAATCGCTCAGGGTCGTCAGATTTACATCGTCTTGCCTCTAGTGGAAGAATCGGAAAAGATGGAAGAGATTAAAGCCGCTATTCAAGAAAGGGAGCACCTGCAAAATGTGGTTTTCCCCAACTTCCAAATTGGATTATTGCATGGTCAAATGTCCTCCGCCGAAAAAGATGAAGCTATTAATATTTTCCGTCGCGGGGAAACCCAGATTCTCGTTGCCACTACGGTGATTGAAGTTGGTGTAGATATTCCTAACGCCTCGGTGATGCTAATCGAACATGCCGATCGCTTTGGTCTAGCCCAGCTTCACCAATTGCGTGGTCGGGTTGGGCGCGGCAGTGCCCAATCCTACTGTCTCCTATTGAGCAGTGCCAAAACGCAAACAGCACAGGAGCGATTGCAAGTTCTCGAACAGTCACAGGATGGTTTTTTTATTGCTGAGCGAGACTTCCAAATGCGGGGCAAAGGAAAAGATGAAGGAACGGAGCAATCAGGACATTCTAGTTTCTCCATTGAAGATCGCCTACCCGATGAAGCTGCCCGTCAGGAGATCTTTCAAATTGCCCGCGAAGCCGCCGAAAGAATTATTAAAAAAGATGCGACCTTAGAAAATTTTCCCCTACTCAAAGCAGAATTTGAGATGCATTATCAACGCTTACAGGGTGGCGCGATTTTTACATAAATATTTACATAAATATATTTACATAAATATATTTATGTAAATATTTAATACCAATTCCCAAAATGGCGTTGCCATTTTGGGAATTG
>NZ_ALWB01000285.1 GCF_000332215.1 Pseudanabaena biceps PCC 7429
TTTCAAACACAAGGAATTACCATTGGCTCTGGTGCTGTTGAATCTACTATCAAGCAAATTGGGCGTAGAATCAAAATATCTGGTGCTCAGTGGAAGCGCGATAATCTTCCCCAAGTTCTTAAACATCGTTGCGCTTATCTCAACCTCAATCTTGCCTAAGTATATTTACTCAGTGCCTAATTGAGATGCTCCCGTTACAACTCCTTAGTTAGACTTGAATAAGTATTTTCACAACTAGGCTATAACTTTTAACTCAATTCATAAATCATGGCAAATATCTCTATTGATGCGATCGCCGATCTTCCGCCCCAGTCTGAGCAACCTGAAGACTGGCGGCGATTTTTTGGATTTAGTACCGATCATAAAGTGATTGGGATTCAGTATATTGTTACTTCTTTTTTCTTTTTTCTCATTGGTGGCGTTCTGGCGATGGTGATTCGGGGTGAACTGATTACCCCTGAATCGGATCTGGTCGATCGCGCTGTGTATAACTCCATGTTCACGATGCACGGCACGATCATGCTGTTTCTCTGGACATTTCCCGTACTTCTAGGAATATCTAATTACCTAGTGCCATTAATGATCGGCGCTCGCGATATGGCTTTTCCCCGTTTGAATGCCGTTGCCTTTTGGATGGTTCCCGTATTTGGAATTATCCTGATGGCGAGCTTTTTCGTGCCAGGAGGTTCGGCTCAGTCTGGCTGGTGGGCTTATCCACCCGTAAGTTTGCAAAATCCTACGGGGAATATTGTGAACGGTCAGTTCCTTTGGTTGCTTGCTGTTGCCATTTCGGGCGTTGCTTCGATTATGGGCGCGATTAACTTCGTGACCACGATTTTCCGAATGCGGACTACGGGAATGACTTGGTTCAGAATGCCTGTGTTTGTGTGGACGGTTCTCGCCGCGCAGATCATTCAATTATTTGGATTGCCAGCCTTGACTGCTGGAGCCGTGATGCTACTATCGGATTTGACCTTTGGCACGAGTTTCTTCGATCCCGCTAAGGGCGGCGATCCCGTTCTCTTTCAACATTTCTTTTGGTTCTATTCCCATCCTGCGGTCTATGTAATTATCCTGCCCGTATTTGGGATTTTCTCAGAGATTTTTCCTGTCTATGCCCGTAAGCCGCTCTTTGGATACAAGGTCGTGGCTGTATCTTCGTTGATTATTACGGGATTGAGCGCTGTGGTTTGGGTGCATCATATGTTCGCCAGTGGCACACCTAGCTGGATGCGGATGCTATTTATGGCAACGACGATGCTGATCTCAGTACCGACGGGAATTAAAGTATTTGCTTGGGTGGCGACGATCTGGGGCGGCAAGATCAAGTTAACTACAGCGATGCTGTTTGGATTAGGAGCGCTGGTGATGTTTGTATTTGCAGGAATTACGGGAATCATGCTTGCCTCTGTTCCCGTCGATATTCATGTCAATAATACTTATTTCGTAGTTGGGCATTTCCACTATGTAATTTACGGTGCGGTGGTCATGGGAATCTACGCAGGGCTGTATCATTGGTTCCCCAAAATGACGGGGAGAATGTATTCCGAAGGTTTAGGGAAGCTCCATTTTATCCTCACCTTTATCGGTACGAATGCCTGTTTCTTTCCGATGCATCCCCTCGGTTTGCAGGGAATGCCGCGCCGAGTTGCTTCCTACGATCCAGAGTTTGCCTTCTGGAATGTCATCGCTAGTTTAGGTGGTTTTCTGTTGGGAGTATCGACATTACCATTCTTGCTTAACATGATTGGTTCTTGGGTACAAGGCGAAAAAGCTCCCAAAAATCCTTGGCGGGCGATCGGTTTGGAATGGCTAGTTTCTTCGCCGCCATCCCATGAGAACTTTGAGGAGTTACCAATTGTAATCTCCGAACCCTACGGCTATGGTAAAGATGAACCCTTAGTTTCTAATCCCGATCAATTGGAGGTAAATCATGCAACCAGTTAATACTTCTGTTAGTGAGAATCCTATTTTGGAAGCCGCCCACGAAGCCGCGCATCACGAACATACTGATAATCGTATGTTCGGGTTTGTGGTCTTTCTCCTTTCCGAAAGTGTGATCTTCCTGAGCTTTTTTGCAGGATACATCGTTTATAAGACTACTTCTCTCCATTGGCTTCCCGATGGTGTAACAGGTTTAGAAATTAAAGAACCAACGATTAATACGATCATTCTCGTTTCCAGTAGCTTCACGATCTATATCGCCGAGAAATTCCTCCATAAGAATAATCTTTGGGGCTTTCGCGCCTTCTGGTTGCTAACGATCGCTATGGGTAGTTATTTCCTCTACGGTCAAGCAGTGGAATGGAGTGGTTTAGCCTTTGGCTTTGATGATGGCGTGTTTGGTGGTAGTTTCTATCTGCTGACAGGTTTTCACGGGCTGCACGTTTTAACGGGTGTGCTGTTGCAGCTAATCATGTTAGTGCGATCATTCCTTCCTAATGAATATGACAAGGGTTTATATGGCATTGAGGCGACTTCGCTATTCTGGCATTTTGTCGATGTGATTTGGATTGCATTGTTTACGTTGATATATGTTTGGCAGTGATTAGCGGGCTATTGGCTGTTAGCGATTAGCGATTAGCTTTTAGCGATTAGCGATTAGCGATTAGCTTTTAGCTTTTAGCCTTTTTTAACATGATTTAGTTCTCTCTACATTCTTTAGCTAAATAACTTCTACATTCAATTAAAGCTAACAGCTAACAGCTAAAAGCTAACAGCTAAAAGCCATTTCTAAACAAGGAGAATCCAATGATTATTGATGACCATTATTACGATGTGATTATTGTGGGAACTGGCGCTGGTGGCGGAACCCTTGCCTATAAACTGGCTTCCACAGGTAAGAAAATTCTGATTCTCGAACGTGGTGACTTTATGCCCCTCGAAGAACAGAATCGTAGCAATATCGATATCTTTCAGCGCGATCGCTATCATGCCCCTGAGCAGTGGTATGACCAATCAGGCGAGCCATTTTCGCCACAGACTAACTATGCGATCGGTGGGAATACTAAAATCTATGGTGCGGCTCTCTTGCGGCGGCGCGAGAAGGATTTTGAATCCGTCACTCATCAAGCAGGAATTTCCCCTGAATGGTGCGTGAAGTATGACGAATTTGAGCCTTACTACACTGAAGCCGAAAATCTCTATAAGGTGCATGGCGAGACACAAACTGACAGCACCGAACCAACTCACAGCGCTGATTATCCCTATCCTGCGGTCAGTCATGAGCCTGAGATCCAGAAGATCTATGAGGCGATCGCTAATCAAGGTTTGCATCCATCCACAGTTCCCCTCGGCTTGACCCGCCAAGAGGATGACCCCACTAGCGACTCCGAAGCAAATTGTCTCGTCCCTTCCTTGAAATTTGCCAATGTCACCTTGAAAACCCAAGCCAAAGTCATCAGCCTACATACCAATCCATCGGGGCGATCGGTGAAGGGAGTAGAAGCGGAAGTGGGCGGACAGTCCTATCTCTTTTTAGGTGATATCGTCGTGCTTGCCTGTGGCGCAATCAATTCGGCGGCGTTACTGTTGCGATCGGCAAATGATTCCCATCCCAAAGGGCTTGCCAATAGCTCCGATCAAGTGGGACGGAACTTGATGAAAAGCCTCTTGTCATCAGTAGTCCAACTCAGCACTAAGCCCAATAATGGCTCCTTCCAAAAATCTATCTATGTAAATGATTTCTATTGGGGTGATGCGGATTTCCCCTATCCCATGGGACATATTCAAAACTCTGGCGGACTGCTCACCGACATCATTTTTGCGGAATCGCCTCCCGTATTTTCCATTGTGGCGAAGCTCATGCCCAACTTCGGACTAAAGCAGTTAGCCACCCATTCCATCGGTTGGTGGGCGCAAACGGAGGATTTACCCGACTCCAATAATCGAGTACGTTGGGAAAATAACAAAATCCATATCGATTACAATCCTAACAATACGGAAGCCCACGATCGCTTAATTTATCGTTGGACTGATGTTTTAAAAAATATCGAAAAGTCCCTAGATGGTTTCCGCACTGGTTTCCTGCATCCCCGCGCCGAGTCACCGTTGCAAGTGGTCGCCAATCAATGCGGAACCTGTCGCTTTGGTGATGATCCTTTAACTTCCGTTTTAGACCGCGATTGCCGCGCCCACGACCTCGATAATCTCTATGTGATAGATGGCAGTTTCTTCCCTTCTAATGCGGCGGTGAGTCCTGCATTAACGATTATTGCTAATGCTTTAAGAGTAAGCGATCGGTTGATCGAGAGGTTAAGATAAGCAGCTTTTATACTATTTTCATAGTTTAAAGAGGGTATTTAGTAATAAATAAGCAGGTTTGACTAAATACCCTATAATATTAATTAGATAAATTTTTCCTGTTTAGCCACTACTTATACATTAACCAATCTTGGAACCCTGCTAAGTGTTAGAGAAGATTAGAATTCAGAGATTTAAAAATATTAGTGACATTGAGATTACTTTAGGAGGTATTAATCTTCTTATTGGATCGAATAACGCAGGAAAAAGTAGTATTCAGCAAGCTATTCAATTTGCAGTGTCTGTAGCTCAATCAACAAAACAGCAAAAAGCCCGATGGGATAAAGATCGCTGTCCTTCGTCACTGTCAAGCCAAAATCTAATATATTCCCCTTTGCGAGATATAGAAGCACTAGCCCCAAACGGACGTTTTCAAACAAATAGAGAAAATGGAATAAAAGTAACTTTCATTGACATTGAATATGGACAAGCAGAAGTAACCATAAGCAAAGGCAAAAATAGGAATATTGCAACTAATATTGTGGGAAAGACTCTTGGAACCAAGTTACAAGATATTGAGATACCTTACTCAATTATTGTGCCAGGATTAGCAGGGATTCCATCGTTTGAAGAGTACCGACCACCTTCAGTAGTCCGTAAAGCGGCTGCCAAAGGTGATTCAAATAGTGTTTTCCGAAATATACTATTTCTTCTAAAGAAAGATGAAATAGCTTGGGGGAAATTTATTGAAAAATTTAAATCCGTTTTCTCTGCTTATAATATACAGGTTGCTTTTGACAAGAATGTGGATGAGCATATAAATGCAAAAGTTATTCACAATGGAACTAAGTTACCAATAGACGCTTGTGGAACTGGCATTTTACAGGCAATTCAATTACTCTCTTACTATTATTTGTATAAGCCTAAACTATTAATTCTTGATGAACCAGACTCTCACCTCCATCCTAATAACCAGAGATTAATTGCCCTGTTACTAAAGGAACTCCATAATGAGACTAACTGCCAGATGCTAATCTCGACTCATTCACGACATTTCTTTGAAGCAATAAAGGAAAATGCAGAGACACATTGGATAAGCAATTGCAATCTCATCCAAAACTCAGATGATTATGAAAGAAGTATCTTGATAGAAATTGGGGCTTTAGATAAAGGTGATCAACTTAGAAATGGTGGAATCCCATGTGTTCTTTTAACCATCCTAATAACCAGAGATTAATTGCCCTGTTACTAAAGGAACTCCATAATGAGACTAACTGCCAGATGCTAATCTCGACTCATTCACGACATTTCTTTGAAGCAATAAAGGAAAATGCAG
>NZ_ALWB01000286.1 GCF_000332215.1 Pseudanabaena biceps PCC 7429
TAAAGTACCTGTGGCTTCGCTTGCGCTCAGCCAACGTAGCTGAGCGCAAGCGAAGCTAGATAACTGGCTTACTTTTCCCGTTATCTCTGAAACCTTCTCTGTGCAAGGGTTTCAGAATCCAGCCTATTTGCAATAAGTTTCACTTAATGACAATACGCAACGCTAGAATAAGGCTTGTGGCAGTAGGAATATTGACGGTTACGCTGGAATAAAAAGATAACGGGAAAAGTAAGAGATAACTGGGGGGACATTTTTTATCCGCAAGAGCCTTAGGGCAAAATCAAAACCCAAGAAGGAAAAGTTGGTGCGAAGCGCCAACTTTTCCTTCTTGGAGAACGATGCCCCAGCTACATTAATTGGTTGTGTTTTAGTTGGCAGCTACCCGACGGGAAATATTTGTTACAAAATCCATCACAAAACGATCGCTTTGAAATGCCTGAAATGTTCTTTGACATATTTGTTGCAGTTTATCGAGCGAGATGGGAGATTTACGTAGGTCGGATGGTATTTCAGGCTGCTCTAAATATGCCACAAAACTCATGCCGCCGATATGGGTTAAGTAGGCCGCAGTAACCGCTTGTACTGAACCGCCGATCGCATAGGTGACCGCATTGACCTTAAAACAAGAGGCGATCGCAGAAGTAGCAATTTCTATACAGCCGAGCTGCAATAGTTGTTGAGCGATCGTCATTGCATACTGCTGAGCCTGTTTGAAATTTAAGGGGCGATCATAGGTTTTGGCAAGATCGATCAACATTTGGGTATTGATGGCGGCTCCCGCGAGGAGATCAATCGCGGGAATTGGGTTGGCAAAAACCGTTGTGGCGGCGATGAATTGATAGCGATTGATAATCGTAGTTGCATCTTGGCGGCGTTCTTGCGCGATCGCACCATTTATTGCTTGCCACAAGCTTACGATTTGCTGATGGGTATTGGAGATCAGCAAATCCTCCCACTCGTTAGACAGAATTGATTCGATACGTTCTTTCAATGCGCTGACATCGGGCGGAAGCTCTTCCCACCATTCCTTTGCGACTTCGTTATGCGCTGATATATGGGTTGGCGAATTGGCATGGGCTGAGCTATATTGACGGACTTTGATCGGACTTGGTTGGGCGGAAACCGCTACAATATCCGTCTCTGCTAAAAATTCGGCGGTGCGCTGCTTGAGCTTCTTAAGGATGCCTTCGCGATCGCTGGGTAAATATAAATCCGTCTTATTAAATACTAAAATTACCCGCTTACCCAAACCCGTAAGATCTTCGAGGTCGCGATATTCACTATTAGTCAAATCACCTGCGGTGACAAACACCATCAAGTCCGCATTTCGGGCTATTTGTCGCGACTCCAATTCCCGCTGCTGACCCATTGCCCCGATTTCCTGCGTACCCGAGGTATCGAGGAGTGAAATTTGGCGCTTGAGCTTTGATTCCAAATTGCGATCGCTATGGATCGGATTGATACCAACAGGAGAAAAGTCGATCCCCTGATAGGCATATTCTTGACGGTTTGTGGTTGTCCCGATCTCGGCTCCAGTTTTGCCCAGCTTTCGTCCCATTAGGGCATTAAGTACCGAAGTTTTACCCGCCGACCCCGTCCCAAAAATGACGATCCGAAAATGATTTTTTTGGAGATTACTGGAAATTTGACGAGCTTGGGCATCAAGTGACTCCCGCTCGATCGGATTGGCAATCTTAATGATCGCCGTTTGAATTTGTTCTAGTTCTTTAAATAAAAAACTGCGATCGATAACTTGAGGTTGCTCGTTCGCCGCAGCAAAACTCTTGCGCACATTTGTAAACAAAAGCGTTCCGCCCACCATCATCGTGGTGATGCTCAGGAGATGCCAGTCATGTTCTAGCGAAAACAGCGCATTGGCGATCGCCGCAACACTGATTATCCCTAAACCTAACAGCCATTTTTTGGGGAAACTTTTGTGGGACAAGACTGTGCGATAGTTCAGCATTCACAACGTACTCTTCAAAATTAAATTTTAAATATCTTAGATAAATATCTTAGACTTATAGCGGTTTTTCGATGGCTGCAAGCTAATTTGAAAGCTAATTTGCAAGCCAAAAATTAATCTCAATCAGGGTTTTGACTTCTCATTTTGGCGATCGTCAAAATGAAAACCACCATTTAGGTTCGTAGCAGATGGGAATGTGAGGATGTGATTCCCTTATGATTCACTCGTGATTCACTATGTATATGGCATTCTTCTGCATCCTCACATTTACTCAGAAAGGAACTGATTTTACTATAAACCTCAAGATGGCAATACAAATTTTATAGCAATCTCAGCCCGAAAAAGTAGAATGGTTAAGAACGACACTTACTGCTCTTAGCTTTTACGAATTTTTAAGATATAGGCAAATGCTCAACGGAACGAATATTTTTTTGGTTGGTATGATGGGTGCAGGTAAAAGTACCATAGGTAAACTTTTAGCGCAGAAGCTAAGCTACAACTTTGTCGATACCGATCCCTTAATCGAACAATGTGCAGGCAAGTCAATAACTGATATTTTTACCCATGATGGGGAAGATCTATTTCGCGATCTCGAACAACAGGTACTATCGCAAGTCTCGTCCTATACCCGTCTTGTCGTGGCAACAGGTGGGGGCATTGTCTTGCGATCGCTCAATTGGTCGCACCTCCATGATGGGATTGTCGTTTGGATCGATGTCCCCGTCGATGTTCTACACGAACGGCTTAAAGCTGAATCTGAAAATCGTCCCCTATTGCAAACTGAAAATCCACTACAAAAGCTGACCGATATCTACGAGCAAAGGCGCGATCGCTACGCTCAAGCAGATATTTCGATTATGGTTGACGCTTCCGAAGCGATCGAATCCGTGAGCGATCGCCTACTAAGCATGATTCAATCGCGGATCGTACCCGATCGACTTAAGCAAGACACTATAGCAACGTAAGAGATAGCTAGGATGAATCAAAACCTCAAAGATGAGTGGCGGCGCTTCGCGCCGCCACTCATCTTTGAGGTTTTATGTCCTAAGCAAACCTTACGTTGCTATAGCCTCGAATCCTAGAGCTGAGGCGGTAATTTGCTCCATCTATACTTTCTGGGTTTGCGATCGGAATCTTAGGGATGCTAAGATATCTCTTTCGATTTACCTAAAATTGGCATTGCTTAAGCTCATGCATAACCTTGCAAGTGGAACAAGAGTACTTGGATAGGCATCAAGGCTCTTAAAAGTTGGGACTAACCGCAAATCTTAGTGCTGATATGACACCATCATCCCCTTCTCGCATACCATCTATAGATACGAACGCTACGATTGATGTGATTGCAGAGATCGAATCTTCCAGCGAATTTCCTTCTGCTAAGCACAACCCACACCCAGCTTTATCAAATTTTCAAGAAGCTTCAGAGCCTAGCTCTAGTGCTTTAACCGTAACCAAAGGCGGTAATTTTGCCTCCGTGCTCGCCCCTCTCACCCCCGAAAAGTTTAGTCAGGTGGTGAATGATGTCGAGCAAAGGTTGCGGATTGTCAATCAAACTCTCGGTATGCTCAACACCGATTTTGATGTGATTCTTGATGAAATGCTACAAGCGATTCGGGGCAAAATCGGCGAATTATTATCCGCAGACCGCACCACAATTTTTTTGTTAGATGCTGATAAAAATCAGCTCTGGTCAAATGTCACCGATGAAAAAGGTAAAAACATTGAGATTCGCATTTCCACGGAGCCAACGAGTATTGCGGGCGAAGTAGCTACCTACGGTCAGATCGTTAATATCCCCTTCGATTTTTTTGACGATCCCCGCTCGACTCAGGCTAAAAAGCAGTTTGAGCGCACTGGTTATCGTACTTACTCAATGCTCGCCATGCCCCTACTGAACGATAACGATCAGTTAGTTGCCGTCGTTCAGCTCATTAATAAATTACAGGTCACCGATCATTCACTGCCCCTTGAAGAACGTGTTGACAATATTGGGTTTACTGAAGAAGATCAGGCTCTTTTTGCTCAATTTGCGCCATCGATGCGCTTGATTTTAGAGAGTTCTCAGGCTTTTTATTCGGCCGCCCAAAAACAACGGGCTGCTGATGCACTGATGAAAGCGGCGATGTCTCTCGGACAAAGTTTAGACTTAGAGACCACCCTAAAAAAGGTAATGGACGAAGCTAAGCTGCTAATGAATGCCGATCGCAGTACGCTCTGGCTAATCGATCGCGATCGCAATGATCTCTGGACGCAGATCGTTAATCAGGATGGCACAACTAAAGAATTGCGCGTACCGATGGGTGTTGGTTTTGCGGGCAGGGTAGCCATTACGGGCGAAGTCCTCAATATTCCCTTCGATCTATACGATCATCCCGATGCCGATAACTCCAAAAAATTCGACCAAGCCAATGGTTACCGTACCTGTAGCTTGCTCTGTATGCCAGTCTTTAACTCTAACAAAGAATTAATTGGCGTGACGCAACTGGTTAACAAAGTTCAGCGTGGTGAATTTCCCGAATACGATCCCACGATCTGGCCAGCCCCTCCCGAACGCTTCAAAGCAAGCTTCAATAGTAATGACGAAGACTTTATGAAGGTCTTTAACGTGCAAGCGGGGGTTGCCCTCGAAAATGCGAAGCTGTTCGCGAAAGTGAAGCAAGAACAGCAAATGCAAAAGGATATTTTGCGAAGCCTATCCGATGGGGTGATCTCCACCGACAAACATGGCAAAATCATCGCCGCTAACGAAAGAGCCTACGACCTGCTGGGCGTTGACGATACCTTGTTAGAGGGTAAATCAGTTTACGAGTTGATTAATATCGAAACTGCAAATTTCACAAAATGGTTTGACACCAGCTTGGAAGGTAGCGATGAAAAGAGTCGCAAGCAGTATTATCCCGATCAGACGCTGCGCTCTACCGATGGCGAGCAGCATAGTATTAATATCTCCATTAATACTATGTCCGAGGGTGATGAAGGAGAAGGCGTACGTGGCGCTCTCGTCGTGATGGAGGACATTAGCCAAGAGAAACGACTAAAGAGTACGATGTATCGCTACATGACCCAAGAATTAGCGGAGCAGCTTTTAGCAGGCGGTGATGCCAAGATGGGTGGCGATCGCAAAGAAGTTTCCGTCCTCTTCTCTGATATTCGCAGCTACACGACCCTTACCGAGTCGCTTGCCGCCGAAGATGTGGTCATGATGCTAAACGAATATTTTGAAACCATGGTGGAAGCGGTCTTTAATTACAAAGGTACGCTTGATAAATATATTGGTGATGCGATCATGGCGGTGTTTGGCTCACCCTTGCCGATTCCCGATCATGCGTGGATGGCAGTGCAGACGGCTCTTGATATGCGCGATCGCTTGCAAGAGTTCAATATCAAGCGCATCGAAAAACTCAAGCCCCAAAATCAAAAGGAACTCGATATGGCAACGATTAAAATCGGGATCGGGATCAACTCCGATACCGTCATCAGTGGCAATATTGGCTCTACAAGGCGGATGGAGTTTACGGCGATCGGTGATGGTGTCAATCTTGGTTCGAGGCTCGAAGGTGCGAGCAAGCAGTATGGTACGGATGCCATCATTAGTGAGGCGACCTATAAGCTCTGTGGCGATCGCCTCTGGGTACGCGAACTAGATCGCATTCAAGTCAAGGGTAAAAATCAACCCGTGAGTGTTTATGAGTTAATCGGATTGAAATCCGATCCCCTCAAGGAAGTTCAACATCGGATTATTGAGCATTACCACGCTGGGCGAGAACATTACCTTGCCCGCAAGTTTAGTAAAGCTGTAGCCGAGTTTGCTGAAGTTCTAGAACTCGATCATCACAACAAAGCTGCCAATATTCACATTACCCGTTGTCAGCATTTCTTGCTCAATCCTCCTGAAAATGAATGGGATGGAGTATGGAGAATGACCGAGAAATAATACCAATTCCCAAAATGGCGTTGCCATTTTGGGAATCTCAAAACCTTACTGGATTTGTTTTTTAACGTGAGTTCGGGTAGTCCTAAAAAGGAAAGGATGAGGGAAAATATCTAGATGGTTGTTACAGATTAAAGCAATGTCAGAGTCAAGTCCATCAAGTCCATCATGTCCATCCTGCCAGTCCGTATCAGTAGGTTAAAAACGGTGTACTCGGC
>NZ_ALWB01000287.1 GCF_000332215.1 Pseudanabaena biceps PCC 7429
GCGCACGCTGCGCGTGCGCCGCAGGTTTTAGGGTTTTAATTATGTTGAGGTACTTAGCAATCCTAAATGAGTTATGGGATGTGACTTCGCTCAGCCATCGCGATGTAATGCTTGAATCGCAAATGCCAAAGGATCATGGCTTATTTTTTGGTTGTCCTTACTCCTAGAAGATTTCTGTAAATTGTTAGGCTTTTAGTTAGGAATAAAACAAGCAGATAAGTCATCAAATCATGACAAAAAAGAAAGTTGTTTTTGCTTTTTTCTTGGCAATATTCTTGGCAATATTAATATCTAGGCAATAAGTATCTAGGCAATAAGTATCTAGGCACAATTACATATAAAACCTCAAAAGCTTTAGCCTTCGCTAAAGCTTTTGGCTCTGGATTTTAATTATGCTCAGCTACTTATAGCTATAGTCAGTAATGTTAGGACAACAATCAAATCCAATAGAGGGTTGCGGCGCTTCGCGCCGCAACCCTCTATTGGATTTGATGTCCTGACTTAAGTGAATATAGCTATATCAATATCTTGGGAATCTTTGGAATAATTTTGGGAATATTGGCATATTTAACGTGAGTTCGGGATAATTGGAAACGGGCTTTGAGAGAGGGTTTGCGGAGCAAACCCTCTCTCAAAGCCCAAAAGTAAAAGCCTTGCGTAGCAAGGCTTTTACTTTTGAGGTTTTAAAATTTGCCAGCTTAACCCGAACTGAAGTTAACTTGCTATTATTGCAAATAGATAGAATCAGTGATGCCATCAACGATCAATTCGGCAATGAGTTTCGCTGTGATTGGTGCAAAAAGGATTCCATTCCGATAATGTCCCGTAGCTAAAATGAGATTCTCGTAATCGCTAGATCCTAAAATCGGGATTTCATGGGGAGCGTGAGGTCGAAATCCCCACCATGTTTCGGTGATTGGCATATTGGAGATCGCAGGATAAACCGCGATCGCTCGGTTTAATAACTGAGCAATACCTGCGGCATTGTTGCCCTGATCAAAACCCACATCTTCGACCGTTGCCCCAATCACGATCGTCCCATCTTGGCGCGGCACGATATAGCAATTGGGTGCATAAATTACTCGTTGCAATTTGCGATCGCTATCAAACACTGAAAGCATCTGTCCCTTAATGGGCTTAATTGGTAAAGGCAGTAGCGATCGTGTCCATGCACCTGTAGCTAGCACATAGCGATCACTGTGTAATTTACCTGCACTAGTATCGAGGTGTGTGACGCGATGGCTGTCGCGGACGATTTGATAAACCGTTGTGCCTTCAAGGATTTTAATTGAGAGCGATCGCGCCGCTCCTAATAAAGCTTTTGCGAGCTTGCGATTATTGACCTGTCCATCTTCAGGCAGCCAGAGCGCACCTAAAATCGATTCCCCTAAACCAGATTGACGCTGACGGGATTCTTCAAGACTGATATATTGGGGATGTTTGGTGATGGCTTGGCGATCGCTTTCCGAAAGAACTGGAGCAAGCATCCCACAACACCAATAACCGCAATCTTGTCCTGATAACCGCATCAAGTTCGCAATCCATTGGGGATACATATCACGACTACGGATACCAAAACTTAAGAGATCTCCTTCTAATTTTTCTGCCTCAGGGGCAAGCATTCCCGCCGCCGCCCAAGTTGCTCCACGTCCGCAGAGTTCACGCTCAACGATCGTAACATTTGCCCCCTTTTGCGAAAGGGCGATCGCTGTCGCCAAACCAATAACGCCACCACCAATCACTAAAACATCAGTCATTTCATTTTATCCTTCTATTTGGCTAGAGATTTACATAAGGTTTACATTTATCTCTAACCCTATTACATCCTTCAAATTGATATTATTTTTTGTTTTCAAATGAGTGTGTAAGTAGTTCGGCATAATTAAAAACCAAAACCAGAGAGCATATCGCCCGCGCAGCGGGCGATATGCTCTTCTAGGTTTTAAGTTTACTTATGCCTAGGTACTTACTCATTTGAAAACAAAAAATAATCCTAAGTAGCTAAGCGCAATTAAATATAAAACCCCAAAAACTGTAGTGCACGCTGCGCGTGCGCTACAGTTTTTGATTCTGAGTTTTAATTATGCCCAGCCACTTAATCCTAGACAATAAGATTTATACTTACCATAAATCTCACTCTCTATTCCCTTCTTCTACTTAGATATAATCCCTTCCCAACAACGAAATTATTTACTCGGAAGCGCGAGTGGCTATTACGGCATAAAAGGGATCGCTGCTAGCCATACCCAGCATTGCTAAGAAAGGAGAGCTAGGCGGAACGTTTGCCACCAACTCTGGGCGAGTAAAACCTTGAGGAACTGAAGCAAAATATTTGAAGACTAACTTCGTGCGATCGCTTTCTTCTCCATCCCGCCATGCTTGAATCGCTTTTTGATAAAACATCCGATTCGAGAAGCTAATAATCGCAATGCCACCGAATTTAAGAATCCGATGAATTTCTGCAAATATGCGCTCTGGATATTGTAAATACTGCACTGAGACTGTGTTTAACACGGCATCAAAAGAGCGATCGGCAAAGGGTAATAACTGCTGTTGATTGAGATTTTGGACAAAATAATGATCTAAACGCGGGTTGCGAGCCAATTCCGCTTCATTCAGTCCATGCCCTTCTACATGCTCAAACTCCATTTCTTCGGGGAGATGTGACACCCAACTACTCATCAAATCAAGAATACGCGTATTTGCCTGTAGTCTTTGACGGTATAGATCGGTGAGTTGTTGAATAAAGCGATCGTCTACATGAGTAACAAAACGAGGATGGTCATAGAACAGCGCATCATCGGAGTTATCAAGTTTTGTACGTTGTTCTGAAGCAAGTTGCATAGATAGTTCAAAGGGAAGATACCGATTCCATCATACTCAAAATTTATGATTAAGTTTTATTAAGATTTTAATGAAAGTAATTCTCAATAAAAAATTCTCTTGTAGGATAAGCAAAGAAAAATTATTGCAAGTAATTCCTATTAGCTGCAATAACAAAACCCTATTCTTGATGACTTATTGTCGATCTAATTAACTATGCAAATCACTGAAAATACTGCGAAAAAGACTAATATTCGCTATGAATGGTGGGCAGGGAATGCCCGTTTTGCCGACTTGTCAGGACTCTTTATTGTTGCCCATGTTGCTCAAGCAGCCCTAGTCACTTTCTGGGCAGGAGCATTTACTTTGTATGAAATTTCATGGTATAGACCCGATCTACCCATGGGCAATCAAGGGCTAATTTTACTACCCCATCTTGCCTCTTTAGGTATTGGTGTTGGGGAAGGAGGCGTAATTATTGATACTTATTCCTATTTTGTGATTGGCACGTTACACCTAATCTCGTCCGCAGTTTTAGCGGCTGGCGCATTATTTCACCTGACCAAGACCCCCGCAAGTCTCAAGGGACTCAATGGCTTTGCAAAAAACTTCCACTTTGAATGGAGTGACTCACGCAAATTAGGAATCATCTTGGGACATCATTTACTGTTCTTAGGGGCGGGAGCCTTATTACTGGCTGCCAAGGCTATGTATTTCGGTGGGCTCTATGATGCCACTATTCATGCTGTGAGAGTGGTGACGGAACCAACCCTCAATCCATTGACCATTTATGGTTATCAAACCCATTTCGCTGATGTCAATAGCCTTGAAGATCTTGTGGGCGGACATATTTATGTAGGAATTATGCTTTTAGCTGGCGGAGTATGGCATATCATTGTGCCGCCTTTGGCTTGGGCGAAGAAAGTTCTCATCTTCTCTAGTGAAGCTATTCTTTCCTATTCCTTGGGAGGCATTGCATTGGCAGGGTTTGTGGCTTCCTATTTCTGTGCTGTAAATACTCTCGCCTATCCAGTAGAGTTCTATGGTGAAGCTTTGCAAGTGAAGTTAAGCGTAATGCCTTTCTATGCGGATACAGTGAACTTGCCATTGGGCGCACATACCCCTAGATGCTGGCTAGCTAATGCTCACTTCATTTTAGCGTTTTTCTTCTTGCAAGGACATTTATACCATGCGCTCAAAGCTTCTGGTTTTGATTTCAGTCTCATTAGTCGGGCTCTTAACATGACCACTACATCCGCAGAATAGCTTTCAGTTTATCGATCTTGGTTCTTAAATCCCAAGCAATATTCTAATACCAATTCACTGAAGTGAGCCAACACTTCAGTGAATTAGAAAACAAACCCAGTAAGGTTTTGAAATTGGTCTGATTGAGTAGATATAAAATCCTGTGCCTTCTGCACAGCGGAAGATACAGGATTTTATTTTCTTTCATTTTATTTTTTAATTCTTCTCAAATTCTAAGAGAACAAAAATATGGCGATGTTTCTGGGAAGCCTATTAGCGATCGCTTCACTCACTTATCTGGTCAACTTTTGGGTGCTGATGGGGTTGATTCAACGATAAACAATGAAGCGACGCGAGTAACTATGACGCGAGTTTTAAATCAACTGCGGCTTGAAGAATTGATTAGCTGGCGCAATCATTATTTAACCTTGCCTAAAGTGTGACAACACTTTTGTGAATTGAAAACTAAACCTAGTAAGGGTTTTCAATTCAAGAAATGGCTACACCATTTCTTGAATTGGTATAAAAAATATGTCAAAAATTAACTAGGAGAAACAGAATGACTATTGGTGTATTTTACGGAACTCAGACAGGAAATACAGAAAGTGCCGCAGCAGAAATTCAAAGAATATTTGGTTCGGAATTGGTCGACTTGCATGATGTAGCGAAGGTGGATATTAGCGATTTTGAAGGTTATGATTGCCTAATTATTGGCTGTCCAACTTGGAATATTGGCGAGTTGCAATCAGATTGGGAAGGACTTTTTCCTGAATTGGATGATGTGGATTTTTCTGGCAAGAAAGTTGCTTATTTCGGTTGTGGCGATCAGGTTGGCTATGCAGATAATTTCTTAGATGCGATCGGTATCCTAGAAGCAAAAATTACTGAACGGGGTGGTAAAACTGTTGGCTATTGGTCTACGGATGGATATGATTTCGATGAGTCTAGAGCTGTACGAGGCAATAAATTTGTCGGCTTAGCACTTGATGATACCAATCAAGCGGACTTGACCGAACAAAGGTTGAGAAAATGGGTAGCACTATTGAGAGTTGAGTTTGGTGTTTAGGGAAGCCGAATACTCGCACAACGAGGGGCTTATTCACTTGTTAATTAAGTAGGGCTTGCTGAAAAAGAGACTAAGCGGAAAGGAGTGTGCAAAGAGGAAGGGGATAATACTTTGACTGTCTACTAGGAAATTGCCAAGAAAAAGAATTAAAGTTAAAGAGCGGTTTCCGCGAAGGAAGAACAAAGAGTTGCCAGACAAAAACAAAAACCAAAGAAAAACCGAAAAAACAATCCGCTTGAGCAGGGCTTCCAAATTCATCACCAAGAAAGTGATAGCGATCGCTGTTTCCGAAGTA
>NZ_ALWB01000288.1 GCF_000332215.1 Pseudanabaena biceps PCC 7429
ATCATGACTGTAGATGTTCCTTTTTCTTTTTCATCTACTTTAGGCAGTTTGTATCTCTTTTACTCTGCCTTTTTTACCTTTCTTAGTCTAAACTCCAGTGCTTTTTTGAAAAGCCGATTCTTCGAGGGGATATGGCAACTTTTCCCATCGCAGCAAGTCGTGACAAATCTAAGCTATCTGTCTCTATAGATATGAGGTATGGCAAAGTAATAAGTAGCTAAGCATAAGTAAACTTAAAACCTAGAAGAGCATACCGCCCGCTACGCGGGCGGTATGCTCTCTGGTTTTGTTTTTTAATTATGCTTAACTGCTTAGAAGGTAGTTAAATTGATGAGGTGATCTTGGTGCTGCAATCAGACTTAAAGCAAAATTTGCAAGGCGATCGCTCTAATAATCTCGATGGTAATCGAGCTATTAATCAATATGCACAAGATTTTTACGCTTGGACGCAAGAGCAATCAGAATTATTGCGTTTGGGGCAATGGCAGACGCTAGATATTGAAAATTTGGTAGAGGAGATTTTATCGTTAGGCAGACAGCAAAAGCAGGAACTCCGAAATCGTTTAGGAATTTTAATCGGGTATTTACTAAAGTGGGACTATCAACCAGAATTGCGTAGTAAGAGTTGGAAAGCCACTATTCGCGAACAACGGGATGAAATTTTAGAAATTTTAAATGAGAATCCTAGTTTAAAGCCTTACCTTGACGAAGCAACTCAAAAAGGCTTTCGCCAAGGGATTAACTTAGTTTTAAAAGAAACTCCCCTTGATCTGATTGACTTACCCTCGGAATGCCCCTATGCAATCGCCCAAATCCTCGATCTGCAATTCCCGTTTGAGTAACCAATTTTTAACCAATCAGAGCATTTGCTGCGAAGCATAACAATTTCTCCCCTATTCCTTAAGGAGTGTCTTGTCACAGTTTAGGCAAATTCAAAAAATTTAAAATAAATTTAATTAATTAATAAAAACCTGAAAATCCCTGCTAAACATCGCGATCGCTCTATTACAAGTATCAGAAAAGCTTGTTAATTTTGCAGGGTTGGCTTCTTGACGTTTATAGGAACTTTGCGTCAAACTGTCTAGTAATTCAATAGCTAGAACCAGCATGGAAACTCTGGAATTTATTATCTACCCAGATGGTCGAGTGGAAGAACGCGTGACTGGTATTGTCGGTTCTAGTTGCGCTGAAGTGACAGCAGCGATCGAAGCAAAGCTCGGCATTGTGGCTCATCGAGAGCTGACCTCCGAAAACTTTGCTCAGCAGCAAGTCATATCTCAGTCGTCTACGCAACTCGATCGCGTGTCAGACATGGGCGATTCCCGATTTAGTCAGTGGTAGTAACACACAGAAGAATCCAAGGTTTCACCAGATTAAAATACAAAATTTCCGTCCATTTGCCGTTTAGATCGAAGTTAGGATACAACCTATGTCACATTTTAGCCAAGTAAAAACCCAAATTCGCAGCCTAGAGCCACTCCAGAAGGCTCTCACTGATTTAGGTGTCAACTGGAAATCAGGAGCATCTCCCATGCGCGGACATCAAGGCGCGACTACCGAGGCTGAACTGGTAATTGAGCAAGACAATGGCTATGATGTGGGCTTTCAGTGGAATGGCTCCGAATATTCACTAGTTGCCGATATGCAGTACTGGCAACAACCTTGGACTGTTGAAAGCTTTTTGAGAAAAGTAACTCAGCGCTATGCGATCGCTACAGTCATGGGCGAGTCAACTAATCAAGGATTCTCCCTCGCTGAACAGCAGGTACGTGAAGACGGCTCAGTACGCCTAGTCCTACAGCGTTGGAATGGATAACTCCTCAGATCATGCTGTTGTCATTACCAGCTCAGAGCCAGAAATGAGCGATCGCTCTGGCTTTGAGCCAGAACTGGGTGGTGAGCTGCGCCAAAATGCAATTTTTGTCGATGAGACAGTATGTATCGGTTGCGGACATTGTGCCCATACCGCTAGCAGTACGTTTTTTTTAGAAGAAGACTACGGACGCGCTAGAGTAATCGCCCAAGATGGCGATGATGAGGAATTGGTGCAAGAAGCGATCGACACTTGCCCAGTAGACTGCATCGCTTGGGTAAATTACAACGACTTAAATAAGCTCGAAGAAGCGAGAAAACATCAAGTCATTCAAAATTTGGGAATTATTGGCGATGGTTCTGCCTTAAGGCGTTCCATAATTCCTTAAAAGATTCCTTAAAAGGGAAGGGATGCTACATAGCATCCCTTCCCTTTTATTTATTTAGTAGCGATTACGACCGCCGCCGCCAGAGGGACGACCACCGCCGCCCTTGAAGCCACCTCTGCCGCCACCAAAGGAGTCAGAGCTTTCGCGAGGCTTAGCCTTGTTAACCTTGAGTGCGCGACCCATCCATTCAGCCTCGTCTAATGCTACGATCGCAGCATCTTCTTCCTTTTCCTCAGTCATTTCTACGAAAGCGAAACCACGGGGACGACCTGACTCACGATCAATAGGTAGATGAACACGAGTGATTTTGCCATATTCTGAAAATACGGCTTTTAAATCATCTTCTGTAACCTCATAAGAGAGATTACCAACATAAATAGACATAATACTTGCTTCAACAATCAGATATGTGTAGAGATAGAGATTTCGGAAAGAAGCCTGCCACGATGAAACAGAAGACGACTGTCAATACTGAAAACAAACATGCGATCTAGAAATACTCATCCGCACATATTCTAGCGTAGTCATCTTCAATTAGGAGACGATCTTGAAAATATTTACGTTGCATCAGTCTTTAGACAGATACAGAAAAAATGAGCCTGACACAGCCATCCTATTTCATTTGTGATAAGTAGCTAGGCATAAGTAAACTTAAAACCCAGAAGAGAATACCGCCGACGTAGCGGGCGATATGCTCTCTGGTTTTGATTTTTAATTATGCCGAACTACTTATTAAATGGTGATATTAGGTGATATTAAATGATGAGAGTAAATGGTTTGAGATATTCATCCACTTTGGCTGTCAATATCTCAAACCATTTACTCCCTTCCCAGTCAAGAAATAGCGGTGCGGGGCAAAGCACCACTATTTCTTGGTTTTATATGTTTATTTTTTTAACGTGAGTTCGGGATAATTGGAAATGGGCTTTAAGAAAGGGTTTGCGTAGCAAACCCTTTCTTAAAGCCCAAAAGTAAAAGACTTGCTACGCAAGTCTTTTACTTTTGGGCTTTTAAAATTTGCCAGCTTAACCAGAACTGACGTTTTTTTAGTGGGAAGGGATTAAATAGCTAGGCACCTTAACCAGAACTGACGTTATTTATCTAGAGTCTCAGCTTGTTAAATATCTTAAGAAGACTTTATGTGCAATGATTTTCCTAGACAAAAAGTAGCTTAAGATACTGTTTTTAGGAACTTTAATAATTATGACAATACTTGACTTAGCTAGGAGTAATCAAAGAAGTAACAATTACGATTACCAATGTGTTTTAAATCACATGGGGACGAGTTAGTTGCGATCGCAAAAAGTAAAAAAAGATCGTCCAGATATACATTTTCTTTGGATATAAAGAAAATACTATGGAATTCCTAAGGGTTTCCAAGTTAAGAAATAGTGTAGCCATTTCTTATAGCTATAGTCAGTAATATTAGGACAAAAATCAAACCCAATAGAGAGTTGCGGAGCGAAGCACCGCAACTCTCTATTGGGTTTGATGTCCTGACTTAAGTGAATAAAGTACCTCTGGCTTCGACTCTGCTCAGCCAACGTTAGCTGATTTGAAACGGGATTTGAGAAATAGTTTGCTACGCAAACTATTTCTCAAATCCCAGAAGTAAAAGTTTTGCGTAGCAAGGTTTTTACTTCTGAGATTTTAAATTTTGCCAGCTTAATCCGAACTGACCTTATTTACTTAGCTGTGGTTGCTTTTGTGGATAGGGATGGAGCAATACCTGCGGGCAAATTTAACCACTTAGTCAGGGCATTAGCGAGTAAGGTGTCGATCGCGTATTTACCTCCGCCGTAGATAACAAAAAATGCGAAGGAAACAGCATAAATTGATGACAACTCAATGGATGGAATCGAAAAACCACCAGTCACGATGTGGTGGTAGTTTGCCACAAGCATGGTTGCAAATAAACCTAATGCTGCGGGTCTGGTAAATAGACCGAGGGCTAACAATGGTGAAGCGATTACTTCGGTGAAGGCTGCGCAGTAGGCAAAGAAAATTGGGAATGGCAAACCGATAGCCTGAACATAGGCTTCTGCAAAGCTAGGAATGTCAGCCAGCTTATCAAAACCGTTATGAATCATGACCGTACCAAGAACAACCCTTAGCAAAAGCAGGGAGGCTTGCGTTAAGGATACAGGCGCAGAGTCAGAACCGAGGAGCAGGCGTACGATTGATGCCACGATACGAGTTGTGTTGTTCATTTCAGCACATTGACTAACAGGTTGGTTAATAAAACTTAAAAGATTGCAATAATTTATGACTTATATACATTAATCTTAACATAAGCTTTTGTAATGGCAATGATTCAAACCCTAATAAGTATTGATAGGCATGGATTTTTCCCGCCTTGGGCTTTGAATAATGGACGAAAAGTTTTGTCAAACATTAGACATTTTCGTTGTGCTACGATCGCAAGCTAAGCAATATTCATGTATTGCATACAACATTAAAAATCTAAATTTTTAGAGCGAAGCTTATGTCTGCCTTGCCTGCCATTGCTGTTCTTGCAATTCTGATTCTGGTTCACGAACTCGGTCACTTTATGGCGGCTCGCGTACAGGGCATCCATGTCAATCGTTTTTCGATTGGGTTTGGTCCTGTGTTGTGGAAATATCAGGGTAAACAGACAGAATATGCACTGCGGGCGATTCCTCTAGGAGGATATGTTGGCTTTCCCGATGATGACGAGGAAAGCGATATTCCCGCTAACGATCCGAATTTGATGAAAAATCGCCCCATTATGGATCGAGCGATCGTAATTAGTGCGGGAGTAATTGCCAACTTTGTATTTGCTTACTTAGTTTTATTAGTCATGACTTTAAGTGTTGGCATTGGTACGGTCGATCTACCTGGTGTCAGAATCACCAAAATAATCGAGCCCAATGCACCAGCAGCTGTAGCAGGATTAAAATCTGGTGATATCGTTTTGTCAGCCAATGATATTAAGTTTGATACTAGCCTCACGACTCTGGATCGGTTTCAAGCCCTCATTGCCAAACATGCCAATCAATCGGTCGATCTCGTAGTGGACCGACAAGGACAAACTCTCCATTTCCCGATCGTGCCCGATGGGGAAAATGGGAAGGGAAGAATTGGCGTGCGATTGGACTTTACGGGCAAGCCCCATCGTCGTGCTGTGCATAACTTTACTGAAGCTATTGACAACGCGACCCAAAGTTTTGAACGTTTAGTGGTGATGACTGTCCAAGGCTTGAAACAACTAGCAACCAATTTCCAAAATACGGCTTCGCAACTATCAGGACCTGTAGCGATCGTGGCGATGGGTTCGGAATTAGTTAAGTCTGATGCGGCGGCACTATTTGATTTCACTGCAATTATCAGTATAAATCTCGCCATTATTAATATCTTGCCTCTACCAGCCCTCGATGGCGGTCAATTAGTATTTCTAGCGATCGAAGCTTTGCGTGGTGGCAAACCTCTGCCTGAAGATTTACAAAATAATGTCATGCAGGGGGGATTAGTTCTACTTCTTGGCTTAGGTGTAGTCATGATTTTCAAAGACTCATTTAACTTGCTCCAACAAAGCGGCTTAAGCCCTCTTTGACATCCACCCCGCACTGAAGTGACGGGGATTCCTAAGACTCACGACTTAGGTTTCTGCTTCATAGCACCAGCCTTCCGAGATTTACTCTCTTCAGGTCTTACAGTCGCTCCACAGACATTAACCGCAAGCCCTGCGGCAAGAATATTTTTTGCAGCATTCACATCTCTATCGTGATGTGTACTGCACTTAGGGCAATCCCACTCTCTGACATTTAAAGGCAACTTATCCACAACATAACCGCAATGTCCACACCTTTTAGAGCTAGGAAACCAACGATCAATTTTGACAAAAGTACGACCATACCAGTTGCACTTATATTCAAGTTGCCTGACTGTTTCACCCCAACTAGCATCACTAATCGAGAGAGCGAGTTTCCTATTTTGACC
>NZ_ALWB01000289.1 GCF_000332215.1 Pseudanabaena biceps PCC 7429
AGAGTTGCGGCGCTTTGCGCCGCAACTCTCTATTGCGTTTGATTAGAGAAGCACCGCATTGCGGTGCTTCTCTTTTATGGCGTTGGCGAGATACTGTAATCATCTGTTTTAAGCGCTTGCTCGATCGTCTGGGAGCAATCTGCAATGCTTGCTCCATTTAACATCTTGGCAGCAAGTGCAACTAAAACGGAGCGATGCTCGCTTAATAAATTCTTGGCATTGAGCAAAGCCCAACGCTCCTGAATCATGGGATTGGGTAAATGGGCAATGGATTGACGCAAGCGTTGCATATCATCCATGCCCCCTTCCGTAGCCCCTTCACACATCAGTTGCTCGGCGGCAATACCTGCCATATAGACTGTGCTGTAGCGATCTAGAAGATTGCTAGAATTGCTGACCGTTTCACCAAGAGCGATTTCTACACCACCTTCCAGCCCTGTAAAATTTTTGCTCGCTAACACTTCCCCTAGCGATTGACCAACAATCCCAGCGATCGCATAATTTACTACTTTAAATCCCAATAGTTGAGCTGCGAGGAAATGTCCCGCCTCGTGGTACGAAATGCGTTCGCGATATTTAGGCGATCGGGCTCTCAACCATACCTGAGCGTAGGCTCCAAATTTACCCTGCCAAAACCCAATATCAATGCCCCACAATCCGAGTAAGGTCATAGTGATCGCCGCAGGGACAACTGGCGATAGCCCCACCATTGTGCCCACTAGCGACATCATTGTAATTGTAAATATAGCGATCGCTAGTAAATCCGTGGCAGTAACATTCATGGCAAAATTCAGAGATAGAGCAAATATTCTCGCAAAGCGAAAATAAAGCGGTTATGGCAATGCGGAAAAGTGGCAAATGACACCCTTCCACACTTTAATTATGGCTTTTTAATAAACGAAGTATTACGGTTTGCTTGTTTATAGAAGGTTGCGAGACTATCATCATCACCGACAAACCGCCAGTGCCAAGGTTCGTACATCACACCTTGAGGATTATTGGGAGGGAAGGACATTTCAAAGCCATACTTCGCCGCATTGTTTTGGAGCCACTGGTAAGCGGCAGTTTTCTCGAAACTGGTCGAGAGGTTGGCACTGGGGACTGCGCCATCACCAATATCCATGGCATAGCCCGTATGATGCTCACTATGCCCAGGAGGGGCGCTGACCTTAGCGCGTTGAGCAGGGGTTTGGTTTCGTTGTTTGCTAATCTCGAAAAATAGTTGTTGTTGTTCGGCGATCGTCCGAAATCCTGAAATCACCACAAAATCTACCCCGTCAGCCTTGGCATCAGCTTCCATCTTCAAATAGCTTTTTGCGGCCGCCTCTCTGAGACGAATTTCGTAGCCATCACTTGCCCTACCAATTGTGCGCAATTGATTGAGAGGTGCTTCACTATAGGCATGATGACCAAAGAGGTCTGGAGGGCTATCGGTTTCCTTGGCAATGACCTCTTGGCTGTTATTTACTGAAGCATTATTTACTGAAGCAGTTGGTGAAGGAGTTTTGCTAATGAATGGTGCTGGAGTGATGGCTGTGGGATTGTCAGGGAGGGGTGTTTTTTCTGGCGGAGTGGGCATTTGAGCAGAATTTGTGGCACTGGCATTTAGAGCAAACCAAATGCGTGTGCTAACAATGGGCGATAAAAAGGCTAATACCGCTAAACCATATGCCCACCAAGGTACTGACTGGAGCGATCGCACGATCGGATTAACAGTTCTAGTCTGCGTTTGAGGCGATCGGGTTGGATCGCTAACCCTTTGAGCAACTGGAATATCGTTTTGAGTAGGCATAGGTATGTAAACGTTTGAAGTTTTAACCAAGGTTAAATATATAGTGTCTGTCTCGAAATGCCAAAAATATATCGCCCTTCAGTAGTAATTGGCGATCGAGCTAATACCAAGTTACAGCGCTTTTTGCTCAAACCCAAACCAAGGAAATTCTTGAAAGCGTTGCTTCGCAACGCTTTCAAGAATTTCCTTGTGGTTCGTTTGATCGATAATTGCTGTAAGAAATGGCTATGCCATTTCTTAACTTGAAAACCCTTACTAGGTTTAGTTTTTAATTCGCAAAAATGTTGTCACAATTTCGTGAATTGGTATAACTCGATCTAATAAGTAGCTGGGCATAAGTGGCTGGGCATAAGTAGCTCGGCATAATTAAAACCCAGAATCAAAAGCTGTAGCGCACGCTGCGCGTGCGCTACAGCTTTTGGGGTTTTATATTTAATTGCGCCTAGCTATTTACAGATTGGCTAGAGGGTATTGGACTGGACGATTTCGATAATGTTGCTATCGGGATCGTTGAGAAACAGGATTTTTTGCCCCCAAGGCATGATGGAGGGTGGAGAAATGATGGTTACTAAGGGATGTGCTTGCATTTTAACTTGCCGATCGCATATTTCCTGATAAATCTGATCGAGATCTTCTACAGTCATCGATAGTAAAAAAGGATTGCCGCTAATTGGTTGATTGCCCCGATCGCCAAATAATTGGGGTAACCATTGGCGATCATAGATCCCGATTTTGAGTTTGCCACTGTAACCTTCTACGCCATCGGGCTTGGCGGGTTTGTCAAATCTAAACCCTAAAATATCCCGATAAAACATTAGCGATCGCCTTACATCGGTAACAAATAGGGCAATGTAATCTATTTCCATAATCTATAAGTAGCTAGGACAAATCAAAACCCCAAAGATGAGTGGCGGCACTTTGTGCCGCCACTCATCTTTGGGGTTTTATATCCTAACGTTGCTAACACCTAGATGTTCTCCTGCAACATCGCCTCAGGGCGATCGCTTTCGCCGCTCTCTAAGGGTTCTATCTCAACAGTTTCAATAGCTTCAATAGCTTCAATAGCTAAAGATGCGATCGTTGATTCTGGCAAAACCGATGGTTTGGAGATTTCTTCGGTGTTGGTACTTTTTTCGTCAGGCAACCATTTTAAGAAGGGCAATGGCAAGAGACTGCTGATATTCGCGATTAAAATTAATATCCAAAGATTATCAAAATTAGATTCAGTCACGCCCAGCAGATGGGTTAAACCTGCACCTAATTGGAATGAACATAGTGCGGAAATATTCAGCACTGACATCAACAGAGCAAATAATGTTGCTTCGATGCCTTCGGGACAAAGCCTTGCTGCCAAAACAAGAACTGGCATAAAGGCGATTCGACCTGCAATAGTCAAAATCAAGTTATCCCCAAGGCTAAACCAGCGATCATCGATACCCAGCGATCGGTTGACATGGGTCACTAGCAATAGGCTAGTCAGTCCCAAAGCGGTGGAAATAATCGTCGTCCAAAAGAAAATTTTGCGGGTGGGAACTCCTTTAAAAAATCTTTGAAATAGCCACACCCCCAATAAGCCCGCCCAGCTTGCAAAAAATTTAATCGTACCAAGAAATTCTGGATTGAACTTCAGCTCATTGGTCGTGAAATAGAAAAAGGCTGTATCAGCGCTAGGCGTGGCTTGCCACACAAACAAAAAAGCGGCAGGCATCCAAATCGCTTTGTTGGTAAAGGCTTGCTTTAATTGGATAAAGTTGAATTTCAGGGACATCCATGCTTGGGAATTTCTCGATGAATTCGGGGTGGATGGTTTGGGCTGATCTCCAGAATGATCGGCACTATTGGTAACTGAGGGGTCTGGGGCAGTAATAAATATGGCTGACATCGGATAATCGGCGATCGCGAAGGCAGAAATTCCGACCAGTAGCGGTAAAATTGCCGTAATCTCAAATACAAACTTTGCACCGAAATGCTCCAGCAAATAGCCGCTCAGGTAAGCAGACATGATTGCCCCGACCGAAGAGGCTATCCAGCTAAAGGACTGTAAGGAGCCTGCATCGCCTTCTGGTTCTAATCTGGCACGTTGGACAATTAGGGCATCGGTAATCGCATCAGAAAAGGCAAGGGATAGCGAACCTATGGCAATCATAGCGATCGCCCAAAAGGGAGTGGTGACCCATATTGACATACTTGCCCAAGCAAATACGCCTAAAAAGCTGGACAGCAGTAAGTAAGGACGACGACGATAGCCAAATACGGGAAATCCGTCAGAAATTAAGCCATATAGGGGTTTTACCGTCCAAGGTAGCATCGTAATGCCCACCATTGAGGCGACTTCGGCAGGGCTTAGCCCTAAGTCATCTTTGAGGAAAAAACTGACGGCAAGCTGTGAGATTGCCATCGCGCCTTGCACGAAATAAATTATTGCGATCGCCCCCAACTCTAGGTCAAACGAGCGTCCCCGTAAGTTCTTGAGCCAGTCTGTTTGGATTAGCACGATACAATTGCCCAAATATTAAGAAACTTTAATCTGTGTATATTTTAGTCTCTATCTATAAAATTGCATCTATCAAATGAATGCAATTAAATGCAATTAAAGGAAACAATCTTGACATCCACCCCGCACTGAAGTGACGGGGATTCCTAACGGACAAATCTTCGACTGCAATCACTTGGTTTTCACGAACCAGCCGAGTTGTCAACTTGTGAAGAAAATCATTACGAGCATCGCTAATCTCTGCATGAACTTTAGCGACCTTCAATCTAGCTTTGTGGCGATTATTAGATCCTTATATTCAGGCGATCGTTTAAATACATCTGCTTTTAATACTTTTGCTATAATTACTGATAATTATATGACTTAGGATGCAAATCATGAGTATTGCCTTAAAAATTGAACAAGAGCAGTTTATTCAAAAAAAGCTGAAAAGTGGTAAGTATAACTCTGCTGATGAGGTAATTTTTGAGGCGTTTCGGTTGCTTGAGGAAAGAGATCGGCATTACGAACAATGGCTGCAAGATACTCGCCAAAAGGTGGCTGATGGTCTAGCTCAACTAGATCGGGGTGAAGGGCTGGATGGTGAAAGTGTGATGGCAAGGTTGAAGGAACGAGTTCGTATGTAGAAGATTCTCAAACACGTAAAGAATAAATTCGGGTATTATCATGCGTAGACAGATTACTGAATATACATCGCCTCTGGATGCTTTAGTCGCTTTAACTAAGCAACTATACAGTTATGAGATTAAATATCAAACTGATTCAGCAGACTTTTTTGTGCAGTATCAACAAGGCAAGACGGATGATGATGAAGATAAGTTTGATTGGGCGAGTAATTATCGTCATTATCTAGCTTTACGCCAAGAATTAGAGAGTAAGCTAAGAAATGTCGCGTAATAGTTTTAGGGATTATTTTGATCAAATAGATCAACTTTTGGAAGCTTATCCTGATGTCTATGTAGAGAATTACAATGCGACAATTCTATCTAGTGAGCGAGCCAATCTCAAACTTCGATTGCGTTTTTATTTCCAATATTTACTTTCTATCAGTGAGGCTTTGGTTGTTGTAGATGATCAAATTACGGCGATTGATTATCGCTATCATTTTCAAGATGGACAGAATAATCTAGTTTTTCGTTATGACAATACGCCCCATTTCCCTAATCTGTCGAGTTTCCCTCACCACAAGCATTTGGTAGATAGAGTAATTGCTTGTGGTCAGCCGAATATTGCAATGGTTATTCAAGATGCGATCGCTTTTATTGGAAGTAATGATATAAATTAGCGATCGCCATATCAGACGATTGTTTAACGACATCTGCTTTTAAAGCTTTATGTCCCGAAGCTTGAGCTTTTTCGACTACTTCATATTCATACTTTGAGCGCAAGTCGGGTGAAGCCATTAATTTAAGTTGATCGCGTAGGGAGTCAAAATGAGATTTTGGTTTTAACTCCTCATAGATTTTTTGTTCGGGAACTTCAAAATTGCTAAGTGCAGAAGTCATTTCTTGAGGAACTGGGCTTAGCTCAGAGCTTTCTAATAACTTTAAGTCAGAAGCGGGTAAAGATTGAATCCATTCTGATTGTTCTTGCCAAGATGATAGAACTGCTAGATCTTGGGTGCAAATACGGCTGATTTCTGGATATAGTAGGTCTAGTTCTGATTGGGACTGTACGGCATTACTAACATCAACAATATCTTTCCGAATGGTAACTTGCAGACTTTTTAATTCCTGAATGGGCGTTGCACAAATGAGAGATGAATGAGTAAATAAAAGATAACGAGTTTTAGCAATGAAAAACAATGAAATGTCCAAAGTGTGGTTCAACACATATTC
>NZ_ALWB01000290.1 GCF_000332215.1 Pseudanabaena biceps PCC 7429
CCTGCGGTGCACGCTGCGCGTGCACCGCAGGTTTTGGAATTTTAATTATGCTGAGGTACTTATAAAATTCAGATTGAAACCCCAGATTAAAAAACTTTGTCAGAGAGTGTAGCTTGCGCCACAGATTTTAGATTTTTATGGGGCTTTATGATTTATGGAGAATTTTTGGCGAGGTAAGCCTCTAAATATGAGGCAACGGAAGGAAAAGATTGATCGATTGCGAGCATTAAGCGATCGCTATTTTCCAGTTGTCGATTATGGGCTGCTATTTCTAATTCACTACAAATATCAGAAAATGCTTTAGCCCCAAGCATTCGGCTGATTCCTTTTAGGGTGTGAGAGGCATATTCTATCTGTGCGCGATCGGAGTCTGATATAGCTTGACGTAGGTTTTTTAATAAAACTGGACATTCTTCGTTTAAAAATAGATGGATCATTCGTTTCGGCAGGGCTAGAGAAACCTTCTCAATCTCCTGAAGGGCACGTTCGTCAAATTCCATTGCCGCGGCGCTAGGTGGGGGCGGAGTCATTTCTTCGGGAACATTGCCCCAACATTCCAACATCCTTTCTAGGGTGTCAAAGGAAATGGGCTTGCTGATATAGTCATCCATGCCCGCTTCTAAGCAAATTTCGCGATCGCCTTGCATAGCACTAGCCGTCATGGCGATTAGGGTGGGACGGGGGCAATTAGTGACTTGATTTTTGGATATTTCAGCCCACTCATGCACGATCCGACTAGCCGTTTCTAGCCCGTTTAAACGAGGCATTTGGACATCTAAAAACACGATATCAAAGGGATGATTTCTGAGGGATTCCAATGCTTCTAAGCCATCATTGACAATGGTTGGGTTGTATCCCATTTTGCTGAGCATTGCTAAGACTAGCTCTTGATTAATCAAATTATCTTCGGCAACTAAAATATTGAGCGGTAACTTAGTGGTCAGGTTGTTATTCAGCCTCTTAGACTGGCGGAGCATTTGTCGTCCCTCTGTTGGCGATACGATGGCTGGTGGCATAGCATCGATCGCCGTAACGGGTAACACAAAAGAGAAGGTGGAACCATTGCCAAGGGAGCTTTCTGCCCAAATTCTGCCGCCCATCATTTGTACGAGTTTTTGACAAATGGCTAGTCCTAGCCCTGTTCCCCCATACTGGCGAGCTGTGGCGATCGAAGCTTGGGTAAAGGGCTGAAACAGTTTTTGGATTTGTTCTGGAGAGAGCCCAATACCTGAATCCCGCACTTCAAAGAGTAGGGATGGTCTACTTTCATGCTGGAGAGATTCATTCTGAAATTCATTCTGAAATTCATTTTGAGATTCATTTTGAGACTCATTCAGTAGGGATACAGATAGTCTTACTTCTCCTTTAGGCGTAAACTTGACCGCATTGTTCGCTAAATTAAGGAGGATTTGGCGCAACCTGATCGGATCACCGAGGATATAGGGGGGAGCCTTACTATCGATGTGGTAAAGCAATCCGATGCCCTTACTTTCTGCTGCTTGGCTGAGGAGAGCGCAGGTGTCGGCGATAATTTGCGTAATATCAAGGGGGATACTTTCCAGCAAAAGCTGCTGGGATTCGAGTTTAGAAAAATCCAGAATATCGTTAATGACGGTTAGCAGTATTTCGCCACTGGTTTGAATTGATTGGACAAAACGATTTTGTTCTCGATCAAGGGTTGTCGTTGCTAATAGTTCGGTCATCCCCAGTACTCCATTAATTGGGGTACGGATTTCATGGCTCATCATGGCTAGGAATTCTGATTTAACTCTTAGGGCTGCTTCTGCGACCTCCTTAGCTTTTTGCAGATTGTTTTCGTACTGTTTGCGATCGGTAATGTCTCGAAATCGCCAAACAAATCCCCAAAACTTGCCAGTGGGAGAAGTGACAGAACTACTAAAATATTCGTAGGTCAGTCCATCATTGATCAATTCTCCATGAGTAACGCGATCGGGGGAATCGTAGGTATCCTCTAGGATTTGGGTGATGGGTTGAGGGAAGTGAGATTTTTGCAGGAGCGGAAGCAGTAGTAAATTTTCGTTGTTGGCCTTGATTGTGATGGGTTTAACGCCCCATATTTCACACATTTTTTGGTTGTAGGCGACTAAACGCCCCTGTTCATCCGCTGCAATTACTCCTTCTAAGCTTGCCTCAAGTTGGGCATGGACTAGGGCATTGGCTCGCTCTAGGCGATCCTGTTGCTCTTTAATCCGTAACATTGAGCGTACCCTCGCCTGAAACTCTTGCGAGTTTAAGGGCTTGCTGATGAAGTCATTTGCCCCCGCATTCAAACATTTGGCAATGTCCTCTTTAGAAATAAGGGCTGTAACCATAATGATGGGAACATTATTCCACTTCGGTATCGCCTTAATCCTTTGACAGACCTCAATACCATCTATTCCTGGCATCATCACATCTAGAAGGATTAGATCGGGCTTAAATGTATCTAGGTGAGCGATCGCATCTTGACCATTAGGCGCATAGTGCAATTGGTAGTTGTGATCTCTCAGAAAAGTTTCAATCACATCAAAATTATCCGCTTCGTCGTCAATGATTAAAACAGATGCTAGATTCATTGCCTATCTACTGGTTGCTCTAAAAGTTGATGAATAGTGGCGGCCAACTGCTTTAGCTTAACAGGTTTATGGATATATTCAGTTGCACCTGCAGCGATACAGCGATCGCGATCCTCTGGCATGGCTAAAGCAGTTAGAGCCACGATCGGTATATTCATTAAGCTAGGGATCTGGCGGATTTGCTGGATCGCCTCTAATCCATCCATGACGGGCATTTGGATATCCATAATAATTAAATTTGGCTTTTCTGACTGGGCTAGGGCGATCGCTTCTTCACCATTATGGGCTGTTATAAAGCGATAGCCTTTTGTACTCAGATAGCTAACCATTGTCATAATATTTGCTTCATTGTCTTCCGCTAATAAAATCAAGGGGATTGGATCTGATTCAGAAAAGCTAAAGGGATTTTGAGCAAATTTTGTACTGGTTGGTAACGAATTTAGCTCAATCAAGTCTCGATTTTCGTCCACACATGGTAGCTCAATGGTAAAGCGGCTGCCAACTCCTAATTCACTACTCAAACTAACTGTGCCCCCATGTAACTCCACCACCCGCTTGACTAGGGCGAGCCCCAAACCTGTGCCCTGATATTGCCGATTGAGGGCGCTATCGATTTGAATGAATGGTTGAAATAGTTTTTTAATGTTTTCTGGCGAGATGCCGATACCTGTATCAATTACAGATATTTGGAGGAAGCTTTGGGGAGATTCTTGAGGATCGTTAATCTTGTCTTTCCGTTTGACCTCAAGGGTGAGACTGCCTCCGTCGGGAGTGAACTTGACCGCATTGTTGAGAAGATTGATTAAGACTTGGCGAATACGTCGTTCATCTACGAGGAGGTTAGGCAGATGCGGAGACATTTGGATCTCTATCTGAATGGATTTTCTTAATGCTTGTTGTTTAATAAATGCCAGGCTCGCGTGAAACAGGCTAGCGACATTGCAGGGGGAGATGTCTAAGGTGACCTGTCCTGATTCAATTTTAGAAACATCAAGAATGTCATTAATTAACTCCAATAGATGGATCCCACTGCGTTCGATCAGTTGGACTGCTCTAGTTTGCTCGCTATTGATCTTGCCGAAAATTTCATCCTGAAGAGATTCGGACATGCCCAAAATCGCGTTAAGTGGGGTTCTTAGCTCGTGGCTCATATTGGCAAGAAATTCATCCTTGAGTCTCGTGGCGCGGGATAGCTCTTCATTGGTTTTGACTAGAAGCTCTTCTGCTTGTTTGCGATCGCTAATATCGTAATTAATACCAATCATTCGCTGAGTTTGCCCTTGCTCGTCTCGCTGGGCAAGGGCATAGGCTTGGATATGTCTAATGCTGCCATCTTTGCGCAGCAATCGAAACTCTAGATCAAAATCTCGTTCGCCTCTAACAGCCTGTTGGATTCGAGCGATACTGGCTTCTAAATCATCGGGATAAAGGCTATCCGCCCAGTCTCTAAAAGAACCAGAAAAGTCTGAGGTGCTGACACCGTAAAGTTCGTGCATCCGCGCATCCCAGATCAAGCGATCGCTAGATAGATCCCATTCCCAGATCCCAATCTGAGCTGATTTAATAGCTAGCTCCAATCGATACGACATGCTTTGGAGTTCTGCTTCGGCGAGCTTGAGGCAGCTAATATCTTGGATGCTTGACCAGATCAGGATTTCTCCCTTCTGATAAATGAGCAATCCATTTAAAATTACGGGAACTAAATGTCCGTCTCGATGAATATATTCCTTCTCATAGGGACCATAACGCCCTTCTTTATAAATTTTTTGGAGCTGCTCCGCTTCGAGATCGGCATATTTAGGTGGGGTGATATCCCAGTAGGAGAGTTGCAGAATCTCTTCGACACTGTATCCTAAGATGACAGCAAAAGCTTTGTTAACGTAGATTAGCTTTCCATCTGTGTCACAGCTAGCTAGTCCAATGGGAAACTCCTCGATCAGTTGTCGGTTAAAGGCTTCGCTTTCAGCGAGGGCTTGCTCAGCAAGTTTGCGATCGGTAATGTCTTGATAAATGCCTAAAACCCCAATCACTTCATCCTGCAAATTTCGTAAAGGCACTTTATTGGTCTCAACCCAAACAACTTCCCCATCTGCTTTACATTGGGTCTCAATGATGTTGAGTTTGGGTATGCCTGAGTCGATAACTTGGAGATCGTCATCGATAAATTTCTTGGCTTCGATCTGACTCCAAGGCAGATCGAAGTCGGTCTTGCCGATAATTTCGCTAGATGATGCGAATCCTGCACTATTGGCAAAGTTTTGGTTGCAGCCTAAGTAAACAGACTGACAATCTTTCCAAAATACAAATAGAGGAAAAGTATTGAGTACGGTTTGGAGAAACATTTGGGATTCATGTAATGCTTTATCCGCTTTTTTGCGCTCGGTTACATCCCTGAAAATCCCCCTTGTGGCGATCGCTTTCCCATTCTCCCACTGACAATTTACATTCCCCTCGACGTTAATGACCCTACCATCCTTAGCCAAAAATCTAGTTTCCAGTCCGAAACACTGATTCCCATCAAAAAGATTGTTCATGGCTGTTTGACAATGGGGTAAATCATCGGGATGAATGATCTGAAAAATGGATAGATGCTCTAATTCGCGATCGTCATAGCCTAAGGTTCTTTTCCAAGCCTGATTTACTAATAGGATTTTACCGTCAGGGGCAACACTCTGGATCAGATCGGTGGCATTGTCAAAGAAATCCCTTAGTTGCGATTCACGTTCTAACAGTTCTTGCGTGCGAATTGCGACTCTAGCTTCGAGGGTTTGATTGAGTTTTAAGATGTCAGCTTCAGATTTTTTGCGATCGCTAATATCAGTAATCGTGCCAATATATCCTGTAACCCGACCATCCCCATCAAATTCAGCATTTGATTGTCCAAATACCCAGGTAATGGTGCTATCCGATCGCAGAAATCGATATTCAAGGTGAAAAGGACGATTTGCTTGAGTAGAGCGATACCACTCATCGGCAACCTTGTCTCGATCTTCTGGATGTAATGCTTGCGCCCAACCACCTCCCATTGCTTCGCTGGCACTAATTCCCGCGATTTGACACCAGCATTCGGCGTTGTTGCATAAAAAGGGGGTTAGAAGGTAAATTAAGTATTAAGCAGGAGATGAGACCCCGAAAGATGACAGAGAAATATGAGATCCGCAACTGGTCAGAGTATAACGCAGGGCTGAAACAAAGA
>NZ_ALWB01000291.1 GCF_000332215.1 Pseudanabaena biceps PCC 7429
TGCGAAGCAACGCTTTCAAAAATTTCCTTGGTTTGGGTTTGAGCGCAAAGCGCTGTAAATAAACATTAAAACCCATTAAAACTCATTAAAACAGGCGTTTACTACCATCAGGTCGAATCGTACCCCAATTAGTTTTAGCTTGGGATAGTTGTTCGTCGGTGATTTTCGCTCCCTTTAAATCTGCCCCACAAAGGTTCGTGCCATTTAAATTGGCTTGACTGAGATAGGCTCCCTTTAAATTTGCCCCACTTAGATTTGCCCCCGAGAGATCTGCCTTGCTCATGTAAGCTGATTGGAGATTTGCCTCACGCATATCAGCTAAAATCATGGAAGCACTGCCCAAATCCGCCTTAACTAATACAGCGCGCTGCATTTTTGCTTCCCGTAAATTGGCGCTATTTAATTTTGCTTGCGATAGATTTGCCCCTTGGAAACTGGCATGAGTTAAGTCACTATGACAAAAGTCCGCCTCAACTAATTTTGAGCGACTCATCACAATGCCTGAAAGCGTGGCACTACCAAAGGCAGCCTTAGAATAGTCTTGGTTGGCAAAATTACGTTTGCCTTGGTTGTATTCGACAATTACTTTTCTTCCCCCTTTAATTTCTCCACTACCGACACGGCTAGCACCAGCGCGGGTATTGCCAGTAGTCATCATCCCAGTATTATCAAACTGTGTTCCCTGTGTGCCACTGCCATACTTTTGGGGTTGGATCCGTGAGTTAGGGAGCTGGGTGGTTGAGGGTCTCACAGTTACAGAGGAAGGGGGAGCCGAAGATTGATAATTTGCCGATGGAGTTGCAGCTCTCGGAGGCTCATCAGAAATATTGCCAGATTCTAAGGCGCGTAGAGCTTCTTCCGCCGAACGAAATCGCTGGGCTACGGATTGCTGAAGCAGCTTCTCAAAAACTACCCTCAAGCGATCGCTCAGTTTGACCTGCGATTTCCAATTGATCTCGCCTGTATAGGGATCGTGGGGTAGATCCTTAGGCGATCGCCCTGTCATCAGATACAGACAACTCATGGCGGTCGCATACAGATCGCTAGAATATACAGGTCGCATCGCCATCTGCTCGGGTGGCGCAAAACCTGGCGTACCGATCGCAAAATTTGTCAGCAAACCACTCGGATCTTCTTCCGCCGATGGCTTATTGACTTGGCTCGAAACTGCCCCAAAGTCAATTAACACTAACTGTCCATCCTGCTTGCGCCGCATGATATTTGCAGGCTTAATGTCACGATGAATCACCCCGTTTTGATGCATAAACCCAAGAGCAGGGAAAATCTCGGTAAGTACCTTGCGAATTTCAATTTCGCTAAATACTCCACGCCGCTCAAATTCCTGCTTCAAGGTTTCGCCATCGACAAATTCTTGAACTAAGTAAAAATTAGCGTCTTCTTCAAAATAATCTAGTAAACGCGGGATCTGCGGATGACTGCCGATTTTACCAAGGGTAAAGGCTTCACGCTCGAATAACTCCCGCGCCATTTTCATGACACTGGCTGATTGGGTATTGGGGCGCAATTGCTTGATTACGCAGGATGGAAATCCTGGCAACCCTTCATCGGCAGCCAGAAATGTTGCACCAAATCCACCTTTGCCCAGTGGACGGCTAGCTCGATAACGGTTTCGCAGCTTTAAATTAGAACCACAGGAAGCACAACTAATGGCAAATGGTTCGTTATTTGGATTAGCACAGTTTGGATTAACGCAATAACTCACGGTTGATCGAAAGCCCAAGTAATGGTTGATCAAATCAAGTTGCAGGATTTGTAACAGTTAATATGCCACTAATCTGCGGATGTACATAACTTAAATCAATCTCAAAAATTCTGCGAACTTTTGATGATTGTAAGATTTGCAAATTTTTAGATGCAAATCTTACAAATCATAGAGGATTGTTTATAGAGTAAATGACTGTAAATTGAAGTTGATTTGGATGAATTTCAGAAAATAGACTCAGAAAATAGACTCAAAAAATAGACTTTTTAATTTTTGAGGATTGATTTTAATAAATCAATCTAAAAATCATCATTATCTGTATTCTCAGTATTTGGATATGCTGAGGGTCTGCTCGGTCTCCGTCTACGCCCAGAAGCAGCGGTGTCTTTGCCAGATTCACTATTAAAGTTATCAGATTCTCCGTTGCGATTTCTTGGACGCTCCCCATTTATATTATCACCGCTAGGTCTTGGGCGACGTTTGGGATTAACAGGACGAATATCGCTTTCGTCGATATCAATCACTGAATCATTGGTACTAGTATCTCCGCGTTTGGGACGACGGGAACGGCGAGAATCCGTAGTATCTCCCCTTAACTCGCTAGCCTCAGCCCCATTGGATAGGGAACCACCCATGCGACGGGATGTATTGCGATCGCGACGGGGAGCAATTTCACGCGTGGGATCGATCTCAACACGATAATCAGAACCAATGGGCTCTTCATCATCAACTAGGGGGCTAGATGGTGCTCTCCTTGCTTGATTTGCTAGAGCTTGACGTAATACCAAAGACTCCACTGCAAACCAACCTGCAAAACCGACAACCAACACTTGGGCTAGTTGGGTAGTAATTTCCATCCGAAAATTAAAGGCTAGCAGGATGATGCCATAAACCAAGGCGATCGCGGAGAAAAAGATGTCGTGGTCGCGGGCTAGTTCGGGGCGAAAGTTTCGCACAAAATATAAACCCACGCCTCCTAAAGCGGCAACAATTGCCAAAAGTATCATTAGCGGGTTGCCACCGATGTTGATCATGGCTCTATATTTCTCCTAAATACCTGCATTTTGCCGCTATGTAAGCGGTGTTTTGAGTGGACAATCTTTACGTCAGTATAACAACACAGAGCTATACACTGATGCCAATTTACACTATTAGCAGCAATTTTCCTGTCCATCCTAAAACATTAACAGGAGGGCTGAGTTGGGTACTATTTATCTATTCAGACATTAAAAGCCCTGCATTGCAGGGCTTTTAATGTCTGAATAGATATCTGAATAGATAAAAGTAAATAGACAAAATAATGGGATTAACCGCGACGGATGATTTTGTCTTTTTGGCTGACAATGAGTACTGCTGCAAAAATAAGACCGAGAACTACACCACCAGCAACGAGGCTAAATAGGAAATTACTTAAGGATTGAGTCATATAGCTTTGTAGGTAAAGTTTTGATATACAGATTAAATACTTAACTTAAATACTTAACATAATTTTAGCATCAGGAGATCGTAACTTCTATCGCTGTAGCCGCTTGCGTTAGGACAAAGTCGAAAAACGATACGAAAAAGATAAAAGAGTAGCAGCATGTCACATTGCCATTTAGTGCTTATTCCCTTTGTTTTGAGAGCGCACGATCCAATAACTAATTGATAGGGAAAGTACGGCGATCGCTAAACCCGTTAGGTCACCATCAGCTTTGCTATCAAAAATAACGATTTTCCGAGCTACGGCTGTTAACGCGGTGATCACCACTAGTTCGAGCTGGATTACATGCTGGCGGAGATAGGCTGTGATGTTTTCCATGAGTTCCAATGCAATTAAGACATTGAGGAACATGCCAAATATTTTTAGAAGTGGTGCGGCAAATACGAGGCTAGGATGGGTAAAGAACAAGTCAACAATCAAAAACTTAAGCAGATCGAAGAGAGCAACGAAAATCACAAATACTAGAGCGATCGCTAATATTTTGGAGACAAAGTTTTCAATTTTGCCGATCGTAATTAAGAAAATATCGTCTTTGCTTGCCATCGTTATAAATTGCCATAAATTTATAACCTGTCGCCTCAATCTCATCATTAATCCCTACCACAATTTTTTTATATCGTCGTATAACTCAAACCCAAAATAGGGTAATGCTACATGGTTAAGGATGGGCGGCGCTTCGCGCCGCCCATCCTCACCATACAAACCCCTTCCTAGGACTACCCAAAATAGAGTTGCCACGCTCAGCGTGGCAACTCTATTTTGGGCTTTGTTTATGCCTTAGACTGCTACGCTTTGGTTCACAGATAAGCTTTGGTTCACAGAATAACTGTAATTCCTATATGAAGGATTATATTAAGTAAATGCATAGAATAAAATTGTATATTAATGATAAAATCATAGAATATAGTCTATGATTTTGCCCTTCCTATGAGTTACCGCTTATCTGATTCTCAATTAGCCAGTCATATTACGCTGCACCAGTTGCAGGTATTTGAGGTGGCTGCTCGGCATGGTAGTTATACCCGTGCTGCGGAAGAGCTATTTCTCACTCAGCCAACGGTTTCGATGCAAATTAAGCATCTAACGAAGGCGATCGGGATGCCCTTATTTGAGCAAGTGGGCAAGAAATTATTTTTGACTCAAGCTGGAAAAGAACTGTTCGCAACCTGTCAAGAAATCTTCGAGCATATTTCTCAATTTGAAATGAGCGTTGCGGATATGAAGGGCTTGAAACAGGGATATCTCAAGATTACGGTGGTAACGACGGCAAAATATGTGATCCCGCGACTGCTTGGTCCTTTTTGCCAGCGGTATCCTGGGGTGGAAATTTCTTTAAAAGTAACTAATCATAGTGGGGTTCTGGAAAGGTTATCTGAGAATAAGGATGATTTATATATACTCAGTCAAGTCCCCGATGAACCTGATGTTAAATCGCATCCTTTTTTGGCAAATCCCTTAGTTGTACTCGCAAATCACGATCACCCTTTAGCGAAGGAAAAAAATATTCCCATTCAACAGTTAGCCGAGCAACCCTTTATTACTAGGGAGTCGGGATCGGGAACTAGAGCCTATGTTCAGCAATTATTCGACGCACATAAAATTACGCCTAAAGTCAAAATGGAGCTTGCTAGCAATGAGGCGATTAAACAAGCGATCGCTGGGGGATTGGGGATTTCAATTTTATCGCGACATACGATCGCCTTGGAAGGTGCGTCGGGACAGATCGCTATTTTAGATGTGGAGAATTTTCCGATCCCCTGTCATTGGTACGTGATTCATCTAGCTGGTAAGCAATTGTCTGTGGTTGCTCAGACTTTTCTAGAATATCTGCAAACCGAAGGCAAACAAATCGCTGAAGATACAACTTGGTAATTTGGTAATAGGGCTATCGCCAAGTAAACCCCAATAATTGAATGGCGGCGCGTTGCGCCGCCATTCAATTATTGGGGTTGTTGCTATAAAAGTAATATAGCTATATCCAGTAATATTAGGACAAAAATCAAACCCAATAGAGAGTTGCGGCGCTTCGCGCCGCAACTCTCTATTGGGTTTGATGTCCTGACTTAAGTGAATATAGCTATATCAAAGACACAATCAGAACCCTTATCTCCTTAATTTTTACCAACAACAAAAGACTTATCAATGCTTTGATCGTATTTTGTGCCGCTCTTGGTGATTTGATTGATGACAATGCCATAGCCCACGTTGTAATCGGCTTTTAGCCAAGGAGAACAGTATCTGCCAACGGGGAGAGTATAGGTATTGCCATTGACGATCGCGCCATCACTGGGCTGCAATTTGGGAGGAATTTTGAAAGTAATGCTGCGCCGTTTGACATAATCGTTTGCCACTACTCCCGTTGCCGATTGTTTGCTAAAGCATTGCACTTCGATCTGGGTATCCTTGAGCAATTCGCGGACATTGCCCCGATCGCTCAGAATTAGTTGGTTATCGTTTCCGACTCCTGAGATACTCTTACTTTTCACGGGATCTTTAAAAGGCAGACCAGAAGAGACTTTCAGATAAAGGGTGCAGATGGGGTTAAAGTAGTAAAAATCAAGCAAAAGCAGGGAAGAAAAATGATGAACTGGTGGGACAAGAATTTTGCAAGTTGTGAATTAGGAGATGAGAGACTAAGCAACCGAGGGTACTCAATCGGCAAAAAATAAGTCAAGGATTCGGGAAAGCGTTGTCCGAGATATTTAAGAGTGGCTCTGAATTGAAAAGGGCTTATGAGT
>NZ_ALWB01000292.1 GCF_000332215.1 Pseudanabaena biceps PCC 7429
TGAAATGAGGTGGAGTCTATATGTCCTGTTTCTACCTTGATTTCATATTTTGCTACTGCTTTCAGGCTGATTCCTAAAATGTCTCACTTAGTCCTGCTTCATGTAAATCATCTAGTACTTGTCCGATGCGGTCATCGTTGATTTGCTCGGCTGTTATTCCTTCCCCCAATAAGTGCTCGGTTGCTTTTCCTTCAAAGAATTTGCCAAACATATACAGGGGTGCTGATACAAATCCTAAGCCATTCAGTAGCATCGCTTTGACGATTATCCCTGCGCTTACTTTTTCTCTTGAGCTTCTCCCGATTATCGTGTTTATTTCTTTCTCGATTCCCATCTCATCAATGATTCCTGCCACGATCCCTAGATGATCTAGGTTCGATACTTTTATCTCTGTATTAATACCTACCTCCTTTTTTGCTTTTTGGTAATTATTTTACCCTTCCATTACGAGCGGAATGTGGGATATAGCTAAGTAGCTAGGCATAAGTAAACTTAAAACCTAGAAGAGCATACCGCCCGCGTAGCGGGCGGTATGCTCTCTGGATTGTTTTTTTAATTATGCTGAACTACTTACCAAATTAAGAAATGGCTATGTCATTTCTTAATTTGAAAACCCTTGCTAGGTTTATTTTTTAATTCCCAAAAGTGTTGTTGCACTTTCGTGAATTGGTATAAGTTAATGAGTGACGAGTTGTATAGGTTGCTTTTAGTGGATAGCGATCGCATTTTTCGGATGGGAATGCGATCGTGGTTGTTTGAGTTTCCAGATTTAGAAGTATCGGCAGATGTTGAAACAGCCGAGGATGCTTTAAGGATTTTGCGGGAAATCCCTGAGATTGATTTAGTGATTCTCGATCTCAATTTAAGGGGAGACAGTCGAGATTCTGCGCCATCCATAGGTCATATGGGGTTAGAGCTATGCCAACAATTAAAGTCGCAATATCCCCATTTACCCCTATTCGTATTGATTTCTCAGTCGTCTTCAGAACTCATAAAAATTGCCATTCTTTATGGTATTGATGGCTACTGCGTGAAGGGAAACCAGCCCGAAGAATTAGTTGTGGCGATCCGTCAAGTTGCCCGTGGTGGTCAATATTTGGGGGATCGCTACCAAAATGAATTCAGCCAGAATGTTCGCTTAGTCTCTAATGTGCCAGAGCAAACTGTGATGGAGATTGTCAAACGGAGCTTTTATCGGTCGGGAGTAGGACAGATCGATCGCTTGCTAGCTGAGGTTAGATTGAGTTTGTCTGGGACAAATGATCGGATCAGCGATCGGATCAGCGATCGCCTCATCAAGATTGTTTTAGCAGGACAAGTTCGCGAACTACAGGTTGCGCGTTGGCTAGTGCGACAGCTATGGGGACAAACCTCAACTCCTGCGATTTCTCAAATCCCTCTTGATCTCTCTTCCAAAATGGCTAGCCCTGATGTGGATATAGGCGATCGCCCAATTAAATTTGATAGAACTCAGAAGCTAGCCGAGCCAAAGCATCAACATAATATCCTCGCGATCCAAGCTAGTTTATGGGACAAAACCGTCACAAAAATTCAATCTAATCTATCTAATTGGAGTAAGACACCTTTAGAAATTGACATTTTAAAAGATAATAAGAAGCGCGAACTTTTATATATTGCCCTGCGGCAAATCGAACAAAGCCTGACAGAATTGAGGTTTGCTCAAATTCTTCCATCGCAGCTAGAGCCCAAAATCCCTGATATTTTAAGAGGGATATGGCAAGAAACTGCAATTAATTTTTTTGGCAAATACTACGCGGTCACCAGTATTGCTGATATTGGTAATGAGGTAAGTAATGAGGTAAATGTAGTTGACACTTTACTCAAGGATTGTGAAATCATTCAAACCGAATTTCTAAATAAAATTCCTCAGTTTGATTCTTTTCTCGCACATTTATTATTTGAAACGGAATTAGTAGTTGACAGTACGACTGTATCGCTAGGTTCGACTGAAGCAATGCAGAGGTTGGAACTGATTTTAGACAATGTAATTATTCAGATGGCGAATGCTGTAATTCAACCGCTTTTAAATAATTTTGCCAATGCTGAAGAAATCAAGCAAAACTTCTATCGATATAATTTGCTGGCAACCCGTGAAATAGAAAGATTTCGGAACGACCTATCTTGGAAATATCGCCTAGAAAAATACATCCTCGAACCGCAATTAATTTTTGAAAGTCGTCATATCTTTTTGACCTTTGCTGATCTCGGTATCAAAAAGATAAGTATCTATGCACCCCGCAATCAGGAACTCCAAAAGTTAGAAGGTGTGCAGCTAGCGGTAACCCTAGCACTGGAAATCCAAGATGCGATCACGCCAAGACTAAAATCTGCGATCGCCCTCCTTGGCAGTGGATTTGTGTACTTATTAACCAATGTGATTGGTCGTGGTATCGGGTTGATCGGGCGTGGTGTAGTACAGGGAATTGGTAATGCTTGGCAAGATCGACCCAAAAGATGAGTGGCGGCGCTTAGCGCCGCCACTCATCTTTTGGGTTTTATGTTCTTTGCTATAGGAGAGAGAATTTAGGATTGCTTAAAGGTTTTGAAGTTGTTGGGCGAGAATATTTTTTTGGATTTTACCCATTGCATTGCGGGGAAGTTTCGCAACAAAAAATATTTGCTTGGGGCATTTATAGTTCGCAAGACGGTTTTTACAATGTTCGATTAATGCTTCAGAAGTAATATTAGCGGTTTCTTTAAGGGCGATCGCAGCCACAACCCTTTCTCCAAAATCCCTATCCTCTAAACCTAATACGGCGGACTCTTTGACCGCTTCATGGCATTCGATCACATTCTCAATTTCCTTAGGATACACATTAAAACCACCCGTAATGATTAGCTCTTTAGCCCGACCAACTAAGTACAATCGACCGTTATCATCGGGATCTTGAAAGCCGAGATCGCCCGTCCGAAACCATCTGTCCACAAAGGATTCTGCTGTTTTTTCGGGCATTTCCCAATAGCCTTGAAAGACATTGTCGCCACGAATCCAGACTTCTCCCACTTCGGACATTTGGACATTCTTTCCATCCCGATCGACGATGCGGATGGAAACTCCTGCTAATGGAAAACCGACGCTTTTGGCTTTGCGATAGTCAGCTTCAATTAAGTTGGAGGCATTCATTCCCGTTTCAGTCATGCCATAGCGTTCGAGAATGCGGAAACCTGTGAGATTCTCAAACTGATGGAATTGACGATCGCTTAAGGGTGCAGAACCAGAGATAAACAGCCGCATTTTCGTTAAGTCGGGTTTTGGCGCGAGGTTTTCCCATGTATCGATCAAGCGCTGATAGATGGTCGGAACACCCATTAACATGGTGCAGTTTGCCGACACTAATGTATCCCAGACCCTTTGAGGCTCGAACTTTTCCAGCATGACAATGGTTGCTCCTGCATACAGCCCGCCGAGGGTCGCAACATTTAAACCATGAATGTGAAATAGGGGCAAAACATGGAGAAGGATATCGCGATCGCTCCATGCCCATGCTTTGTGGAGAGCTTGCATATTCGCGATCAGATTCCGATGGGAGATGGCTGCACCTTTAGAACGTCCTGTCGTTCCAGATGTATATAAAATCATGGCTATATCATCGAGATCTGTTGCATATTTTGCGGCGATCTCCGTGCCATCCGATCTGATGGAAGCATTGGCAACGACTTCTGAAAGCGATAAATCCTCATCCTGAAGTAGAATTTGTAATTCGGAGAGATGTTGAATCGATGGCTGAACTCTGCTATAAAGGATTTTAGAAGTTACTAATAGCGAACTGCCTGAGTCAGTGAGAAAATAGACCACCTCTTCAGGACGATAATCGGGATTTAGCGGTAAAGAGATCGCTCCGATGGAGAGAATGGCAAAATGAAAAAATAAAAACTCAATACATTTGGGTAATTGGATGGCGACGCGATCGCTTTTTTTTATACCTAAGCGATCAAGTTTGGTAATGTAGCATTGCACCTGACGGTTAAATTCTTGGTAAGTCCAAACTTTTCCCTCAAAAATAATTGCGGGTTTGTCAGCATATTTTGCGGCGGTTTCGGAAATTAGCTGTGCTAAATTCATGACTGATTTACCTCTAGCAATTTTTCAATCAGGAGATCGTCCGACATTTTACAGTGCCGAGCGCGATCGCTCAAAATTCTCATCATCATAAAGTACTGCGCTATTCAGAATTAAACCAAGAAACAGAGATTGTACCGACCGCGTAGCGGGCGGTACAATCTCTGTTTTTGGTTTTTAATTCTGCTGAACTACTTATTACAGCAATTTTCGATCAAAAGAAATCAAAAGAACTACAAGAAACTTTTTGAAAGTGTTGCTTCGCAACACTTTCAAAAAGACTTTCAAAAAGTTTCTTGGTTTGGATTTGAGCGCAAAGCGCTGTAAAACTGGTAAAAAATTTATCTACAGGGATAGACAGATGCCACGGCTATCTGTGCGATGATAAATTGAACTATCTTGCCGTTAGGTTTTGTTGACTGTGAATACCGTTCGTACTGTTTCTGACACCAAAAAAGACTTTTATTTAGCCTTCCCCAAACCAGTCAATCAGGTCTACCGACGGGTTGTGGACGAACTTTTAGTGGAAATTCATCTGCTGAAAGTTAATCAAACATTTGTTTACGATGCAATTTTTGCGTTAGGTTTTGTAACTACTTTCGATCGCTTTACGGCAGGCTATAAACCTGAAACCGATCGCTTTGCGGTATTTCATGCATTGTGTGCGGCGTTGCAATTTGATTCCGATCGGATTCGTCAAGATGCAGCTACTCTCAGTGATTTAGCGACGCGATCGCCTAACGATATTAAAACCCTACTTACCAATCTGGATTCGGGAATTAGCCTTGAGCCTTTGTCGGGGCAACTCCAAATTATTTCTACCAAAGAAAATTTTAAATATAGCCGTTTGCTAGGCGTAGGGCTTTATGCATTGCTAGAAATTAGTGATCCTGAAGAAATCGCTGATAGTGCCAAGCGCGAAGAATTAATCAAACTAGTGGGTGAGACGCTGAAATTTGGAAGCGATCGCTTACTTAAGGATGTTGATCTTTATCGCTCGAATCTTGACAAAATCGAGCAAGCCCGTCAAATGATTGCCGATATGGTAGAAGCTGAGCGCAAAAAACGCTCTCAAAAAGAAGCAGCCCTATCCAGTGCTAAAGCTACGGAAGTTTCTAGCGAAACTCCCGATAATCCATCCTAATAGCAAGTTAAGAAATGGCGTAGCCATTTCTTAACTTGCTATTAGACCTGTAGCGCAAGTGCAGCGTGCGCTACAGGTCTTAGGTTTTTATATTTAATTAAGCCCATTTACTGAGGTTTAGTTTTTATAGCTATATTCACTGAAGTCAGGAAATCAAACCCCATAGAGAGTTGCGGCGCGAAGTGCCGCAACTCTCTATGGGGTTTGATTTTTGTCCCACCAAAGAAATAGATATCAAAAACCAAGAATTAGACGTTGCGGCGCGAAGCGCCGCAACGTCTAATTCTTCACTGGGAAGGGAGTAATACCAATTCCCAAAATGGCAACGCCATTTTGGGAATCTCAAAACCTTACTGGGCTTGTTTTTAATGAACTGAAGTGAGCCAACACTTCAGTTCATTGGTATAATATTACTGACTATAGCTATAATTCACGAAAATGTGATAACACTTTCGTGAATTGGTAT
>NZ_ALWB01000293.1 GCF_000332215.1 Pseudanabaena biceps PCC 7429
GTTTTGGTTCTGACAGTAAAAACAAGATGTACTTGTTCAAGTCACATTTTGCCGTTGATGGTTTGCTGATTTCCCTCATTTTTGCTATGGCTATTGCTGGCTAACTCAATGCCTATTTTCTCCCTTTTGTCAATGCGTAACTTCTATAATCTTTTTTAGGCTTGTTTGCGGTTGAGCATGTCGATGAGTAGTCGGATGCTTTCGGCTTGGGTTTGGGCTGAGATGGCGTAGCGTTCTGCGGTGGAGTTTTGTTGTTTAGTTACTTCTTTGATTTGATAAATTTCGTCTTTAATATCTACTACGTCATTGGCGACGACATCGCGACGAGCGTAAAGATGCTCTACGAGGTTATTAATATTGCTATTGGTGGAGCGTAATTCTTGCCTTAAGGATTGAGATTCTTCGGTGAGAGTTTGTACGGACTGAGCTAAGGATAGTAAAGCTGTCTCGATTTGGCTTAGTTTGTTGGTAATTTCTGATGTCATTTTGATTTCCCTTTGCGGATAACGTAGTAAAAGGTAAAAATTTAGGCTTGTTTGCGGTTAAGCATTCCTATGAGTAGTCGGATACTTTCGGCTTGTTGGGCTGCTACGATCACTTGAAGTTCAACTGTTGCGGAGATGCGATCGCTTTGTCGATTCATGCCATCAATTAAAGTGTCTACTTTTTTGGCAAAGCTATCGAGCTTTTCATCTGTCCAAGTCATTTGCTTGTGCTTGTAATGAGCTTATAAAGATTATATCTAAGAACCCATTTAAGAATTGTCTAGATCCCCCCCAGCCCCCCTTAAAAAGGGGGGAGAATCAATTCTTCCCCCTTTTTAAGGGGGATTGAGGGGGATCTCTTAGAATTTTGAGTACTCGAAAGTAATTCTTAAATAGATTCTAGTCAGTCTAGCTGGTTTCAAATTTGGCTCAAGACTTGACGGATGCCTGATTCTAGTAGTTTTTGCCGATTTGTTTCTGCATCCTTGAGCTTTGCTTCCAATCCATCACAAAGTCTCATCATTTCCTCAACTTTCGCAACTATGCGTTTTTGTTCGTTGAATGGAGGAATAGGAATTAATAGTTTTTCTAAAATTGCAAGATTTATATTTTTCTGTGCTGTTGATGGAGCAAGTTTTTCCAAATATTCTTTCGCTATCTTCATGAAATAAGCAAATATCTCGATACGGATATCGGGTGCAGGAACAAAGCCAACAACACTATCAGGAATACAAGCATCAAATCCTAATACGGCTGTATCTGCAATGTTTGCAGCAATCGTGATTAGAAGAGTTCCTTTTTTCCATATACGACTTTGAGCTAATCCTACTTCGTTATACAGACTGGAATAAGTTTCAATAATTCTATTTGCACGGGCTACATCACCTGTTTGAACTAAAGGATAACACCCACCCTCATATAACTTAGGATCATTACGAGGTCTGTGTTTTGATTTGCCACGCCCAAATTCACCTAGTTCTGGAAATCTTGCCCATTGCCAGCCTTTTGGTAAATCAAAAAACGCATCGTCTTGTGAAATAGTTGGAAGATCTTGATTCCTTTTGATTTTGCCATCTTTTAATTTTGCTAGGTATTCTCTTGTTCGTGCTAGCAAAATAGAAGCTGTTTCGTCGTTGGGATCTTGTTTGACGAGTTTGCCCATTACGGCTAATTGGAGAATTGTTTGGCGGAGTTGGGAGACATTTTCGGGGAGACTGTAGAGCAGGTCGAAATTGTCGTGGACTTTTTGCCAGCGATCGCTAAATTCGTCAGTAGTTTTTGCGGTGGTTAGTTGGGTTAAGGCGATACGATTGAGGTTTATGCAGGTTTCGCGGCGTTGTTGCTGTTGCTTTTCTAAGCGATCGCACCATTCCATCAATTTATCAACCTTCTCCACAATCCTCTTCTGTTCATTAAGCGGAGGAAGTGGAACTAAACCTTGATATAGCTGTCCATCATTAATTGCAGGATAAGCCATACCTTTCATTTGAGAAGCAACAAAATCGATAAAAGGTTGACTTCGCAAATAGTAATACAAGTATTTATTGTAAACACCTGAAAATGGATGAATAACAGCAAAAGCAGTACTTACAATCGGTTCGGGTGAAAATTCTTTGCTAATAATTGCAATATTTAGAAGATAAGGTCTAACAGTCGCATAAATAACAGTACCTAGTTTTACCAGTTTTCTAGCCCGTGACGGAGCTTGGCTTGCTTCTAAAACATTGACTTCATCAGATACAATACCTTGCTCTTTATTGATTCCAGAAACATCAATATATGTAAATTCTCTATCTGGTTTCTTTTGTCCCCAATCATGTCCAACTTCAGCTAATCGAACCCATTCCCAATTATAAGGGATGTCATAAAAAAGCTCTGATTCGTCAATATTTAATACTTCTTTTGCTTTGGAAACAACTTTAGATTTAACGAGATCTCCTTTTTCTTTTCTAATCTTCTCTAGCAAAACAGAAGCAGGTTCATCATTTGGATCTTGAGAGACAAGCTTACCGCGCACAGCCAACTGCAAAATCAACTCACGCAACCTCGGCACAGCATTAGGCGCATCCGCAAGAATCTCAAATTGTTTAAAAAAAGTATCAGCAACAGTCATCAGTAATCTCTAAACATGGGCTAACTCTGGCTCACTAATCAAGCGCAAAAGCTTTGCTGATTCGATAGTTTCCATCGCAAAAGTATTACCTAGCCTATCAGTAAAATCGATCAAAAAAGCCCTTTGGTCAAATGCCATCAACACCGTCCCCATCTGACCTCGACGCAACACAATCGGCTGATGTGTCACCTTATGCACAGCGATCGCATCCTCCGTCAAAGCCACCAAATCATATTCTTGAATTTCATTATTCATAGTTAGCTAATCAATAGGATAAGTATTAGTAAGGCGAGGAAAATCTTCAGTAACCTTGACAATCCAACAGCTTAAGACAAGAGACTCGCCAACATCGGTATACATAGAAAAGGCTAAATCATAATGAGAACCATATTGATCAATCTTATACAGTTCCGCTTCACCCTCAATAGCAGCCTCTAGTAAAGCTTGTTCTAAAATCTCCTTATTAGCTAAATTAATACCAAGACGTTTCTCAAATAGTAGAGCTTTATGCTTACCCTTTGAATGCTCATAGTTGAGAGAGTACCGTTCAAGTTTGTCTCCAAGTTCTGCTCTATCACCGTTAGGTAGCTTCATTAGTATCGCTTACTTCGTTTACAAATTTCTGAATAGTTTTGCCCTGCAACCTTTGTACAAGTCGCGATCGCATCTGCTCCCATAACTCATCGGTCATCTCCACCAATTTGCCACTATCTAGCCCCTCTAACAACATTGCATCAAGCTTTTCCAGCGAATCAACATTTCCCATAATTGCGCTAACCTACTGTCATAAAATCCTAAATACAGTGTCCTGATTAAAATGCTATTTTATCATTAGCAAACTTTACAAATTGCTAACCAGCTAAAGTCATGCAAAAGTTCAGCGATCGGATTACCTTCAACTCACAGATCATGGGCGGTAGAGCCTGTATTCGAGGAATGCGAATTACAGTTTCACTAGTTCTCAGCCTAATTGCTAATGGGTTAACAACAATGGAAATCTTAAACGAATATCCCGATCTTGAGGTAGAAGACATTAAAGCAAGTCTTTTATACAACCCTGACCCAAGGTAGGGGTTTAGCATTTGCGCCACCATGCCTAAACTCCTCACCCCAAACTCGATCCGCAAATGCTAAACCCTCTTCGCTTTAATCAATAATTTGTCCCTGCGTTGTGAGATTTGGGCAAAGCATTCCCAAATTAAAATCATCTTAGAATTTATCAATTTCTGCGGGAATGCTTTGCCCCTACAGGATTTTATCTAACTTAATGACTCCATAAGCTCCTGCTTCAACGCATTTCTCGTCTCACTCAAACCCGCCATCAACGACGCATAATCCGCTAACAGATCCTCAAAATCCACATGATTGACCTCCGCCTCATGGGGATTCTTGATATCGAGATTGTAATTATTTGCCCGAATCTCATCAATGCTCACTCGCCAAGCTAGCTCATTTTCCACGCGATCGCCCCACCAAGACTTTTCGCGATCGAACTCACTAATATGAATCGGCTTCGTTTTGTTATAGGACTTCACACCCAACGGATAGGGATGCTCATAATACCAAATTTCCTGAGTCGGCTCACCTTTGGTAAAAAATAGCAAATTTGTCTTAATGCCCGTATAGGGATTAAATACCCCATTCGGCAAGCGCACAATCGTATGTAAATTGCAATCCTCCAGCAACTTCTCCTTAATCCTTGTCTTCACACCCTCACCAAAGAGCGTGCCATCGGGCAGCACCACCGCCCCGCGTCCGCCATCCTTGAGCAAATGCATAATCAACACCAAAAACAGATCCGCAGTCTCGCGAGTCCGCAATGCCGTAGGGAAATTACCCTCAATCCCATCCTCCTCCATGCCGCCAAAGGGTGGATTAGTGATGATGATATCTACGCGATCGCGATTGCTGTAATCACACAACGGACGGGATAGCGTATTGTCATGCTCTAATCTTGGCAAATCAAGATCATGCAAAATCAAATTGGTAATGCAAAGATGATAGGGCAGAGGCTTTTTCTCCGCACCGCGCACCGTCTCGCGCAAAGTCACCACATCCTCCGCCGATTGCGACTGCTGGCGCAAATGCTCCAAGGCACAGGTCAAAAAGCCACCCGTTCCACAGGCAGGATCGAGCACCACCTCGCCCAACTTGGGATTCACCATATCCACGATAAATTGCGTCACCGCACGGGGTGTATAGTATTCACCCGCATTACCTGCCCCCTGCAAATCCTTTAATAATTTTTCGTAGATATCGCCAAACTGATGCCGATCCTGCTGCTTATTAAAATCGATCGCATTCAGCTTATTGATCACCTGACGGATCAGCGTGCCATTTTTCATATAGTTATTGGCATCCTCAAACACGCGCCCCACCATGCGCCCCCGTTCATCCGCCTTCGCCACTAACCCCTTCAAGGTCGGAAACAACTGGCGATCGATAAAATCTAATAATTCACTGCCCGTAATCCCACCTTCAGCGATCGCCCAAGTCCGCCAACGCAGCGCTTCAGGAATTGGCGATTTATAATCGTCATCCAGTTCCAATTCTTCTTCTCGCGCATCAAACACCTTCAAAAAGATCATCCACACCAATTGACTCAAGCGCTGTGCGTCCCCATCCACACCCCTTACTTTTCCCGTTATCTCTGAAACCCTCTCTGTGCAAGGTTTTCAGAATCCAGTCTATTTGCAATAAGTTTCACTTAATGACAATACGCAACGCTAGAATAAGGCTTGTGGCGGTAGGAATATTGACGGTTACGCTGGAATAAAAGATAACAGGAAAAGTAAGATCCACACCCGCATCCTTCCGCATGATGTCTTGAAT
>NZ_ALWB01000294.1 GCF_000332215.1 Pseudanabaena biceps PCC 7429
GCACGCTGCGCGTGCGCCGCAGATTTTAGGGTTTTATATTTAATTAAGCCCACTTACTTATCTGATAAAACTATTTTTTGTAAAACTATGAAGCACTTGTGCTATTTTTCCCAATATAGTTATGCAAAAAGCTATGATCGCCTTACATTGCTTTGCGATCGCAAAGATTTAATCTCAATTGGGTAATGAACTCTTAGGAAATCTTGGGCTATGAATACATCAGATCAAGCGCCAACCACCGCCGCAAGCAGAAATAAGACCAAAGCTCTTGCCAAACGGGGAGGTCGAACTCCCTTCGAGAGCAAACTGATTCAAGCAGGACATGCCACCTCCGACCAGTTCGATCGCGCTGTCAAAGATAGCCAAGAACAAAATGTGCCATTTCTCAACGTCCTAGAGCAAATTCTGGGGCAGCAACTCGCCCCCGACATTACCCGCTATTACAAACGCCAACAACTTTTTGAATTACGGGTACTTTACGGCCTCGAACCGATCGATCCCGATGTTGAAATTGACAAATTTGATATTGGCAACCTCAGCGTTTTACTTGACTCCAATATCATCCCCATCTCCAGCTGCCGAGACTGCGAGATCCTGCCCCTAGTTAAGACGGAAAATAGCATCACACTTGCCGTAGTTGCTCCTGACAGCTATAAAGTCCAAAATGAGATCGCGCGCCTCATTAAAAACATGACGATCGTGAAGCGTGTGATTGCCCGTGAGGATTTTCACCGTACCTTTGACAATATCGTGCAGTTTCAAATCAATAAGAGTTCCAAGTCGGAAGGAGCGATCAGCGATGAAGATCTACAGGTCAAAGATGATGTCTTTGGCGAAGATATTGCCGATAGCGATCAAGGCGATGAACTAATGGTTGGGGGTGAAAATTCCGCCCCAATCATCAGCCTCGTTGATAAAATCCTTGTCAAAGCCCTTAAAGAAGGATGTTCCGACATTCACATCGAACCACAGGAAAAGGATCTCTGCGTTCGTCTGCGCAAAGATGGCGTACTGCGCGAATACTTCTTCCTCAGTGAAAGTAAGCGCTTACCGAAAAATATTATCAACGCCGTAATTTCTCGCTTCAAAATTATCTCCAATCTGAACATCGCCGAAAAACGCGTTCCCCAAGACGGTAAGCTCAAGCGAAACTTCCAAGGTCGGCGGGTTGACTTCCGCGTCAATACTTGCCCTACCCAAAACGGGGAAAAGGTATGTCTGCGGATTTTGGATAACTCCAATACCCAACTCGGGCTCAACAAACTGATCAGCGATCCCGAAAGCCTTGCCCTTATGCAAAGCTTTGCCCAAAGACCCTATGGACTAATTCTCGTAACTGGACCTACGGGTTCGGGTAAAACCACTACCCTCTATTCAACCCTTGCGGAATGTAACGATCCTGGCATTAACATTAGTACTGCCGAAGATCCCGTTGAATATAACTTACCTGGATTGACCCAATGCCAAGTGCTACGGGAAAAAGGGATGACCTTTGCCAGTATTCTCCGCGCTTTTTTACGGCAAGATCCCGATGTAATCCTCGTCGGAGAGACCCGCGATGCAGAGACCGCCAAAACAGCGATCGAGGCAGCTTTAACGGGGCACTTAGTACTGACAACCTTGCATACCAATGATGCGCCTAGCTGTATCGCCCGTCTCGAAGAAATGGGGGTCGAGCCATTTATGGCAAGTACCGCTATTATCGGTGTACTCGCTCAGCGTCTCGTTCGCAAAGTGTGCGACAACTGCCGCATCCCCTACAACCCATCCCAAGAGGAGCTAGATCGTTTCGGTTTACCCAGTAGCGACCTTGAGAAAACCTTCTACCGTGCCAACATAGTCAATCGCGAAGCCATGCTTCCCGGTCAACGAGTCTGTCCAAAATGTAATGGCTCTGGGTACAAGGGTCGAGCAGGTGTATACGAGATCATGAAAATGACCGAGCGCTTGCAAAGTGCCATTAACAAAGGCGCAACCACTGAAGTCATCAAAGAAATTGCTGTACAGGAAGGCATGAAAACCTTGATGGCCTACGCTTTTGACTTGGTCAGAACTGGCGCGACCACCTTAGATGAGGTGCTGCGGGTTGTCTATACCGATAAAGGTCGAGAAGCCGAAGAACGCGCCCGTCGTGGCAAAGGATTGGAATGTGATAATTGCGACGCAATGCTCACCCCCGAGACCGTTGAATGTCCGTACTGCACCACGCCTAGAACTTTCTAAAAAACTGCGCTTGAAGCCTTTTGTGAAACATTTGTGAAACACTTGTAAAGCATTTGTAAAGCATGAGGCTTCAAGCATGGGAATTTTCTAGTTTTTAAAATCTGACACAAAGGCAGATTTTTGGGGATATATAGGGAAACATGCACTTATTAGGATTAGATTAGGAGAATCGCCCACTATGGTAATGGACTACATCATCGAAGACTTGATGGAAGAGGTCGTAGAGCGTAAGGGTTCTGACCTTCACATTTCCGCAGGACTTCCTCCTTATATTCGTATCAACGGGCATCTCACCCGTACCGATCGCGATCCACTCACTCCTGAAGAGTGTCAGCGCTTAATTTTTGCGATGCTCAACAACAATCAACGCAAAACGCTCGAACAAAGCTGGGAATTAGACTGCTCCTATGGAGTCAAAGGATTAGCAAGGTTTCGTGTCAATGTTTACAAAGATCGCGGTACCTATGCGGCTTGCCTGCGGGCGCTTTCATCGAAAATTCCTGATATGGATGATCTGAACTTGCCACCGATCGTCCGCGAACTTAGCGAAAAACCACGCGGACTAGTTCTGGTTACGGGACCTACAGGTTCGGGAAAAACAACGACCCTAGCGGCAATGATCCAAACGATCAATAAAACCCGTGCTGAACATATTCTCACCGTTGAAGATCCCATCGAATTTGTTTACGAATCCGTGAAAAGCGTGATCCACCAACGGCAGGTTGGGGAAGATACCAAAACCTTTGCCAATGCCCTCAAAGCGGCATTAAGGGAAGATCCCGATGTAATTCTCGTCGGTGAAATGCGTGACTTAGAAACCATTCAACTAGCCGTCTCGGCTGCTGAAACAGGACATCTCGTATTTGGTACATTGCATACTAGCTCTGCATCTCAAACCGTCGATCGCATGGTGGATGTATTTCCCCCAGAACAGCAAGGGCAGATTCGCGTCCAGTTGTCTAACTCTCTCGTCGCCGTATTGAGCCAAACTCTCGTTCCCCGTCATAACCCCCAACCAGGACAGTTCGGGCGGGTAATGGCGCAGGAAATCATGGTCGTTACACCTGCAATTTCCAACCTCATCCGTGAGGGTAAAACTGCCCAGATGTATGGCTTTATCCAAACTGGTGGGAAAGAGTCCATGCAAACCCTTGAGTCGGTATTAGCAAGGTTATATATGGATGGGGATATTAGCTTTGAAGCCGCCATGTCCAAGACCTCACGTCCTGAAGAACTATTGCGCGTAGTGGGACCCAATCCTGCCCCTGTAATGAAACGCAAAACAACGGGAGATCTGCGATCGCAAGACATGATCAAATCGCGATCGATCAGTGGCTAGACGACTATTTTCTACCCATAATTCCTATTAAAGAGGTGCAATCATGGCGAAGTTTCAGGGGAATCTCAAAGATTCTAAAGGTAAATCCGTACAGCAAACAATGGTTGCTGAATCGGTTAAAGAGGCTCGCGATACTTGGAGACAAAAAGGATTTGTCGTTCAAGATATCAAAGAGGTAAAGGGGGGCTTTAGTTTTGCCGCCATTACCATGAAAAAGGTAACGGTTAAAGACTTAGCTCTATTTTCCCGACAGTTAGCAACCTTGGTCAATGCTGGTGTATCAATGGTGCGAGGTTTGGGAGTCATGTGCGACCAATGCTCCAATCCCACTCTCAAGGTAGCATTAACGGAAGTTCTTGATGACGTACAGCAAGGTACCAACTTTTCCGATGCTCTGCGTAAGCATCCTAAGGTATTTGATAAGTTATACTGCGCGATGGTACAGGCTGGGGAAGCTGGTGGGGTGTTAGATGATGTATTAGCCCGTCTGGCGACATTGCTCGAAGACTCTGCACGTCTCACCAATCAAATTAAATCCGCGATGACCTATCCGATCGTGGTTTCATCGATCGCCGTGATCATCTTCTTAGCAATGTGTATTTTCATCATTCCTGTATTTGATGGTGTATTTAAAAGCTTAGGCGGTGAGTTACCAGCATTTACCCAAATATTGGTAAATATCAGTAATTTTTTAAAGAGTGAGAAGATCTTCATCATTCCCGCCCTATTTGTTTCGATTACCTTCGTTTACAACCGTGTTTATGCAACCCCTGCGGGCAAGCTCTACCTTGATGGCGTTTTCTTGAAATTGCCTTTGTTTGGTGACTTGGTTGTTAAAACTGCTGTGGCAAGATTTGCGCGTACCTTTGGCTCGCTCTCTAAGGCAGGTGTACCGATTCTGGCATCCCTCGAAATTACCGCTGAAACGGCGGGAAATCTGGTGATCTCTAACGCGATCGAGTCTGCTAGAAATGCGGTTAGAGAAGGCGGTCAAATTGCACCTGCTATGGAAAAGACTGAGGTCTTTCCCGTTATGGCTTTGCAAATGGTTAGCATTGGCGAAGAAACGGGTGAAATCGATAAGATGCTGATGAAAGTGGCTGACTTTTATGAGAATGAAGTCGAAGAGGCGGTAAAAGCTCTGACCAGTTTAATGGAACCATTGATGATCGTCGTCTTAGGCGGCATGGTGGGTTCTATTATCGTTGGGATGTATCTACCGATCTTCTCGATTATGGACAAGATCAAATAACTTCCAAAGAGGTGGCGCTAATCTCCATCTTTTGGAAACTTTTTATATCCCAAAAAGAGGGGCACGGGGATTTGCACCGTGATCCTCTTTTTTTGTTACAGCCATAGTCAGTAATGTTACTGGAGTTTAGACTAAGGTGATTGAGATAAGCAGAAAAAGAGCAGGAAAAAGTAACTCAGAGAATAAAGAACTGAGGAAATCTAAGAGAATGAAAACGAGAATATTGAGGGTTAGGAATTAAGGTTGTCTTTGTTGACCTTTTTGGACGGGAAACCCGTTTTTGATGATAGGAAAGCGAGGAAAAGGAGAACGCTTACGCCCAGATTTCCAACCAAGGGACTTACCACGAGGTTTAGGAGAACAGGCTGGAGAACCAATCCTGACTAAAAGTGCGGCAAAGCCCTGAG
>NZ_ALWB01000295.1 GCF_000332215.1 Pseudanabaena biceps PCC 7429
GCCGCAACGTCTAATTTTTCACTGGGAAGGGAGTAGCTATAAAACCCTAAAACCTGCGGCGCTCGCGCAGCGAGCGCCGCAGGTTTTAGATCTGGATTTTAATTATGTTGAGGTACTTAATACCAATTCACTGAAGTGAGCCAACACTTCAATGAATTAAAAAGCAACTCTCGTAAGGTTTTGAGATTGCCAAAATGGCAACGCCATTTTGGCAATTGGTATTATATCCCCAGAGTATGTTTTAAGGCGCGATCGATTTCTAGGGTAGGCAGAAAGCCGATCGTACTGTAAATAGCCGAAATATTTACAGTGGTGAGATTGTCAGTCATAACCACGGAATCCGTCAATAAACCCGATTGCTTCCCAGAGAGCGTATTTAAGGGAATCAAGATACGGCTAGGATGCATACTTCTGACCACACGACTAGTGATCATCGCCACGATTACCTGTGGCAGCCCTGTTTGGAGATTATTAGCTTGCACGATCGCAGCAGGTCTAATCTTTGCCGTACTCAAATCGGAATTAGGAAAAACTAGCAGAACTACGTCACCACGCTTAATATTTTTTTGCTGCATGGTAGTTATCGTAGATGCTCATTTCGGGACTATCCCACTCTTCAGCAAAGGTCATCAGACTCGATCGCAAAATATGTGCTTGGGGCTTACTAATATCCAGAGAGGCTAAGTCAATGTCACCGCTAGACTTCAGAAAAGTCACAATCACTCTCGTACCTTCAGATATGTCTGTGGGGAGATCGGCAATCTCGATCTGTCCATTGCGGTATAAACCTTCAAAGCTTGCGAGCATAGAAACTTCTCTGTAAATTTAGGCTGAAAAATTTAGGATGAAATTTAGGATGATCATTGTCGAAGCTATGTGTCGAAGCTATGTAATGTGGTAGGACATTTTTTATCCGTACCTATTTATCACTACCATTTTTGTATAGCTTTTATATAGCTTCAGTCCCTTGACTTAGGACATAAAACCCAAGAATTAATTGGCGGCGCTCCGCGCCGCCAATCAATTCTTAGGTTTTATGTCCTAGTACAATTGGCGACAACTATAAAATACCAAAATCTCAACGATGCAAACGCAAACTGTATTGAAACTGTAAGTAGCTAAAACCTAGAAGAGCATACCGCCCGCTACGCGGGCGGTATGCTCTCTGATTCTTAGCTACTTATTGAATTAGTACGAACTACGGGTTGCATTATCATACTTTGCTGCTAGTATGTGTGCATCAAATTTGAAAACTTAAAAAGTGAGCTAGCGATAGCCGTGACCGTGCAGCTTCCCCCCCTCCCCGAAATTCATCATCCCAAGATTCAGGCTCTTTTTCAGAAAAGCGATCGCGATCTCGTGACGCTATTTCAAAGACATCCTGAAGAGGGTCAGTATTTTGCGGCAATTTTTTGTCGTTATGGACAGGTGCTGTATACCCTGATTGGCACGGCAACGCGATCGCCAGTACAGTCAGATTACTTATTTGTAAAGACTTGGGAATATATCTATCACGAGATGCGAGTACTAGACTTGCGGGTAACTACCCCCCGTCTGTCCTTGCAAAGCTGGCTAATTAATATTGCAGCCATGATGATTAATCGTGCTGAAGTACCTCCTGTCGAAGACATTCAATATTCGCTCAAGGATACGCCACCCGTATTTTGGTGTTACCTCAATCAAGCCCTGAATCAAATGGCTGGTAACCTCCGTCTGATACTATTATTGTCTCAAACTTTTCAGTGGAGCCACACGCGCATCGCGGCTTACTTACATGCTGAAGGTGAAAACATCTCGGCTAGTGATGTTAAACAACTTCTAGTAAACGCCTACCGTGCCTTAGAAGAAGCCCTTCCCGAAGATATCCGAGACATTTACCTAGCTCAAACCCCCGTTACTGCCTGAGGTAAAGATTATGCAAACATTGAGTCCCACCATCTCTCCCACCATTTCCCCCACCATTTCCAGAACAAACAGCCCAAGGGTCGCGGAAGCAGAAAATGATTTTTTGCCAGCGATCGCTAGAGCTTCAGTCTTACAAACCGCCTTGGCTGGTTTGGATGCGAACCTCAATGATGAGCTAGATCGTTATCGCCATTGGATAGCCAACGGACAGACCATCTCCTATCTCAATCCCTTTAAACCTCGTGCTGTCTCCACCCAATCGATCTGGACATCACCGAGTCTATCCGACGCGCTTTCTCCACTCGCCCCCATTACGGATAATAACCCTAGCGATCGCCCGCGCACGATCCAAATGCCAGTCATGCCAGCCCTAGGGACGGACTCCCCAGCAGTTAATATCAATCTAGACAAGGCTGAGTTACATAATTTTAAAGGTTTAGATACTCTTCAAAACCTCGAACACCTCCATAATGACTACGACCCAGATAGCTTAGAGCAACAAAATCAAGCTCGAAATCAAGCTCAAAACATAGCTGATGTTCAAGGTATTAACGGGCTTGACACGACAAACGGCATCAACTCGCCCACGATGGCAAAATTGCCCGTACCCGATGATGATGATATTCTGCAAAGTTTTGCCAATGACTATGCTGATTACTACCAAGAAGCAGCCGAGCAGGAATCAGCCTATGCTATGCCCAATTCCCCACAAGAAAAAAGCGCATTCCGCAGTTTAATGAATCCTGTGGGGATTATCTCCCTATTATTATTGCTCTGTTCGAGTGCAGCGATCGGCTATTTAATGGTCGATCCATCTGGGGTAGTCAAGCTTTTCAAACCTGAGGCACGCCCTAAAAATGCCCAAGTCGAAACTAAGAAAGAAGACTTAGGCAGCGATATCAATTTGCAAAATCAGCAAAAGGCAAATGATTCCTTAAGTTTTGTTCCTTTTGCAGGGGATAAGACTACAGCCGATCGCACGATTGATAGCTTGACCAAAAATAAGCCCTTAACTAATGCTCCCAAGAATCCATTAACTAACTCATCCACAAAATCATCAAGTTTATTTGTACCAAATAATAGTTTTGTCCCTAGTACACCCTTACGTACCGTCCCATCAGCAAACCTATCTTCCAGTTCGATTGCCCCCTTACCTTCGGTGTTAGCGCCACTCGAAAATAGCTACAATCCACCCGCCCGCACCAATAGCCCTGCACCAACCTATACGCCACCTGCCCCGAAATCTTCCCCAAGGTCGAATACCACGATAGTCCCTAAGACTAATGCTGCTGCCGCACCTGTTCCCAATACTACAGCCCCAAATACTACAGTTTATGTTACGCCGCGCAATAATACTGCGGTGAAGTATGCTGCGCCAATATCGTCTGGCTCTCCCAATGCACCAACCTCATCCAATAGCTATCGCGTAGTTGTCGAAAATAGTTATGCCGCTAGCGCTCAACAAGTGGAACGCGATGCCTATGTACGTCCTAGCGACGGACAGGTACAGGTTGGCTCCTATCGTGACCCCAATGCGGCTCAACAGAGAATTGAACAATTGCGCCGTCAGGGAATTCCTGCCAGAATTGAGTAATACCAAGTTAAGAAATGGCTATGCCATTTCTTAACTTGAAAAACCTAGTAATACCAAAGCCCAAAATGGCGTTGCCATTTTGGGAATCTCAAAACCTTACTGGGTTTGGTGTTTAATTCACAAAAGTGTTGTCACACTTTCGTGAATTGGTATTACTTATTAATTGACTGATTGGGGTTGGCAGGGATAGAAATCTGAACATCACGTTTTTGCTGATTTCTAAAGGTCGATACCGCTTCGTCAAAGGACTCGGATTGGCTGGCACGGAATTGCTCTGGAGACTTGCCACCAGCAAGATTAATGCTGTTCATGAGCTGCAATAGGTTGACATTGCTGCCACCGATGCTCAGAGAGCTTCTTTCCTGTTGCTGGGAATCCCTTAGGGTTTGCTCGGCTAATGTTGGTGCATTATTGATTTGCGCGATCGCTCCAGCAGCCCCAATCATGCTAGCCGATACTATACCCATAGCGTTTAGGGAAATGGATTTTAAAGTCATCGTTTTAGCTCTTTTACTAACATCTAATTCCTAGTCTATATCAAATTTTTTTTGGCTTTGGTTGTTAACACCCCAAAAAAATAAAAGCATTTATACCAAAACTAAAAATGGCTACGCCATTTTTAGTTTTTCAAACCTTTACTAGGTTTAGTTTTTACAGCGCTTTGCGCTCAAACCCAAATCAAGGAAATTTTTGAAAGCGTTGCTTTGCAACGCTTTCAAAAATTTCCTTGTGGTTCGTTTGATCGGTAATTGCTGTAATTCACAAAAGTGTGACAACACTTTCGTGAATTGGTATTAATTAGGACATAAACCCCCAAAGATGGCGGCGCTTAGCGCCGCCATCTTTGGGGTTCTGAGAGCATTTAGAATTTGCAACTAAATAGCGTAATCAAGGGGAAAGGACTTAGCATCCCTTGGCTCAATATGGACATATTGTTGCGGTTGTAATTTCAACTCATCAAAACGTTCGCGACTCATATGGGCAGTTAAAATTTGTCCATCGCCTAGGGCTAATTCAACTTGAACTTCCCAGCCCAGATGAATTAATCTGGCGATCCTTGCGGAGACGGATGTGGTGGTGGGCTCCGTTTCAATCAAAATATCGCGAGGGCGGATATATACATCTTCACTAGCATTGTCCGTTTTCAGGAATTTTGTGCGATCGCGACTGGCGGGCAGTACATTCACAGGACCGATAAAACTCATCACAAAAGGGGTCGCAGGATTGTCGTACACTTCAGCGGGCGTACCGATCTGCTCGATTTTGCCCTTGTTCATCACTACGATTTCATCCGATACCTCCATCGCTTCTTCTTGGTCGTGGGTGACAAAGACGCTGGTAACATGCACTTCATCATGGAGGCGACGCAACCAAGCCCGCAGTTCTTTACGGACTTTGGCATCCAGTGCGCCAAAGGGTTCGTCGAGGAGTAGAACGCTGGGCTGGACGGCGAGGGCGCGAGCGAGGGCAACTCTTTGGCGCTGTCCGCCCGAAAGTTGGGAAGGGTAGCGATTACCTAAACCCTTAAGCTGGATTAATTCCAATAGTTCTTCGACGCGCTCGGCAATTTTGGCTTGGGGTTCTTTGCGGATCTCTAGTCCAAAGGCAATATTTTTGCGAATGGTCATGTGTTTGAAGAGGGCGTAATGCTGGAATACAAAACCAATATTGCGATCGCGCACATCTTGATCGGTCGCATCCTTTCCAGTCAGAAAAATCTTGCCGCGATCGGGGGTCTCTAAGCCTGCAATCAATCTTAATAGAGTGGACTTGCCAGAACCTGAGGGACCTAATAGAGCCACCAATGAACCAGTTTTGACCTCAAGATTGATATTGTCTAGGGCTAAAAAATCACCAAACTGCTTAACTACATTTTCTACAACAATGCCCACGTTGCCATTACCTCAAATTGTCTTAACATGACCGACGGATCGTCTTCAAATCCACAGTTAATCTATGCGTTTACCGTTGATTCGATATCATCACATATTACAATACTTAGCGCTGACCGAAAAACCTGATAGTTTTTAGGATAACTTGCTGCCAGCGCTACTACAGCGCTTTGCGCTCAAACCCAAACCAAGGAAATTTTTGAAAGCGTTGCGAAGCAAC
>NZ_ALWB01000296.1 GCF_000332215.1 Pseudanabaena biceps PCC 7429
CGCACGCTGCGCGTGCGCCGCAGGTTTTAGATCTGGATTTTAATTATGCCCAGCTACTTATATGGTGTGGATGAATGACGCTTTATGCCGTGCATCCATATCGTAAGCAATAATCAATAGCCTTGCTATTGGTTGAATTATCATAATTTTGTCTAGAGTTTAAGGCCTCATGACTATATATGTTCAGATTTTATAAGTACAAAAAGGTTGATTCATACAAAAGTTGTCGAATGCTACAGCTCGCAGGGATATGAGGTTATTCGCCAACCTCACGCTCATCAGCTACCATTCAATTTAAACGCCTATAGCCCTGATTTACTGGTCAAAATATCGGAGAGTCAAGGGCTGATCGTGGCAATTAAAGATAGGGCAAATAACTTAGAAGTTGCCCATTATCGCACTCTTGCCCAAAGAGTTGCCGAGCATAGTGGTTGGCGATTTTTGCTGATCACGGGCGAAGATGCCACCCCGATCGCGGAAGAAGATATCGCCGATGATAAATTGACCCGATCGCAGATTTTGCATCGTAAAGAACGGATTGCCAAATTAATCTCGATCGGAGAGCATGAGCCTGCTTTCCTATCCCTATGGATATTTGCGGAAGTCCTCATGCGAAGACATGCGAGACAAGCTTTGATCCCGATTGATCGCTTGCCCACGATCTTGATGATTCACCACCTTTACGATCAGTCAGAGATCTCCATCGACCAGTTTGAGAGAGCGATCGCCTTAAATGAGATCAGAAATCGAGTTGCCCACGGATTTCCCGTTAAATCGATCAATCTCAATGTGGCGATCGAAAAACTGCTCAATCTCGTCGATGAATTTATTGCTATGGAAAAACCCTAAGGACAAGCATAGTTTGCTGACCTTAGGGTTAGGCTTTAATCGAGGAAACCTAGGCAATACAATCTAGACAAGCTAGGCGTTAGCAATACCTTGTTGACGCGCTACAGCATGAACAGCCGCAGCCACGGCATGGGATACACGGGGATCGAATACTGAGGGAATAATAAAGTCAGGAGCAAGATCACTACTACTAACGAGGGAGGCGATCGCTTGAGCAGCCCCTAAATTCATCTGCGTAGTGATCTTGGTGACTCTGGCATCAAGTGCCCCACGGAAGATTCCGGGGAAAGCCAGCACATTATTAATTTGGTTGGCATAGTCACTGCGACCTGTCGCAATTACAGCTACATCATTTTCCACAAGTTCGGGTTGGATCTCAGGATTGGGATTTGCCATAGCAAAGACAATCGGAGCCGCGCCCATACTTCTCACCATTTCAGGGGTGAGCGCACCCTTCACGCTCAAACCAATAAACATATCAGCCCCCTTGATGACATCAGCCAGAGATCCCGATGTTTCACTGACAAATTCTAATTTCTCCGCCGTAAGATCGGTGCGATCTTTACTAATGCATCCTTTGGAGTCACACATGGCGATTCGCTTTACGCCTGCCTCACGCAGCAGCCGAGCAACTGCAATTCCCGATGCCCCAGCACCATTCATCACAATGCGAACGGTATCGATGGGTTTACCGACGACTTTGAGAGCGTTAATTGTGGCAGCCACCACCACCACTGCCGTGCCATGTTGATCGTCATGATAGACGGGAATATCCAATTCTTCCTTGAGTCGCTTTTCGATTTCAAAGCAACGAGGAGCGCTAATATCTTCCAGATTTACTCCACCAAAGGCAGGTGCAATCCGTTTTACAGTCTCGACGATTTCATCGACATCTTTGGTATTCAAACAGATGGGGAATGCATCTAGTCCCGCGAATTGTTTGAAGAGCATTGCCTTGCCTTCCATAACGGGCATGGCTGCTTCAGGTCCAATGTCGCCTAGTCCTAAAACCGCCGTACCATCGGTAACTACGGCAATTGTATTGCACTTGATGGTGTAGTCATAAACTTTGCGCTTGTCTTCAGCGATCGCCATACACACGCGACCAACCCCTGGGGTATAGACCATCGCCAGATCGTCTTGACCTTTGACGGCAACCTTAGATTCAAGATGGATCTTGCCACCTTTGTGAATTTGGAACGTGCGATCATAAACATCCAAAACGCGAATTTCGGGGACTGCCTTCACGACAGCAATCAATTTATCCATATGCTCCGCGCTGTAAGCATTTACCGTAATATCACGGACAGAAATTTTGCGCGTCTGTTGGATCAGGTCGATCTGTCCTAGGTTCCCCCCTGCTTCAGCTAGAGCGCTGATAACAGAAGACAGCATTCCTGCGCGGTTGAGGAGTTGCACGCGAATGGTCAAGCTAAAGCTGGGATTAGGTGTTAGTTGTTGCATCGTGAGGAGTAATTAGTTGCATAGCATCAGGTCGAGACTGACTCTATGCAATGTTACCTGATTGTTTGCTAGTGTTGAGTTACAAATCACACGATTTTAATTAAGGCTTTACTGCTCAACTAGTTGGCGAGCGATATACCAAGTGAGCAGTCCCGTCGCCAGCGCGATCGCACTGAGTACAAAAATCACCTTCTGCAAACCAAAATAGGATTCGGCAATGCCCGCCACAGATAGGGGCAAGCTCAAGGCAATATTCACAGCATTATTCTGCAAACCAAAAACCTTGCCGCGCACATCCTCTGGAGTTTCTTCTTGAATGACAGTCTGCATGGGAATAACGCATAAACCTGCAAAAATTCCCGTCCCCGCGATCGCCACTAGCCCCAAACCAAAGCGATCGCTAAACACGGCTAACATCCCCAAGAAAGCAGACATACCTAACGAACCAATCAAAGCGAGCGTTTGCCGACTACAGCGATCGCCCAGTTTGGCAACAATCCCCGCTCCGATTGCCATACCTAAACTTGCCACGGCTAATAAAAATCCAAATTGCTCCGACTTAATTTCAGGCATGACTTCGGCGAGACGCACCGCTAAAACCGTCAGAGCCGCAATAATTGAAAAAGTACAAATTAACTGGATGAGTGCCGATAGTGAAGTCTTTTTATCCTTGAGATATTGCAAACCTTCCTTAATATCATTCCAAAGATGAAAACTATCACGGTGCAGATCTTCTTTAGTTTCACCCGTTTTCAACAGGATCAGGATGAGCCCTGCTATTAAATAACTACCACCTACGAGGATTTCTTGACCGATTTTTGGTAGGAGATGATCGGACAGGGCTAACAAAGGTTCGCCGAGAGCGAAGCCCAGAATTAAAGCTGCCATAATTGTCGTAGTGTAGAGGGAGTTGGCAGCTAATAATTTAGGCTTCTCGACCACCAAGGTGATCGCGGACTGTTCGGCTGGGGTGAAGAATTGCGTGAAGGTAGAAACTAGAAAAGTAATACATAATAACCCCCAAAAACCCGTTGGCGCACCCCAAGGCAAAAAACTGTTTTTCGTGACCCAGAGCAGAAGAGGAATACTCAGCACTAAAGCTCCACGTAGAATATTTGAACTGACTAAAACTGTTTTCTTATTCCAGCGATCGACATATACACCAGCGATCGAGCCAAATAAAATTGCAGGAATTGTAAATGAAACCATCACTGCGGAGACCCAACCGCTAATCGTTTCGCCTTCATGCTGAAATTGTGTAGAAACGATCGCAATGACCAATACTAAAAATATTTTGTCGGCAATCTGGGAAAAAACCTGCCCGCTCCATAGTGATAAAAAATTAGGGTTGCGAAGAACAGATTGAGAATCGAGCGGCAATTCAGGGGTTGCTATGTCGTCTGGTTCGCCTTTATGGTGATGCGTCTCAGGATGATGGGAATCAGGAACTTCTGGCAGATTTGGTGTAGGGGGATCGAATAAATGGGTCATATGTTAAAAAAACAGTTGTCAATCAGTGCCGAAGACTGGATTGGTCTATCAAAATGATACTGTGCATAGGCTCGTAACAGTCTCTCAACTGCGAGCCAATCCTTTGGGGGTATTTCTAAAATATTATCCGCTAAATCAGTTTGTGCGAGTTCTTGGATCGCCATCAATTCCGAGGCTGTAAGATAATGGCTGATACGGTTGTAGATAGACTCTAGCATTAATCCCTCGCCTCTCTCTTGGTTATTATCAAGGCGATCGCCTTGGTGCGGATTACCGCCACTACCAATATCACTAATGCCAATACCGCTACCAAGATCGCTACTATTATCGGAGTCTAGATAATCGAGGTCGACGACACCTCCTCCAACCATACTAAATCCTGCTTTCCATTTCTGGACTCCACGCTTAGCGATCACAGGTACTTGGGTAATACAACAATTATGCACTTGCGGGGCAAATCCCGCGATCGCCAGTAGATGATAGATCCCGTGGTTTAGACATGCCAAAACATGCCGATCTTCAGCCGTTTGAATCCGATCCAAATGTTCGACAAGTAACAAGAACAGTTCTTCTTGAGGCTGGGCGGATAAAGCCTGCATCAGAGCAAGTTCCGATAGGTACTGTGCGGCGGTGAGTTTCGCCAGAGTTTTTCCTAAACCCACAAAAGATTGCAACACTTCGGCATTTTTAATGCGCTCCATACTGCGCCCCACCGAGATCTGTAAGTCATTGACGACAAACAGTCCCGATCGCCCTGCCATAGAAGAGCGATGCTTACGGGCTCCTGCGGCTATGGCTCTAATCAAACCATGCTCCTTAGTGAGGATCGTCAATAGGCGATCGTTTTCTCCCAAGGGCATCCCTTTAAGGTTAATTCCTGTGGCGCGATATTCTTTAGGCAATTTGAAACTCTAATGGCAAGAAGTAGCAGAAATTAACTAAAAGTGACTAAAAAAGTGACTAAATAGTGACTAAAAAAGTAAATAAAAACAGTGGCATATTATGCGGTAGCTTGCAAACTTCCACGCAATAGATTATACCAATTCACTGAGGTGAACCAACACTTCAGTTAAAGCCCAAAAGAGGGTTTGCCGTGCGGAGCGCGGCAAACCCTCTTTTGGGCTTTAATTTTGTCCTAACTAAAACCT
>NZ_ALWB01000297.1 GCF_000332215.1 Pseudanabaena biceps PCC 7429
AGCGCCGCATCTCTCTTTTAATAAAAAAGAGGGTGGGCGCGTAGCGCCCACCCTCTTTTTTGTTAACTATTTCGATTCTGTGAAGTCAGCATCGATAACATCGTCATCGCCACTAGCAGCATCCTTAGTGCCATCTTGAGGTGCAGCACCTTCAGGAGCTTCCGCACCACCTTGCTGATAAACCGAGGAACTGAGAGCGTACAACGCTTGCTTCAATTCTTCAGTTTGAGCAGAGATCGCTTCGTGGTCATCCTTAGCGATCACTTCGCGTAGAGACTTGACCAAACCTTCGATCTTGGTCTTCTCAGCATCAGGAACCTTGTCTCCAAGATCTTTAAGTTGCTTCTCGGCTTGGTAAGCAAGAGAATCGGCTTGGTTTTTAGCTTCAATGCGATCGCGCTTTTCCTTGTCAGCGGAGGCATTACGCTCGGCTTCATTCACCATGCGCTCGACTTCATCCTTAGGCAAGGTGGATGCACCAGAGATAGAGATGGTTTGCACCTTACCTGTTCCCTTATCTTTAGCAGTTACCGACAATAGCCCGTTAGCATCAATGTCAAAAATAACTTCAATTTGAGGTACGCCACGAGGAGCAGGAGGAATACCATCGAGACGGAAAGTTCCGAGACTCTTGTTGTCGTTGGACATTTCCCGCTCACCTTGGAGAACGTGAATTTCCACATTGCTTTGTCCGTCAACCGCAGTCGAGAAGACTTCCGATTTCTTAGTAGGAACAGTGGTGTTTCTTGGGATAATCTTGGTCATTACGCCACCCAAGGTTTCCACACCAAGGGATAGAGGTGTAACGTCAAGCAACAAGATGTCCTTAACTTCACCAGCCAATACGCCAGCTTGGACGGCTGCGCCGATCGCCACAACTTCATCGGGGTTAACGCTTTGGTTGGGTTCCTTGCCAAGAATCTTCTTAACCACATCCTGAACCGCAGGAATACGAGTAGATCCACCCACAAGAACAACTTCATCAATCTTGGACTTGTCGATCTTGGCATCGCGGACGGCTTGCTCAACGGGAATGCGGCAGCGATCGATTAGATCTGAGCAGAGTTCTTCAAACTTAGCGCGAGTCAAGGTGGTATCTAAGTGCTTAGGACCATCTTGGGTAGCAGTGATAAAGGGAAGATTGATTTCAGTTTGAGTAACGCTAGAAAGCTCAATCTTTGCCTTTTCAGCCGCTTCAGTCAAACGTTGTAAAGCTTGCTTATCTTTGCGAAGGTCGATCCCTTCAGCGGATTGGAACTGGCTGGCAAGGAAATCTACGATCTTCTTGTCAAAGTCGTCACCACCAAGGTGAGTGTCACCACTGGTAGACATTACTTCAAATACGCCATCGCCCACTTCAAGGATCGATACGTCGAAAGTACCACCACCAAGGTCAAATACGAGGATCGTTTCGTTAGTCTTGCTATCTAGTCCATAGGCTAAAGCTGCGGCAGTAGGCTCGTTGATGATGCGGAGAACTTCAACACCAGCAATCTTCCCAGCGTCCTTGGTTGCTTGACGTTGAGAATCGTTGAAATATGCAGGAACGGTGATAACGGCTTGGGTAACGGTTTCGCCTAAATATTTGCTAGCGTCATCGACCAGCTTACGCAATACCTGCGCGGAAATTTCTTCGGGTGCAAATTGTTTGCTAGCGGCTGGAGCGTCAATCTTGACGTTTTCGCCCACCTTCATAACTTTGTAAGCGACTTGCTTGGATTCGCCGCTAACTTCGTCATAACGTCTACCGATAAAGCGCTTTACAGAATAAAAGGTGTTATCAGTATTCATAACTGCTTGGCGTTTGGCAATTTGACCAACCAAGCGATCGCCATTTTTAGCGTAGGCAACAACCGATGGTGTGGTACGGAAGCCTTCGGCGTTTGCAATCACCGTTGGCTTGCCCCCTTCCATGACGGCGACGACTGAGTTTGTCGTACCTAAGTCGATTCCAACTACTTTAGCCATGAGGCTTCCAACTCCTAAGTTTTGTTAATCTTTTATCTCATACAAGATTAGCTACTTTTCCCGATTAGCACATCAGGGGGACTCTACCTAATCTGGTAGGGTTTCCCGTACAAAGGGTTTACCTGTTGGTTGTTAGCTATGGCTTCTAGCAGTTTTAGTCTGACTGCAAATTTTGCATGGCTCTCTGCGCGTAGTAGCGCATTTCTTCAGCCCTACGCCATAGCTCTTGTCCAGTATGTAAATGGCGATCGTCAAAATTTAAAGTGAAATAATTTAACTCCTCGATGCCATCACTAATGGCATTGAGGCAGTGGTAGAGATAGCTGGCTATGCCTGCGGCGGATGCGGGGTTAGGAAAGGATCGAAAGAAAATCTGGGCCTTGGCATAGGAACCTCGACATTCATCAATGTAGTCCTCAAAGTCTTCCATGAGTCCATCGTCATAGGGATCGTCGGCAAGAGCATCGATCTGTTCGTCAAGACTATCGATGATCCCCTCTAGCAGATCAACGATTGGTTCATAGACTTGTTTACTCCAACGATCAATTTTTTGATCTTCATTAAGATGGGTTTCGCGCTTGGTAGGTGACTTTTGGGAGCCCTGCGAGGAACCGCTAGGATTGTGTTTAATACCAAGGCTGCGATCGTAGTGGGCGCGAGATTGAGGATTGCCGAGAACTTCATAGGCGAGGTTAATCGAGGCGATATCATCGTGATTATCGAGATGATGATTGCAATCAGGGTGAAATTCTTTAACCAGTCCACGATAGGCAGATTTGACCTCGGCAGGAGCAGCATTGTAGGCAATTCTCAGAGTTTTGTAATGATTTACTTGTTGGGTGCGATCGCTTGTCCTTGCCATGTCCTTCTGATTTGTCTGCGTATATAGGTAATTTGCTGATGCTTTGATGCTGAATCTTCAAGGATTCTGATGTTTTTTGAACCGTTATTTTGAAGCAGAGCAAAAATTTTCTAATAAGCACCTACTAAGCATTTTGTAGGGATATTCAATCATCGTCAACCACTTGACAGGTAAATCTACTCCCTTCCCAGTCAAGAGATAGCGGTGCGGGGCGAAGCCCCGCACCGCTATCTCTTGGTTTTATATGTCTATTTCTTTAGTGGGAAGGGAGTAGCTGTCAACCCTTGCTTTATAGTCAAGTAATTAGAGCTACGCTATATCTTTATTTTTGAGATAACTATTGCTAAAGCGATCGCACATCTGGTAATATTACAAAGGATTAAATTCGCTGGTGTAGCTCAGTTGGTAGAGCAACTGATTTGTAATCAGTAGGTCACGAGTTCGAGTCTCGTCCCCAGCTTACTTTTTATATCTAAAAAAGCCTAAAAAGCCTTGTATTGCAAGGCTTTTTAGTTTATGAAATTAAAATAATCATACCCAATACTACCTAATCGACACTGTTTTTTAGTCATGATTTTAGTCTAGGCAAATATGAGCATCGAAATTGGCGGGAAGATCGCCCAAGCGAACAGGAGCTAAAGAGAGGCGATTGTTAATATAGAGATCGCCCTCTTTGTATGGATTAGGCTACGAAGCTGGAGGTTAAAAGTATGGAAGAGTTATTAGAACTGAAGGGATTTTTACTAAATGGCAATATCTCCGATGCGTTGCTGTTAGTGGAGGAGATGACAGAGATGAGCAAGGATGACAAGCTGAACAAGATTTATAGCTTTGCCAAAATCTTGCTACTCCATCTGATCAAACAACGTGCCGAAAATCGCACTACGCGATCGTGGGATCTTTCAATTAAAAATTCGGTACGAGAAATTCAGCGGACTAATCAACGACGTAAGGCTAAAGGAAATTATTGCGAACCTTCTGAACTGCGCGAGGCTTTGGAAGATGCCTATGACATTGCGTTAGATGCTGCTGCGGGTCAGGCGTTTGGTGGACATTATGAATCGGCTGAGTTGGGTGCGATGGTCGATCGCGATCGCATAATTCAAGAGGCGATCGCTTTAGTTTCTGGAGATAATGTGTGAGCAAAGATAAATTTAAATAAAATCACAATATTGGTAGATCGTTGGTGTAAATATGGAGCCAGTTTCTTCTCTAATTGTGGGTTTGTTGCTAATTGTTGGCATTGGTTCTCTAACTAAAGTTGGCGAAAATATTACCGATGAGACATTGAAATTAGCGCGTTCACTTTGGGCTGTTCTCAGTCACAAGGCTCCAAATACGCAGACAGTAAAAGCGATTAATGCGGGTGAAGATTTTGATGCTCGACAAGCGGTAATTGATGTCGGGGCGATCGCCGATGATCCTGATGTCGTGAAGTTATTGGAGCAGGTGCGATCGCTACTATCCAGCAATCAAGAGCTGGCGGCTAAGGTAGAGGCTTTGCAATTACAACAGAGTCAGTCAAAATTTGATAATCCTAATAAGTTAGCTGAAAAAATTGGTGTCGTGGTTCAGAGTGGCGGCAAGGCAGATATTCAAACTTTAAATATGTAGGTGATCACTATGCTCGAAGCTCAAGATTTACGACCTTTGCTCAAGGAGTTATTGCGCGAAATGTTTACACAGGAGCAAGATCTGTTGGCTGAGTTGATTTATGAAGTAATGGAGGATGTGGCGATGGCTAGTAGATAGGGCAACCGCACACGTTTATGAATAAATAACGAAACAAAGAAGGCAAAGTAAAATGACCAATATAAATTAAAAGCAAAAAGTGCCATGTCTTCTACAATCAGCCCAGTC
>NZ_ALWB01000298.1 GCF_000332215.1 Pseudanabaena biceps PCC 7429
GCAACGCTTTCAAAAATTTCCTTGTGGTTCGTTTGATCGATAATTGCTGTAATTCACTGAAATGTTGGCTCACTTCAGTGAATTGGTATAAAAAATAACTGGCGGCGCTTAGCGCCGCCAGTTATTTTTGTTTGTGATTAGAGCCAATATCTAAGGTTTAGGGCTATTTTCTTCTTGAGAGTCTTCAGCAGCACTATTGTGACTACCATTGTTGAAACTACTTCCGTTGAGATCACCTTCATGCAATGGGACGATCGCTACTTCATGTTCGAGTTCAAGTTCATGGGAATGTGGTTTGTATAAACCAGTCATCATTCGTTCTTCAATATTTTTGACAACAATATAAAGAATGGGAACGATGAATAAACTTAGTACTGTCGCAAGACACATACCACCCATGACCGCAGTTCCTAAGGATTGACGTGCAGCAGCACCTGCCCCCGTTGCGATTACTAGGGGGAAAATCCCGATAATAGTCGCAGAGGCTGTCATCAGAATTGGTCTTAAGCGTTGTTGGGAAGCTTCAAGCACAGCTTTAGTAATGCTTAAACCTCTTTCGCGTAACTGGTTGGCAAACTCCACAATTAAAATGGCATTTTTACTAGCCATCCCAATTAGCATGACTAACCCAATTTGGGTATACACATCATTGGAGAAAACAGGATTTAATAACCCGCGCAATAAAACTGCTGAGAGCGCACCTAATACCGCAAGGGGAACCGTCAGCATGATGATTATGGGATCGATGTAATTCTCGTATTGAGCGGCAAGTACTAAGAATACAAATACAATACCCAAACCGAAAATAAAGACGGCACTGCTGCCAGAGCCGATCTCCTCTAAGGATAATCCCGACCATTCATAGCCGAAACTTTTTGGTAGGACTTCTTTAGCAACTTTGCTCATAATATCAATCGCTTGTCCCGAACTAACCCCCGGAGCAGTGTTGCCAGTAATCTGGACGGAGCGGAACAGGTTATAGTGATTGATAATCGAGGGACCAACGGTTTGAGTAACTCTGACCAGATTGCTTAACGGAATCTCCTGACCGCTACTAGAGCGCACGTAGAGCTTATTAATATCTTCAGGGTTAGAACGGAACTGAGCGTCCGCTTGGACATAAACTCGATAAGTTCTTCCAAAAGTATTGAAGTCATTTACGTACTGCGAACCAAGTAGGGTTTGCAAAGTGCTGTAAATATCTTGTAAAGAGACTTTCAAAGCATTAGCCTTGACGCGATCTACTTCTACGGTTAACTGCGGTGTATTTCCGTTGAAATTAGGGCGTAATCCTGAAAGCTTGGGATGACTGGGGTCGGGATAGGTACTTGCCCTACCTAATAAAGCTCCCATGGTCTGTTCGATGATCGGAAAGCCTTGATTGGCTTTGTCTTGCAATTGGAATTCAAAACCGCCATAGTTGCTTAAGCCTTGAATGGCAGGTGGTGGGAAGGGAACCACAAAAGCTTCTTTAATAGAAACTAATTCGGGAAATAAACCAAAAGGTTTGGGAGTAAAACCGCCAATAATGCTATCGGCTGAGCGCGATCGCTCTTTCCAAGGTTTTAGCGTCGAGAAGATAATGCCATTGTTCGGGGTGTTGCCGCTAAAACTAAAACCTGAGATTGCAAAGATATTCGCAATTTCGGGATAAGCAGGTTCGCCCTTATCATTCTTCCGACGCATGATTCCTTCAATATTCTCTAGCACTTTTTCGGTGTAATTTAACGATACACCTTCAGGAGCTTGCACAATGGTAATGAAGTATCCTTGATCTTCCTGTGGTAAAAACCCCCTAGGAACGCTGGTATATACCCAGTAGGTGAGGAAAAGAGAACCGATAAAGAGGATCATCATAAACCCTTTGAGGTTTGTGGATTTTCCCAATAACCATCGATAGCGATCGCGCGTACCGTCAATTAACCAATTCACCCGATCAAAGAACCAATTACCATGGATAGTCTCTTGCCTGAGCAGTAGCCCTGCTAAGGTTGGCGACAGGGTCAAGGCGTTAAATGTAGAAACCGTGATCGAAAAAGCGATCGTCAACGCAAACTGTTTATACAGTTGTCCAGTCGTGCCAGGGAAAAAAGCAACAGGCACAAACACGGCAATCAGTACCAGAGAACTAGCAATTACCGCCCCCTGTAGTTCATTCATCGCCGAAATCGCTGCTTTGATTGGGGATTCACCGTTTTCTTGAATGCGTCTGGCAATATCCTCAACTACCACGATCGCGTCATCAACAACTAGCCCTGTGGCAAGGGTTAACCCAAATAGGGTTAGGGTATTGATATTAAAGTTGAGGAGTTTGATGAAAATGAAAGTTCCAACTAAGGAAACGGGAATCGCAATAGCAGGAATCAGCGTTGCGCGCCAGTTCTGCAAAAACAGATAGATGATCACGATCACAAGCCCGATCGCAATGGCTAGGGAAATGATGACTTCTTCAGTGCCAGCTTCAATGAAACTGGTTGTATCAAAGGCAATTTCATAATTTAGTCCAGGAGGAAATGTTGGTTTTAACTCCTCTAGGACATGCTTGACAGCTTTTGCCACATCTAGGGCATTCGCATCGGGCAATTGCGATATACCTAAGCCGATCCCTCTAGTACCATTAAAACGAAGGGCTGAGCCATAGTTTTCCGCGCCTAATTCTACCCGTCCGACATCACGCAATTTAATTGGCGATCCATCACTGGCGGTTCTAATTACTATTTCTGCAAATTCTTCTGTATTTTTAAGTCTTCCCGTTGCGGAAATAGATAGTTGGTATTGCTGATCTGGCAAATTAGGCTGTTGTCCGATTTGTCCGACCCCAACTTGCAAGTTTTGTTGCTGAATTGCGGACACAACATCTTGAGAAGTGAGTCCCCTAGCTGAAAGACGATTGGGATCTAGCCAAACTCGCATGGCATACTTACGTTCACCAAAGATGACGACATTCCCGACACCTTTGACCTTCTTAATCTCATCGACAATGTATAGATCGGCGTAATTACTTAGATATAAATCGTCGTATTCTCCCTTTTCAGAAAATACACCGACTGCAAAGAGAAATCCCGAAGATTCTTTACTAATGGTTACACCAGTTTGCTGCACTGGACCTGGCAGCTGTGCTGTTACCGTAGACACTCGGTTTTGGACATCAACAGCCGCAAGATCCTTATTCTTGTCAAGGTCAAAAATTAGATTTACCGAACTAGTTCCATTATTGGCACTAGTCGAAGTAATATAACGAACTCCTTCAATTCCATTCAATTCTCTTTCGAGAATGTTCGTAACTGTAGATTCGACAACTTCCGCATTTGCGCCGACATAGTTGGCGGTTACAGTTACCTTAGGTGGGGTAATTTCAGGATATTGAGCAACAGGCAATAGAAAGATACAAGCTGTTCCCAATAGCGTGATTATAACAGAGCAGACCGTTGCGAATACAGGTCTTCTGATGAAGAAGTCAGATATTGATAGCAGCATGGGCAGGGTATAGGAACGAAGAGTTTAACGAATAAGCTTAGCCACTGACTGCAATCATAAAATTTAAAGAAAATCTGGTTTGATCAGAATTTCTGTGAATTTTGACTTTTATATCAACGCAAGGCGCTGCAAGATATGAGGCAATAATAACACGCCTGCAATCAGCAAAGCGGCGATCGCCGCAATGAGTACCGCACCAGCGGCGCAGTCCTTGGTGATTTTGGCTAGTTGATGAAATTCACGCCCAACGGTCAAATCAACGACAGCTTCTAAGGCTGTGTTCAATAGCTCTAGTACTAATACTAAAGCGATCGTCAAACTAATGATCGAACAAGCAACGGCTGAGAGATGGAAATATACGCTCAGAGTTAGGGCGATCGCGCCAATGAGTAAATGAATCCGAAAATTTCGCTGGGTACGAAACGCATAACTAACACCCTGCCCAGCATATTTAAAACTTAATAGTAAGTTCGTCGCAATTTGAAAAGAATCATTGCGTTGTGCCGCACTATGTTCGGTTTCCAATTCATCAGTCTTTGTCATTTGCTCGGATAAGGAAGGCGATTTAAATAAAAATAATCTGGTTAGTGGTAAATCATTATTCATGGAGATGATCCCAAATAGACTTTGCCCAGCGATCGCCAAGATGTTCGAGATTTCAATGCTAAGTAGCTAAGCATAAGTAAACTTAAAACCTAGAAGAGCGTACCCGCCCGCGTAGCGGGCGGTACGCTCTCTGTTTTTGTTTTTTAATTATGCTTAACTGCTTAGAAAAATAGTTTACTTAAATTACGCTCGCAAATACTTAAGTTATTATTGACAATTTTTTACATGGATCAATCTAGTTTTTACTAATGTGAGTGGGAAGTCTCGCACCCTATCCGTTTACAGGATGGGTGACGGGATGAAAACGAATTGTGATTTGGGATATTTAATTGCGCCTAGCTACTTAGAGAAGTGCAATTAGTTGCAACATATTATCTTGTTGTGCAAGCATTGCTTCTAAACTTTCGTCATCAGGGTGATCCCAACCTAGTAGGTGCAATAAACCATGAGCTGCTAGCCACGCTAGTTCATAGGTTAAGGAATGCCCTCGCTCCTCAGCCTGACGGATCGCGGTAGTTTGCGAGATAATAATATCTCCCCAACTGGTTGGCTCGATATAATCAAAATCTTCACAATCATCGATCGGGATCTCAGGTACTGCTGATTCTAGGGCAGCAAAAGATAACACATCCGTAGGGCAATCTTTCTGACGATATTGCAAATTTAGTTGTTGAATCGTTAAATCATCGGCAATCGCCAAAGACACCTCGTAGTCTCCATCGACGATCGCTTGTTCGGATTGTAAATAATTTGCCCAAATGGTAAACCATTCTTGCCATTGCTCTATAGCGATCGGGTGGCGATCGGCGATTTCTGGATAGATGTCACAATACAAATCAATATTCAAGTCTTCAAAGCCCCATCAAATGGGAGCATCTCACTAATGCAATGAGTATTTCTACTTATAGATGACATATGAGAAAATGAATAAAAAATAGAGGTTAAAAAAAGATGACACC
>NZ_ALWB01000299.1 GCF_000332215.1 Pseudanabaena biceps PCC 7429
ACCTAGAAGAGCATAACGCCCGCTGCGCGGGCGTTATGCTCTTCTAGGTTTTAAGTTTACTTATGCCTAGCTACTTAATTAGTCATTTATTAAGGTTTCTTGAGATAGATTTTTGATTGAATGATTTGATTGCCCAAATAATCATGCCAAAGACCATGCAGCAGGACAGAGCGACTAAGTTCTCTTGGATATGGGGAGAAATGAATACAATGAAGCCCTTATCTTTAATTAAAGCGGAGAAACTAGACACACAAAATGGCATGAGATATAACCTGAAAGTCTGCCAAGTATCTCGTTGAGTCGCTCCATTAGAAGAAATGCTGAGCATTAGCCCCGTTCCAATTACCGCACTGATTCCAATGGAATTACTCCAGATCTTCGGGGAAGGATCGAAATAGAAAAAGACAATGACAACGTACCAGATTAGGTAGCACCAAAGTACTGACTTATCTAATTGGATTTCCGAAAAGTATTGAATCAATTCTTTCATGGCTTTTCATTTATTTAAATTGAGATCAGGCTCTTGCGGAATTCATCACTTATTTGGCGATCGCAACTAACTGATAGCCTGCGTTAGCAGGAGCTACCACCGAAATAAAAATCAATGGCTCATTACTATTGTTAAAGACTCCATGCACACAATTAGGATAGGCAACTACCACATCACCTGCAAAAATCGCCTTAGTATTACCTGCTGGATCTAGATAATATTCACCCTTTCCCTGCAAAATCGTCCATGTATCCTGTCCGTTGGGGTGAATATGGGGAGAGATCTCTTGATTTGGCTGGATATACCAAGCGACAATCACAGCCTCTGGAGATTCTGTGATAACCGAACGAATCGGTTCGCGATCAGTGGGTTGAAAAAATTCAGAACTCTGGAAAATTCTTTGGTGGCTCATTCTTGATTGCGAGGTCACTGATTGCTGAAAGCATCTGAATTATGGCATTGGGCTTGTGAGTAAACTGTTTCAGCAATCACTAAGTATAGCTAACGTCAGTTCACCTTAAACTGGCAAATTCTCAAAGCCCAAAAGTAAAAGCCTTGCTAGGCAAGGCTTTTACTTTTGGGCTTTGAGAAAGGGTTGGCGTAACCAACCCTTTCTCAAAGCCCATTTCAAATTATCCCGAACTCACGTTAACTTAAGAAATGGCTACGCCATTTCTTAACTTGAAAACCCTTACTAGGTTTAGTTTTTAATTCACAAAAGTGTTGTCACACTTTCGTGATTGGTATTAGAACATAAAAGAGAGGCGCTAAGCGCCTCTCTTTTTAGACTGCTAGTTTGTCCGCAATCAATTTATTCGTGGACTGTGGTTCGGCTCGCCCTTGGGTTTTCTTCATGGTTTGACCGACAAAGAACCCTAATAACTTGGTTTTGCCAGCCTTATATTGCTCGACTTCCTTCGGATTCGCAGCAATAATTTCATCAATAATCTTCTCAAGTTCCGCACCCGCAAGAACGGTTAAGCCTTTAGATGCCACAAGCTCCTTAACAGAACCACCCTTAGTAATTAGTTCTGGCAAAATATCCTTAGCAATTTTGCTGCTGATCGTGCCATCGGCAATTAAAGCAATCATCTCGGCTAAAATCACAGGCGTGAGCGCAATATCTCCGATCTTGAGTTTGTTCTCATTGAGATAGGCGGTAACGTCGCCCATTACCCAGTTAAATACTTGCTTTGGATCTGCACCTGCAACGATCGTGGCATCAAAGAATTCGGCAATACTGCGATCGTCGGCAATCAAGGCCGCATCATAGGGAGTCAGTCCAAATTCATCACGGTAGCGATGGCGATTTGCCATAGGCAGCGTGGGAAGTTCGGAACGATATTTCTCTAGGGTTGTTAAAGGCACTTCGATCGCCATCAAGTCAGGTTCAGGGAAATAGCGATAATCGCTGGCTCCTTCCTTAGAACGCATACTAATTGTTCGCTGACTATTCTCTTCCCAAAGACGAGTTTCTTGCTTGATTTTCTCGCTACCAGATTCAAGCGCTTCTACTTGACGATTGATTTCAAAATCAATCGCCCTCTGAATGGCGTTAAAGGAGTTCATATTTTTGATTTCTACCTTTGTGCCAAACTTCTCTTGACCGACGGGACGCACGGAAATATTTACGTCACAACGGAGCGAACCTTCCTGCATATTGCCATCGCACACCCCAAGGTAACGCATAATCCGTCGGAGTTCCTGAGCATAGGCCGCCGCCTCTGCACCTGAGCGCATATCTGGTTCCGATACGATTTCGCACAGCGGCACACCCGTACGATTGAAATCTACGAGGGAATGACTGGAACCCGATAGGCGATCGCTACCACCATGAACAAGTTTTCCTGCGTCTTCTTCCATATGCAGGCGCGTAATCCCAATCCGTTTGGTGCTGCCATCTTCTAATTGAATTTCGAGCCAACCATGCTCAGCAATTGGCAAGTCATATTGGGAAACTTGATAGTTTTTGGGAAGATCAGGATAAAAATATTGCTTGCGATCGAATTTGCTGTGGGGAGCAATTTGACAGTTTAAAGCTAGTCCAGCTTTAACAGCATATTCCAAAACTTTTTCGTTAAGTACGGGCAACACGCCAGGCATTCCCAGACAGACAGGACAAACATTAGTATTGGGAGTTGAGCCAAACTGGGTCGAGCAGTTGCAAAAGATCTTGGAGTTAGTTGTCAACTGACAGTGAGTTTCCAACCCAATAACGGCTTCATACTGTGTCTTGGTTGTTGTCTTGGTGGCGGTTGCAGTCATAGCGGGTACTTTTGAAAAGTTTTTGGCAAGAAGATATTTTAAGGCAAGGAGATATTCTAGTATGGGGGCTGTAATATTTTCACTACAAGCTGTCTAACTATTATAGCGATCGCGCTTACTCGTAATGCGTCCACATCCTGATTATTTTAATGGTTTGCTCTAATTCGATCACCTGATAAACAAGTCGATGCTGGATATTTATCCTGCGGGAATATGCGCCCGCTAAATCACCAACCAACTTTTCATAGGGTGGCGGATTCTGAAATGTATTCACCTGAATTATGGCTAAAAGTTCAGTAACTTTGTCTTTAAGATTAGTTGCCGCAATTTTCTTGGCATCTTTTTGAGCTTGCTTGGTGTATACCAATTTCCAATTCACCATTCCAATGTCTCACTACATTCACTAATGGGAGTTGCTAAACCTTGCATAATTGATGCGCCCACCTCAGGAATTGAGAGCAAATAGATTGTTTCTTGAATTCCCTTCCAATCTTCTTCAGAAACTAGAAAAGCATTAGATGTAGTTCCTGAAATTAGGATAGGCTCATGAGACAGTGAAACTTCATTTATCAGATCTTGAAGTTTAAATTGAGCTTCGGTTAGAGATATTGTTGACATTCTTTGTTCCTTAAAATTTAAGCGTCTCCAGCTAAAAACAAGGCTATATTTACAAGGGCATGTTACTCGGAATCTTTTATGAGTTGATAGTTTAACTCAAACTTATAAGTAGCTAGGCATAAGTAAACTTAAAACCTAGAAGAGCATACCGCGCGCTGCGCGGGCGGTATGCTCTCTGGTTTTGTTTTTTAATTATGACGAACTACTTAGTCACTAACCTCATTCTGAACAGTTAACCAAACTTGATCAATGTTGTTCATTAATGTTGTTCATTGTTTCTAAAGATTGTAGGCTCAATAGGTGATTCGGGGAGGTGAAATAAAGGAAGAAATTGATAATATAGTAGCAACAATAAAAAGCAGCGAACACAATGCTGAGCGTGAACTTAACGCATCTAATCGATGATGAAAAATGTTACGAAACAGTGCGTCAGATGCGATGGGAAAGAGGAGTATGCTGTCCCAAATGTCAAAGCTTAGGGGTGATCAAGCGAGGCAAAGATGAAACACAACCTGCTCGCCAACGATACCAGTGTAAAACTTGCAACACCAACTTTGACGATCTAACGGACACAATATTTGCAGGACACCATCAACCCTTACGGATGTGGATATTGTGTCTGTATTTGATGGGATTAAATCTCTCGAATCGACAAATTGCCCAAGAACTAGACCTAGATAAAGATGTGGTGCAAGATATGACCACGCAATTGCGAGCAGGTATTGACCAAAGCAAGCCAGAAGTAAACTTACTGGAGTTTAGACTAAAAAAGGAAAAAAAGGCAGAGTAAAAGAGATACAAACTGCCTAAAGTAGATGAAAAAGAAAAAGCACATCTACAGTCATGATTATTGATAAACTACAGAACTTTCGT
>NZ_ALWB01000300.1 GCF_000332215.1 Pseudanabaena biceps PCC 7429
AATCATCGCCATCGTATACCTGAGTATGGTTACCTACAAAAACAGGGAATTAACATTGGCTCTGGCTCAGTTGAATCGACAATTAAACAAAATTGGTCGTCGGGTCAAGATTTCGGGTGCTCAGTGGAATCAGCAAAATGTTGCTCAAGTTTTGAAACATCGTTGTGCTTATCTCAATGGCTACTTCTATGCCCCTAAGTATATTTACTCAGTGCCTAATTGAGATGCTCCCATTGATGATGTAGTTGCAGATCTCCCATTCCGCTTGTCCGAAGAGTTTTATATACTCTATCAATGGCATAATGGACTGGATATTTCTGTTATAACTGATGATCTTAGATTTGATTCCTATATCAGATTTTTCTCTCCTCTAAATATTTGTTTAGAGGACTATCATTTTTTGATGAAGCTCAAATGGGATTGCGACTTTGATGATGAAAAGCTCAATCCAAAATGGTTTCCAATAATTAGTAATAATGGTGAAAGCTATTTTTTTACTAAAGGAGCCACAGATCAAACGTCCAGTTCTGAACTAATATATTTATGGGCATCTGAAGATTGGAGTTTTGGACCAAATTATGAAAGTATTGAAAGTTTTGTCAAGTCAATTTATGAGTGTTATATTACTGGGGTTTACGATATAGATGATAATGAAGAAGTTATTTGTACTAATGAAAAATTAGAAGAAGAAATCCATAGAAAGTATAATCCTAATCAGCCTAGTTGGGAACTGAAATTTGAGTAGACAAATTAAGAATGAGTAGGCGATCGGAGATTTTTAGATGATGTTTTAGGCGATGGGTAGTTTCTTGTTTGATAGCGATCGCTTTCTAGCAATGAGTAGGCGATCGGTGTTTTTTTAGATTTAGTAGCGATCGCTTGTTGTTTTTTTGATTGTAAAGGCGATCACAGATTTTGAGATGATGATTTAAGCGATCGGGAATGTCTTGTTTGAGAGCGATCGCTTTTTGATTTGAGAGTGATCGGAGATTTTGAGATGATATTTTAGGCGATCGGGAGTTTGTTGTTTGAGAGCGATCGCTTTTTGATTTGAGAGCGATCAGAGATTTTGAGATGATATTTTAGGCGATCGGGAATGTCTTGTTTGAGAGCGATCGCTTTCTAGCCATGAGTAGGCGATCGGTATTTTTTAGATTTTAGGAGCGATCGCTTTTTCATTTGAGAACTATCAGGAATTTTGAGATGATGTTTTAAGCGATCGGGAGTTTATTGTTTGATAGCAATCGCTTTTTTTCATTGTAAAGGCGATCACGGATTTTTAGATGATGTTTTAAGCGATCGGGAGTTTATCGTTTGAGAGCGATCGCTTTCTAGCCATGAGTAGGCGATCAATATTTTTTAGATTTAGTAGCGATCGCTTGTTGGGATTTGTCATTGTAAAGGCGATCACAGATTTTGAGATGATGATTTAAGCGATCGGGAGTTTGTTGTTTGAGAGCGATCGCTTTCTAGTAGTCTGCCAAGTCAACTTTGCTAGGTTCTATGGATGAGTATAAATACTTCAATTTGAACCTTGCATCGGAACTTGCGAAGCGCCAGTTAACTGTAGCTTTCTGCGCATTGCGCTGGTCTTTCCAAATGATAATCTGGTCTGACAACTCCTCTTTTGTAGCGATGCGACGGTCAAGACACTGACGAGATAGCACAGAGAATTCAATCTCAACTTGATTGAGCCAACTAGCATGTTTGGGAGTGTAATGAAATTCAAGTTTCTTGAGGATTCAGTTGGCTTCCTCAGGCGAGAAGTTTTCGTAGAGAGTGGCAGGATGATGCGTGTTGAGATTATCCAGTACTACTCGAATAAGCTCGGCATCGGGACGATGAATGTCCACTAAAGCTTTCATCTGATGAGCAAAATCTACTTTAGTGCGCTGGATGGAATTGTTAAGTAACCCCGATCGCATAATCTTGTAACGTATAAACGAAACCTAGCGCACCACCTATCTAATTGTCATGTGATAATTTTTATTTTTTTCTTAGTCTCTCTAATAGCAATTCCCAAAATGGCAACACCAAAACGTTTTCGAGGTTTGAGGGGGTTTGCTTGGCGCGTTGATATATATTGAAGGGGTATTTGCCCGTTAGTTAGTTGTCGTTATGCCAAAATGGTTTAATACTGCTGGTCCTTGTAAAGCTGATATTCATTACATGTTGTCGGCTACAGAGCGCTTGCCTGAAATCAAACAATTAATTGCTCAAGAAAACTATTTCGTAATTCATGCGCCAAGGCAGGTAGGTAAGACTACAGCAATGCTGGCACTTGCCCAAGAGTTAACGGCTAGTGGTCAATATACGGCGGTGATGCTTTCCTTAGAGGTGGGGGCAGTTTTTTCGGATGAGCCTGATTTAGCGGAAAAAGCAATTTTAGATGAGTGGAAAGACTCGGCACAATTTCGCTTGCCTCCTGAGTTGCAGCCGCCAGATTGGACTACGGGAGAAGCTGGTCGTCAGATTGGCTCGTTTTTGAGTACATGGTCTAGAAAGTCATTACGCCCTTTAGTGGTATTTTTAGACGAGATTGATGCCCTCAGTGATAAGACTCTAGTTTCCGTGCTGCGCCAGATTCGCTCAGGCTTTCCCAATCGTCCACAGGGATTTCCGCAGTCATTAGCACTGGTGGGGATGCGTGATGTGCGGGATTATAAGTATGCGTCAGGAGGAAGCGATCGCCTGAATACTTCTAGTCCTTTTAACATCAAAGTCCGCTCCTTTACCTTGAGTAACTTTACCCTTGAGGACGTAAGAAAACTCTATCACCAACATACAGATGCGACGGGTCAAATATTTACGCCTGAAGCAGTTGATTTGGCTTTTCATTTGACTCAGGGTCAGCCATGGTTAGTCAATGCGATCGCTAAAGAAATTGTGGAATATATTACGAAAGATCCTGCAATTCCGATTACTCCTGATTTGGTGAATCAAGCGAAAGAAATCTTGATTAAAAGACAGGATACGCATTTAGATAGCCTTGCCGAAAGATTACGGGAAGATCGGGTAAGAGCAATAATTCAACCCATTTTATCTGGATTAGAGTTAGGAGACACGACCGATGATGATCGGCGTTACTTGTTGGACTTAGGTTTAGTGGTGCGAAGTCAGGAAGGCGGTTTGAAGATTGCTAATCCGATTTATCAAGAAGTTATTCCCAGAGTTTTATCTCAAGGAGTGCAGGATAGTCTGCCGATGATTCAACCTAGCTGGCTGAATGTTGATGGAAGTCTCAATGCTGAAGTCCTACTTAATGCTTTTCTAGTTTTTTGGCGACAACATGGTGAACCATTATTTAAGAGTGCTAATTATCCAGAGATTGCGCCCCATCTGGTGCTGATGGCATTTCTACACCGAGTTGTGAATGGTGCTGGGACGCTGGAAAGAGAATATGCGATCGGTTCAGGAAGAATGGATATCTGTTTGCGCTATGGTAAGGTAACTTTGGGAATGGAGTTGAAAGTTTGGGCTGATAAAAGACCAGATCCACTCAAGGAAGGATTAAAGCAGTTAGATAAATATTTATCAGGATTGAGCTTGGATACAGGATGGTTAGTGATTTTTGATCGCCGTTCTGGGTTACCATCACTAAGCGATCGCACCACCACTGAAAATGTGATTAGTCCCGCAGGACGGGAAATCATTGTGATTTGGGGATAGACACCTAACTTATCAACATTTTAACATTTGAGAAATATGAGATTAGAAATATGAGAGCCCAGTTGACGATAGATAAAATCGAGATCGAAAGCATATTGTCCTTACTAGCCACCTATCGCCTACTACCAAACTTTCAACGGGAACAAACCATAGATCGCGAGATCGCCAACATAAGCATTAGCCCAGAAGAGATTGCCCTCGCATTACAACAATTCCA
>NZ_ALWB01000301.1 GCF_000332215.1 Pseudanabaena biceps PCC 7429
CGGCGCTTCGCGCCGCCACTCTCTATTAGTTTTGATTTCCTGACTTAAGTGAATATAATGGCGTAGCCATTTCTGAACTTGGCATTACTTGGCATTACTTGGCATTACTTGGCATTACTATATATCCCATCAAGTCCCATCAAGGAATTAGAAATAGAGTTATGGTTGTTTCCCTATGCCACCATTAGTATCAATTATTATTCCTTGCTATAACAATGAGTCTTTTGTAGGAGAGGCGATCGCTAGCGCGATCGCGCAAGACTATAACCCCATAGAAATCATCGTAATTGACGATGGTTCGAGCGATCGCAGTATAGAGATTATCAAGGGCTTTGGCGATCGAATCTATTGGGAGACAGGAGAAAACCTTGGCGCACCAAGGGCAAGAAATAGAGGAATTGAACTTGCTCGAGGTGAATATATCAAATTTTTAGATGCCGATGATGTGTTGTTACCCGCCTGTTTATCTAGACAGGTGGCACTTGCTGAGCAAATTGATGCAGCAAGTAAGGCGATTACCTATGGTGATGCAATTTGGGTGGATCTTAATGGTCAAACTATCCCCAGTTTTCCGTTACGTCCGCGCCAAAAAGATGAAGATGCGATCGCCCATATCCTTGCCCATAGCCCTCTCACTTCTTGCCCACTACACAAACGTCAGTATCTTTTAGCAATTAGTGGTTTCGATCCATCCCTACCGCGAGGACAAGAATATGATCTCCATCTACGTTTGGTATTGTCGGGAGTGGAATTTCGATATGACCCGCATCCAGTTTACAAATATCGCGAATATATAAGCGATCGGCGGATCAGTCAAAAGCCCTACAGTATTAAAGGAGCGATGTTTCAGTTTCAAACTCTGCAAAGGCATTGGCAACTGATCGAAACGCAAACGAATAAACCATTGCAGCCGCAAGTCCGCGCAATTCTGGCTAGACGTTTTTGGATATTTGGACGTAGTATTCTACGAGAGGGCTATATAAATGAAGCGAGGGATTACTTTGATGTTGCACAGAGCCTTGATTCTAAAAATTGTATGGCGGGAAATACAATCTACATACTATTAGTAAAACTGTTAGGTTTTTATCGGACAGAAATATTAATTACTAAATTTAAATCCCTATTAAAACTAATAGCAATAGGATAAATTTTCGTAATCTTCAAAGGCAAATCTCATACTCCCGATTTATTAGCCTGTGATGCAAGATCTTCGTGTTAAGAAAATTCGTCGATTGATAGGTTATAAGATCATGCAAATGTTATCTTGTATCCTCCAACTAGCTTTACAAATTAGTAGCAAAACCCTCGCCATTAGCCAAAAATCTGTAATAATTTTTGCCCCTCATCAAGATGATGAAACTTTAGGCTGTGGTGGTTTAATTGCACTGAAACGAGAAAGAGGAATCCCTGTTAAAGTTGTTTTTATAACTGATGGACAGTTGAGTGGTAGCGGTAATATTGAAGTAAAAGATGTAATTAACATCCGCAAAAAAGAAGCTTTAGAAGCATTAAATATATTGGGGATTGCACCATCAGATATTTATTTCATTAATCAAAAGGATGGCTCTCTTCAAGAATTATGCCAACAACAACAACAACAGTTAGTCAATCAATTAGTAGGTTTTATAGCCTCTTTTAATGCAGAAGAAATATACGTACCCCATCGCCACGATTGTCATCCCGATCATGAGGCTTCTTATAAACTGGTGGTTCAAGCGATCGCTCTATCTGGATTAAAAGTGGATTTGTGGCAATATCCTGTGTGGATGCTATGGCAAAACCCCTTAAATCCTCAAATTAACTTACAAAGCCTGCTCAACTGCTATCATATTTCGATCAAGTCCGTCCAAAAGAAAAAGCAGCAAGCGATCGCTTGCTATCAATCCCAAATTATCTCTGCAAATCCTGAGTTTTTATTCCGTTTTTATGCTGATTGCGAGATATTCTTTCGTGATTAGATCATCAAATGGAAGGATTGGTTTAGAGTTCAACCGATTGAGCCATGTCACCAAACAAAATGGAGCCTTTACAACTACAACCAAATATTGGGGTATATTTTTCAGCCAACGATCATGTTTATGATTGGGCGATCGCTTTTCTGAATAGTTTTAGAACTTTCAACCCTGATTTGCGATTAGTTTTAATTCCCTTTAACGAAACCTGCGATCGCCTGTTCGCATTGCAAACTCAATATAATTTTGAATTGTATATCGATCCTTCATTCTCTCAGTTAGAAGCGATCGGTCAAGCCCTCGAACTAGGACATACACCGACAGGTCCTTATTGGTTTAGGCGCTATGCTGCTTTTTGGGGTAAATTAGACCGCTTCCTATATTTAGATACGCGACAAGTAGTTTTAGCCGATCTCATACCCTTAATTACTGCCCTAGATGAATTTGAGTTTGATTTTTTGCATTACGATTGTGCGATCGATCAGGTATATCAAGCAGGAAAGTTTCGTCAAAATTTATTATTAAAATCGAAGGGAAGGGGATTTCTATCGGGATTGTGGGCATCCAAAAAGGGACTTTTTTCCCTCGAAGAATTTGAGGAATTCGCAGTTCAAGCATTAGAAATTCGCGATCGATTAAATCCACGCAATACCGATCAGGCATTTATTAACTACTGCTGTGATATGAAACCTGTCAGGTATGGACACTTTGCCGAAGTTTTAGGTGGCATTTGCCAAAATGCATGGGCAAGACAATCGGGTCATATCTATCGAGAAAACAATAAATATTATCGATGGGATTATGGTGGATTAGATCACAAAAAGCAAGTTGTGTTAATCCATTGGGCAGGATATAAATGGGATGACTTCCTTCCCCATAATTGGATATTAATTTCATTTATGGGAAATAGCAAGATGTTATATTGGCTCGAATATATTGGGAGATTGATTGTAAAAGCCCCTCATCTATTACTTAAAAAACTGATTTCGCAGCAACATATAAATTTTGCCTATCACTATATAAAGGGTCGTATTAAGCAATGAATTTGAGATATTATCCAGTCAATTTCCGTCATTATGTAAAGTACAAAATAGGGCTCACTCCCGCCTATACCCAAACGTCTGAATCCGAGCGCAAATGTTTACAAAAGTATGCTACAGGCAAAAAAACACTAGTTGAAATTGGTGTTTTTGAAGGAGTGAATACCAGACAGTTTAGAAGTGTAATGAATGCCGAAGGAACAATTATAGCTGTAGATCCCTATCCCAGAAGCTTCTTCAATCTACTTGGATTTGCTTGGATTAGACGAATTGCCCATGTAGAAGTTGGGAAAGTCAACAGAGGCAATGTTATTTGGGTGGAGAATCTGGGTAAATTAGCGCCAAAGGAAGAGAAAGTTATGCCCCATCTACCTGTGGACTTTCTATTTATTGATGGCGATCACTCCTATGAAGGAATCAAAGGAGATTGGGAAGCGTGGAGCGATCTAATTGAATCTGGAGGGATTGTTGCTTTGCATGATAGTTTTAATGGCAAACAGCCTCGTATTGGATCGGAGATATTTACTCAAGAAGTTATTTTAAAAGATCGGAGATTTACATTTATTGAATCTGTAGATACTCTAACGGTAATTCAAAGAAACTAACTAGATCGACCATGACTCAATCACCCGAATTTCACGAACAAACATTTATGTTTAGTATTGCCACCAATGGTTATGACATGATTTTTAAGCATTGTCTCGATAGTCACCAAAACTATGCTTTGAAACATGGATATAAATATATAGCTTTTACTAAATCTCCAGTTGATGGCATCTCTGGGACTAATTCTGCATGGCTAAAAGTGGCAATTATTCTGAGAGCGCTAAAAAAAGGATATCGTAACGTTTTTTTTGTCGATGCCGATGCCTTAATCCACGATTTTGCTCCATCCATTGAATCGGTTCTCATTCCAGATAAATTTATTTATATGAGTATTGAATCTTCTGGAAATTTTAATTCAGGCGTTATTTTTATTGCCAACGAGCAGCGATCGCAAAGTTTTTTTGAAAGTCTTTTATTAAGGGCTGATATTCCCAACTTTATGTTGCCCAAATCTGAAAGAAACTTGTATGAGAATGGTCATGTAATTAACCTTGCCAAAAGATCATCAATCGTACAAATCATAAGTCCCAAGTGGAATTACAACTACAATACTTTGCTGAAAGAAAATGAGAAAGAATATATCTTACATGGCAGGGGCATGTGGTTAGATAAACCCCGATCTCAGGGCAAAACCATGACGTTCACTCAAGCATTATTATCCAGACTTATGCAAGGCTCGCGCTACTTCTTACTTAAAAAACTGTTGCGTTTTTATGAGCTGGAATATCAATTTTAAGTGGCTCAAACCCGAAAAGATAGGTGGCGGCGCAAAGCGCCGCCACCTATCTTTTAAAATCCAGATCTACACGCTGCGCGTGTGCCGCAGGTTTCAAAATGGCAACGCCATTTTGGGAATTGGTATTAAACACAACTATAGGTTGCAATGACTAATGAAAATAGTTTCCTATATCCATCCTAAAAGTACGTATCTTCCATGTACAGGAATTGGGAGACATATTAATCAAATGCTATTGGGACTAGAAGCCTGTCAAGAGATAAGCTTACAATTACTGTTTTCAGCACAGTGGCTATCTGCTCACCACAAACTAGACGAGCGTTCTCCATTATCTTCAATTCCTTTTACTACTTTTCCCTCTACTGAAAATGCTACAGAGAGAACATGGAAATTATTGGGATTTCCACAAATGGATCGTTACGTTTCAAAGGATACGGATTGGCTCTATGCACCCATGCAAACCTATATCCCTATTTCTAAATGTCCAGTTGCCATTACTCTCCATGACATTCAAGCATTTGAGACTAACTTACCTTGGTCGCATACATGGCAACATAAACTCTTCCGTTTTAAGTGGTCGGGATGGGTTAATCGGGCGTTATCTGACAGCCGAATTATTTTTACGGTTTCAGAATTCTCTAAACATCGGATCGTAGAACTTCTAGATGTCGATCCTCAAAAAATTATTGTGGTTGGTAATGGAGTCGAATCACAATTTTTTGATATTTCTACCGTCGATCCGAATACATTAATCCGACCTATTGCTGAGCCCTATATTTTGGTTATAGGAGGGCTAAAATTTAAAAAAGGAGCAGATTATGTCTTGTCTGTGGCAAGAGAATTAAAATTACATAAGAGCGATTTACAGATTTTGGTTGCTGGCGATTCAGAGTCAAAATATCTTGCTGTTGAGCAAGAGTTCCCAAACTTAAAGCTACTTGGAATTGTCCCAGATAAGGATTTACCAAGACTATTGCGATGCGCATCTTCCTTACTATTTCTTTCCCACTACGAAGGCTTTGGCATTCCTGCGATCGAGGCGATGGCAGTTGGTACTCCTGCGATCGTTAGTAATCGGGCTTCATTACCTGAAATCGTGGGTACGGCAGGAATCATCGTCGAACCAGAACAGATAAAATCTGTTGTCGATATCCTTATGCAACTTCAAGAAAATTCGCATCTGCGCGAAGATTACATTCGCCGAGGATATCAACATTCACAATATTACACTTGGGCTCGTTGCGTTGACGTTGTTCGGAAAGCCTTTTATGAATATATTTAAGTAGTTCAGCATAATTAAAAAACAAAACTAGAAGAGCGTATCGCCCGCTAAGCGGGCGATACGCTCTTCTAGTTTCTTACTCCCTT
>NZ_ALWB01000302.1 GCF_000332215.1 Pseudanabaena biceps PCC 7429
GGTTTGCCGCGCGGAGCGCGGCAAACCTCTTTTGGGTTTTATGTCTTACAGTTGGCGGCAGCTATATAGCAGCTATATAAATGTCGCCTGTACTAGGATATAAAAATAGTTAACCCTGACTTGCGGCGCTCCGCACCAGCAATCAGGTTTAACTATAGGGTTAATTATTTTATGGGTCGCCCGGGATTTGAACCCGGAACAAATCGGTTAAAAGCCGAGTGCTCTACCATTGAGCTAGCGACCCTTGGGAATTAAGCTTGTGAAAACTTATTTGTACTTTTGTGTTTTTTTAGTACATCTGTCGTTCACGCGCTTAGCTAGTCTAACACAGGTTTAGCAAATTACGCCAGTCAAACTAAAAGGTCTTACCTCAGTAATTTTTATACTAATAGTCTTACCGATTAGTTCCGCTAATGATTGCCCCGTTGTGTTCTCTGTAAAGGCAATACGATTGGTACGAGTGCGCCCCATAATCTGTAGGGGGTTCTTGTGGTTTGTCCCTTCGATCATGATTTCCTCAATGCGTCCTGCATAGCGCTGAGAGCGCTCGGCGGCATTTTGATTGACTACATGGTTCAACCGCTGTAAGCGATCGCTTTTGACGGTCTCACTTAATTGATCGTCCCACACAGCCGCAGGTGTCCCGGGACGAGGAGAATAGGCGGCCGTATTAACCAGATCGAAACCAATGTCATTTACCAATTGCACCGTCCGCTCGAACTGCTCCTCGGTTTCCCCAGGAAAGGCAACGATCGCATCCGCAGTAATGGCTGCATCGGGCATAATTTCACGGATATCCTCAATGATGCGGCGATAGCGCTCATGGGTATAGCCCCTAGCCATGGCTTTCAGGATATCGTTGTCACCAGACTGGAAAGGGATATGGAAATGTTCACAAATCTTGGGCAATTCGGCACAGGCTTTAATCAGTCGAGAGCTAAAGTAGCGCGGATGACTGGTGGCATATCTAATGCGATCGATGCCTTCAATGTCATGGACATAGTAGAGTAAATCGGTAAAAGTAATCTTGCCACCCACACCCGCACCGATACCACCTGCGGGTAAGTCACGCCCATAGGCATCGATATTTTGCCCCAGCAACGTAATTTCTTTGTAGCCTTGGGCAGCCAGCTTTTCGATCTCTTGCCGAATTGATTCGGGTGTACGCGACTGCTCTCGCCCACGCACTGAGGGGACGATGCAATAAGTGCAGTTTTCGTTGCATCCATAAATAATATTTACCCAAGCTGCTACAGAGCTATTGCGGCGTGGAGTAGTAATATCTTCTTCGATATAAGCTTCTTCGGTAGCCGCAACTTGATTGCCATTAAAAACCTGTTCGAGCAAATGCCCAAGGCGGTTTACATGCTGAGGTCCCATAACTAGGTCTAGTTCGGGAACTCTTCTTAATAAAGCTTCGCCTTCCTGCTGCGCGACACAGCCAGCCACGACAAGGGTTAAGTTAGGATTATCGCGTTTGCGTTTAGCTTGTCTGCCCAAATATGAGTAGACCTTTTGTTCGGCATTATCGCGAATGCTACAGGTGTTATACAAAATCAGATCGGCTTCTTCGCTTTCCTCCGTTGAATGATAGCCCATATCCTCTAAAACGCCTGCCATGCGCTCGGAATCGGCTTTGTTCATCTGGCAGCCGAAAGTAACGATGTGATATTTCTGGGGATTCTGAACAGTCATGAACGTGTTTAACCAAGCCGAAAAGATTGCTGTCCTATTCTAATATCTTTCCGCTTATTTGGGGGGAGATCGACCTATGTTGCCCGCATTGCGGGCAACATAGGCCTTGATGTTTAGCTATTTAACTTTTAATTCTCACTTTTAATCCATACTGACACCGAGCCCCCAGTACAACGAAACTCACCCCATCCTTCATCATTTGTGCTGACGGGCTCTTCAATATGCTCAGTGATATCGATATAGGTACTGTTAGGGTGTCCGATATTCATCCATTTACGACCTTCCTCACTATTACTCATAACTACCGCCATACCATCAGGATGTTCCTCATCTCCCAATCTCGTCCAGCCAATTGTATTAGGATGATCGAAATAATCGATTTGATCGCCATAGGCATAGGTTTGTCGAACTGACAGAAACTTATCTAGCAACCATTGATGACTCTCAATCCAGATTTCGTACTCATTCCCATCTTTGCCCCAGTCTTTATAATGGGCTCCATAATAGTCCGCATAAAAGATACAGGGATATCCTTCACGACGCAGCAAAATCAGGGCATAGGCAAGAGGTTTGAACCAAGCCTCAACAATCGATTCTAGGGACTGTAAAGGTTGAGAGTCATGGTTATCGACCAAGGTAACTGCAAGTGTTGGCTGCACCTTCACCAATGTATTATCAAAAATTGTACTGAGGTCGTAGTTCTCACCCGCTTGACTCGCAAGATGGAAATTCAAATGCAAAGGTGCATCAAATAAATCGACTTTGCCTTCGGTAACGGCGATAAAATTATTCAGAGCTTCAACTTCGTAAGACCAATATTCGCCTACCGCATAGAGATCGCGTTTTGCATGGTGGCGCACATGTTCAAGCCATTCCTGAAAGAACCCAGCGGATACATGCTTGACAGCATCAAAACGGAATCCATCCACATTGGTCGTATCATAATTCCATTCTCCCCAATATTTGAGTTCTCCTTTTACTTCCGAGTTTTGCATGTCAAGATCGCATCCCATCAAGTAGTCGAAATTCCCCTTCTCTTGGTCTACATCGGTATCAAAAGACTTACCCTTTATCAAGTAAATGGCATCCTCGCTCTCATTATAGACGTTGTAATCGATCGCATCAAAATGCCACCAGTGCCATTCCATTGTCGAATATTTACCTTTGCGCCCCTCAAAGGTGAAGTGAGTCCAAGCTTTGATCGTTTGATATTCCCCGATTGGTTGATTGCGATCCTCAGTACTGAGGGGTATTGCTTCCACCTCTTCGGCGCGATCGGCTCCGAGCTTATGGTTAAAGACCACATCAGCATAAATACTAATTCCCGCCTTTTGTGCTATATGAATGGCGCGAACATATTCATCCTTAGTACCATACTTAGTTCTCACCGAACCCTTTTGATCGAATTCACCAAGATCGAACAGATCGTAAATGCCATAGCCCACATCCATCCCACCACCTGTTCCTTTATAGGCAGGGGGGAGCCACAGAGAAGTAATCCCAATTTTGGCTAATTCCTCCGCCTTCTCGGCAACTTGATTCCACAAACTACCATCATCAGGCATATACCAGTGAAAGTACTGCATCATCACACCATTCCGATCAGACATGGTTTTATTCCTCTATAATAATGACTAATAATGATTAATAAATAGCTGGCATGATTAAAACCTAGAATTCAAACCTACAGCACATGCGCAGCGTGCGCTACAGGTTTGGAGGCTTTATATTTAATTGCGCCTAGCTACTTAACGACTGAAATAGAATTAAGTAATTAGACATAGAAAAACTGAAAATCAAAAAACGCGAATAGATTATGTGGTAAGAATTGCGCGATCTAGTTTCTGTTTTTGACTATGCCAAACTATTTAAGGACAAAGCAATGCTTGCGTAATCGCAAAACTAACGAAGAAATTAATTCTTAAAGTTTGAGTTGAAGGTAATCTACGAAACGAGCCTAACCTATTCTCACAGGTTTCAGCTTCGTCCTATAGTTGGAAGGAATTTAGGATGTCGATCCACCAAAAGACATATGACCAATTAATTATATCAGTTTATATCAGTATTGTTGCGTTTTATGTAGTAATCCATCAAATCGCTCATTTCATTCAATAAATCAATCATTACTCAGTCATAGTAATTACAAGGCAAGACATCAATGACAAATAGGAATGAGGATATTAGCTATGAGTTTACAAGAAAGAGCTAAGGCGACTGCTAAAAATATTGAAGGAAAGATTGAAGAAGTCGTAGGCGATATTACTGGTGATACCGCAAAACAAACTGAAGGAAAAGCAAAACAAGTTGAAGCCCATGTTCGCAATGCATCTGAAGATGTCAAAGACAAGGCTAAAGAGGTTGCTGAAGTTATCAAAGATAAGGCTCAACATGTCGCCGACGGTATAAAAGATAAAGCTAACAAGGCTAAAGATAAAGCTAATTAATGTCAGTTAGTCCGAGCAATATATCTTTAGTGTATTTAAAGTATGTTTAATATTTTTAGTTTTTTAAAGATTTTAAATTATTAAGAATATTAATTATATCGCTTAACTATATTGCTTACTTTCTCCAAGGATTTTGTTGATTTATCCTTATCTAAGGAGATTATTTTCAATTGTTTGTCAACCCATTAGGAATTAATTAGGAACTCACATGCTTTTACAAATTTGCCGATCGCTTCTAACTGTTGGTTTGCTTTCACTATTCTCCTTTGGCTTAGTATTTATGCTTCGCGTTGAGAATCTATATGCAGCAAATCCAGTAGAAATTATAGCGACTCAAGCAAGGTTCTATTCTCCTTCTACTTTGATTGCTACGGTAGAGAGAGTAAGAGCTACGACTAAAGATATCGAAGGAAAAGTGCAAGAAGCGATCGGCAATGTGAAAGGCGATCCCCAAGATCGGCTTATTGGAAAAGCAAAGCAAGCGGAAGCAAAGACTCGCAATCTGGTGGAAGATGCTAAAGACAAAGTTAAAGGCATGTTTGAATAGTTCGGCGAACTTAATGCAGAAAAGGATGTAAATATATGAATTTCATTTGGTTTATTTTAATTGGTTTGGCTGCTGGTTAGCTGGCAGGACAGCTGGTGAGAGGCGGAGGTTTTGGATTGCTTGGAGACATCATTGTTGGTGTGATTGGTGCATTACTTGGCGGATTCCTCTTCAGTACTTTTGGGGTAGCAACAGGTGGTGGATTAATTGGTAGTTTGATTGTTGCCACGATTGGTGCAGTTGTACTTCTCTTTGGATTGCGTCTAATTAGGTCAGCTTAGGTCAGCGTAGTAGATAGCTAAGTAATACCAAAGCTCAAAATGGCTACGCCATTTTGAGCTTTGAAAACCCTTACTGGGTTTGGTTTTCAATCCACAAAAGTGTTGTCACACTTTCGTGAATTGGTATAAAAGGACTGTTGTCTAAAAAGAGTTAAAAAAGGGCTGTAAGTTTTAATCAGGCAATTGT
>NZ_ALWB01000303.1 GCF_000332215.1 Pseudanabaena biceps PCC 7429
ATTTTTGAAAGCGTTGCTTTGCAACGCTTTCAAAAATTTCCTTGGTTTGGGTTTGAGCGCAAAGCGCTGTAAAATTTGTCAGCTTAACCCGAACTGGCGTTAGAGTATTACAGGATGAACGCATTGGAACAAGATGGCTATAGTCTTGAAGATTTTGATCCCAAATGTGACAGTTGCAGTGCAGAATCACAAATTATGTCTGCCGAACAATGGCAAAAGAATCGCAAAAGCTCGATCGCGCTAGATCGATAAATGGTTAGTACTTTGAGTCTGGAACGAAGTTTTAACGGAAGGGGTATTACGAATTCCTGATGGGAGCAAGGAAAGGAGGATTGTCAGACAGGCGATCGCTACCATACTACCGATAAAAAATTTGGCAAACCATAATTCATTAACGTCGGATTTGGGATTGAGTTGAGGAGAAGACATAGTAATCTTGTTTGCAATATTGCCTAGGTATGTGGAGTTACTGACGAATTAATTTACGAAAGGAGTACCCCAGAAGTTCCAATTTTCTTTGTTAAAGGGCGATCGCCATTTCTCGATTAGAGTTCTTTCTAATTGCTGACGGGGGCGCGTAGCTGACGGAGCATCCCACCAGAAAGTCATCACAACTTGAGTCGGTAGATTGTGGGTGGTATGTAGTTCTCGGTAATTCAGAACATACCTTTTACAGTCATGAACTCCTTTCCATCTTTGATGTGATCGACAAGTCTCACCAATATAGAGTAGCACGGGAAGTTCTGGCTTTGTGAAATCGATTACAAAGTATATACAGGCATCACCACTATCAGCATTGGGTAATCGATAAAATTCTGCTGGTTGAATTGGCAATTTGAAGGGATCGATCGCATGGGGATCACAGTGATTAGACGGCAAATCGAATAAAGAGGTTTGGCGGACGGGGATCGCCTTGGTGATAGCATTCTGGTACTTGGCGATCGCCTGTTTCCAAGTTTGGAGAGATTGACTGCCCATTGTATAAATTGAGCTACTGTCATGGAGACGATTGCGCTGGGTTGCTTCGCTAAAGAGCGATCCCTGTTCGTAATTCAAACCCGACATGGATTTCAAATTCCTTGTCTCTAAATTTTGATTTGAAATGGCATCGGTATTTTTACTATTGTAGGGAGTGGGGCGATCGCTCATGATGGTTGTTATAATTTTGGAAGCCAGCCAAAGGCACAGCCTCAAAAATTATAATCAGATACCTTGCCAAAAGCCCTACCATTACCGATCGCTCAAGGGCAACCACTCACGGCACTCGCGCCCATGCAAGATGTGACGGATCTTGCCTTTATGCAAATGCTGAGCGAATATGGCTGTCCCGACTATTATGTGACTGAATACTTTCGCGTCTATGCAAACTCAAATATCGATAAGAAAATTCTGAGGTCAATTACGCACAATAATACGGGAAGACCTGTATTTGCTCAGTTAATTGGCGAGAGCATTCCCGATCTATTACGCATTACCAAGCAATTGATCGGCTATCCGATCGCGGGGATCGATCTCAATTTAGGCTGCCCTGCCCCGCGAGTTTATCGCAAAAATGTTGGAGGTGGGCTTTTGCGGGAACCTGACACCATCGAACGAATCTTTGCAGCCTTGCGATCGCAAATTTCGGGACTATTCACGGTCAAGATGCGGGTGGGCTTTGACTCAACCACTAATTTTGAGCGATTACTGCAATTAATTAATCAGTATCAGATTGATCTGTTGAGTTTGCATGGGAGAACTGTTAAGGAGCTATATCGAGGGGAAGTCCATTACGATCTGATTCGCCATGCCGTCCAAACCGTTAACTGTCCCGTGCTGGCTAATGGGAATATTACTTCCTATCTTAAGGCCGAAGCGGTTTTACAAGAGACTGGTGCGGCAGGGGTGATGATCGGACGGGCGGCAATTCGGAATCCTTGGATCTTTCAGCAAATACGCGATCGCTTGGCAGGTCAACCAGTCCGAGCGATCACACTCAGCGATGTCTATCATTACATTCAGCATCTCTATGCCATTACTTGCCAAGATACTTTGCGAGAAAAATCCCACATTAATAGTTTGAAAAAATTTCTGAACTTTATCGGTACGGGGATCGATCCCGAAGGTCAATTTTTAGCGGGAATGCGTTTAGTTCAGTCAAAGCAAGAGCTTTTTGAACTGTGCGATCGCCATTTATTAGAGCATCCCGATCAACCTTTGGCGATCGAACCCTACGAAAATCTGATCGCGCGTCCTAGTTGTGAATCCAATGCTTAAAAAAATGTCTTTACCGAAGAACTTTTGGAAGTTACTAATTTGGTTTTGGTTGGTCTTTTGCGCAACTTTTGCGATCGGCACTAGTTTTAGTGACTCATCGGCGCAGGCAAGCGATCGCACATTTACGAACGTATCGTTAGAATTTGTGAATGAGTACAAATTACCAAAACAAAAATTCGAGGATACGCCAGTTGGCGGGCTTTCAGGGCTAACCTACGATCGCGTTAATGATACTTTCTACGCAATTTCCGACGATCGCAGCGAATTTGCTCCCGCTAGATTCTATGCGCTCAAGTTGAAATTCAGTTCTAACAAAACCCAACCAACGCTAGACCATGTAGAAGTAATTGGTGTGGACTTACTGAAAGATAAAATGGGGCATACCTATCCCAAAGGCGAAATCGATCCAGAGGGAATCGCGCTCACAGGTGATCGCTCGGTGTTAATTGCCAGTGAGGGCGTAACTAGCAAAGGTATTCCGCCATTTATTGATGAATTCGATCTATTGACGGGCAAATGGCTTCGCAGTTTGCCAATTCCATCCCGCTATTTATTCGGCGCGACAAGTGACGAGGCGACTTCCGATCCAAATTCAAGGGTATCTAAGCCACAGGGAGTAAGAGATAATCTGGGCTTTGAATCTCTCACGGTAATTCGGGATTCGATTGGCGATCCCTATCGCGTCTTTACAATTACGGAGAATGCACTCGCTCAAGATGTGAGCCCCGATCTTCGAGAGCCTTCGGAAAGCCGCTTTTTGCATTATCTAGTCAGTAATATCGCCCCGATCATCGTTGCCGAGCATCGCTATCTTGTCGAGGCGATCGCTCCTCCCGTTAATCAAATCAGGGTAAATGAAATTGTAGCGATCGATCGCGGCGGTCACTTTCTCACCCTTGAGCGTTCTAATGGCTCGGCAGGATTGAGCGCTAAAATCTGGCAAATTTTTACGGGCGATGCGAATGATACTTCCTCAATTAAAAGTTTTCGTGTGACTCCTAATGTTCGATCAATCCGCAAAAAACTAGTTTTAGATTTAGCAACCCTCGGTATCAAATTAGATAATTTAGAAGGTATGGCGATCGGTCCACGCTTAGCGGATGGCTCTCAAAGCCTGATTTTAGCTAGCGATGATAATTTTAGTGAGGCCCAGTTTAATCAGTTCTTACTATTTCGTTTAAAAATTGCAAACTGATTCTGGCTTAAAATGTCACTTTCAGTAAAGACTAAAAGCCCAAATCGGCTTTGGCAGTTTCGGCAACTCTGAGAACCTCTGGCGTGGAAATTTCTTCCCAAGGAACTTCGCCGATCTCGCGATAGAAAGTCTCGTCATAGGGACGAGTTTGCACTACTACGGGCATCGGTACGGCGTGACCAAGTACTAATGCTTGCTGTTTAGAATCTAATTTCGATAGGATGGTGCGGAGGTTACCACTGCCCGCGACTCCCGTAAAGATCGCTTCAATATCTTTCTCATCATTCAGTAAAGCGGTGATTCTCGTGCCAATTTGGGACATTACTTCATTATCAATTCCCGATGGGCGTTGATCGACAATCAGCAAAGTCACGAAATATTTCCGCATCTCGCGGGCGATCGTTCCAAAAATCGTTTGTCTAGCTGTATTTGGTGCTAGAAATCGATGGGCTTCTTCGATGACGATCGTTAACTGCTGGGGGCGATCGCTAATATTTTTAGTTTGCAAAAAACGTTCGGCTTGCTGGACGTAGGAATGGTGGATCCGCCTAGTGATGATATTAGTTGCCAACATATAGGAGAGTAAGTTGGATTGCGAACCAAACTCAATCACAATATGCTTGCCTGCGGCGATCGAATCGAGAATGCGCTTAATATAATTTTCGGGACAGGCTGGGCGTAAATATTTGAGATCGTCAAGACGGTTCAGTTTCCGCTGAAGAGCCATGATCGAAGACTTGCTACCCATCTTCTGCTCGCAAAATTCTTGAATTTCGGCATTAGTCATCGCCAATAATCGCGAAATCCAATTCTTCCCAAACTCATTCCTTAAAATAATCGCGTTTTCTAAACTTGCTTCGGAGAGGTTTAATTCTTCGCGAATGAGCATTAAGTCTTCGACATCAATCTGATCGTAGCTAATGTAAAGCTCCTGTGCATCGCGAACTCCCCGCCGCTTGGTCGAGTCGGGATCGAGGGTGTAAATTTGCACCTGTGCGGGAAATAGCTGCCTTAAGCCTTTAACCGTGCTAAATCTTTTCCCTTCGGTGGCAGCTTCCCATCCATACTCAGAATGCATGTCAAAGATTAAAGTTACTGCCGCTTGCTTACGGATGATGCCCGATAGTAACAGGCGCGTCAAAAAGGATTTTCCCGTTCCCGATTTACCAAATACACCGTTACTCCGCTCGACAAAGCGATCAAGATCGAGACAGATGGGTACGGGCATATCAATAGGCTGCCCGATCGCAAAATTGCGTTTTTGAGGATCGTTTTCCCATCCAAATACTATCCGAAAGTCTCGCTCCGTGGCATCAAATACCTGCGCGAAATGGCTGGGAATTGTTTTTACTGGTAAGAGTTGAAAATCGCTAATTTCCTCGCTTTCAGAGGTTACATTTTTTTTGCGTTTAGTCTTTTTGACGCGATCGCTAGTTTGAATGCTTCTTTGCGCGATTAGATCGAAGGGATTTGCGGGTACAAACATCAACATTGGCGTTAAGGCGATCGTCCCGAATGTGCCCGTACCTGCCAAAATTTCAGTTAAAAAGGTATTCTCAGGATCGGGTGGATTCATGAGAATGCGGGGGCTTGCTGTCCCAAGGGTGACATTGGTGAGGATGCAAAAAAAATGGGTATGCCGACCATAGACCACCAAGAATTTGCCGACACGCATATCTTCGACAGAAATCTCGCCATTGAGTCGAACTTCTAACCCGTCACTTAGCGATCCCTGAACAACAATGCCTAATGGTTGCAATGAACTCATGCAAAACCTTTCGCCTATTTTTCCCTAGAGTAGCAAAAAAGGTCATGCTCTAGATGCTAATCCCTATCAAAAAAATAGAGGACGCTATGCGTCCTCTATTTTTTTGGTTTATTTTAACGTCAGTTCGGGTTAAGCTAGCAAATTTTAAAAGCCCAAAAGTAAAAGCCTTGCGTA
>NZ_ALWB01000304.1 GCF_000332215.1 Pseudanabaena biceps PCC 7429
GGCGCACGCGCAGCGTGCGCCGCAGATTTTATATCTAGATTTTAATTATGCTGAGGTACTTATTGATGTGTTTTGATGGGGAGCTAGGCAAAGCCAAATCCCTAAAAAATAAACATGCTAGAGAATGATACGATGTTCAATTGGCTTAATTTTATCTCCTCATATGCAACCCCGCCACATCGCCCGCGAACTCGCACTTTTTAGCATCAACCAATTACCTAGCCAATCCCAAAAGCTAGAAACTAAGACCCTTGATGACATTGTTACCGCTGTCGTCCGATCGCTGCAAGATGAAACTAAAGAATTATTACAAACCGCTAGCGCTGAGCTACAACGTAGTCAAGAGCGGATTACTTCTAGTGAAAACCGTACTAGCGACATCCGCCAAGATATCCAAGCCGTTGAAGGTATGGTACGAGAAGCGATCGAACTGACCAAAAATGCAATTAATAATATTGGGGCAGCTCTGGAATTTCCCGTCACCTTGGTATTGGCGCAACGGACTGAGGTGCGCAATTATACGATCGATATTCTCAAGACGGTCAATGGCAAGCGATCGCAAATTGATGAAATTATTAGTAGTGCTTTAGTAAACTGGCAGATCGAGCGGCTAGCACAGGTAGACAAAGATATTTTGCGGATTGCCACGGCGGAAATGATGTTTATGAGCGTGGCTAGTAAAATTGCGATCGATGAGGCGGTAGAGCTAGCTAAACGCTATAGCAGTGAGGATGGTTATCGGTTTATTAATGGCGTTTTGCGTCGCATTGATGATCAAATTAAAGAACTACGCAATTCTAAATAAGTAGGCAATTAAGCATAATTAAAAAACAAAACCTAGACGAGCGTACCGCCCGCGTAGCGGGCGGTACGCTCGTCTAGGTTTTGGTTTTTAATTATACCGAACTACTTAGATCATTACCAATTCGGAACCATTGGGCGATTTGCGAACGTGGATCTGAGTAGGCAAGCGATCGGCAAGGGATTGAATATGGGTAATGACACCGATTAAGCGTTCCTGTTGGCGAAGGGATTCGAGAATTTGAGTAACGCTTTCGAGGGTTTCACTGTCGAGAGTGCCAAAACCTTCATCTAAAAATAGACTACCTAGTTCGATTCCCATGGATAGTTTTTCGGATAGGGCAAGTGCCATCGCAAGAGAAGCTGCAAAGGTTTCTCCCCCTGAAAGAGTCCGAATGCGACGTTTTTCTCCACCATTCCAGTTGTCAGATACCCAATAATCACCGCTTTCGATCTGGAGAATATAGCGATTATCCGAAAGCTGTTGTAACAGGATCGAAGCACGGGTAGCAAGTTCCTGTTGGAGGCTATCGAGAATATATTCTTGGAATTTATCGGATTTGAGATCTTGAGCGAGTGTGTAGAAAGTTTGCTCTTGAGCCTGTAGAGAAATTTTATGGGTTTCCAATTCTTGGGATTCTTGACGTTTTTGCTGAGCCTGTTCAAGCCATGCTTTGAGCGAAGCACGATGTTCGCTCGCCTCTTTTAATTCAAGTTCTAGTTGTTGCAGGTCGGCGCTTAGTTTGCCGATCGCCTGTTCGTCAGTATGCCGATCGCCGATCGTCTCTGCCAAAATTTGCACACGCGTTGTTAAGTCTTGGTGTTGACGTTGATAGTTGTCGATCTCTTTTTGCCATGCTTCTATCTGCGATCGCGTAGCTTGAGCGGCGAGAAATTCTGACTCCGACAAATTGATAGATTTTAATTCTGTTTGCCAAGTTATTTCATGCTGCGATCGCTCGGAGATGACGCTATGGTAATTTTCTTGGGCTTTAGTCGCTGTTTCTTCCCGTTTGACAAAGATTTCCCGCGCCTGTTGGTAGGAGGTTTCGATAGTTTGTAAGCGATCGCTTAGTTCTAGCTTTGACTGCAAAACCAACTGTTGCAGCGATGTATAACTCTGCCCGTTCGTGAGCGACTGCAAGCGTTGTTGGATTTCCTGTAATTGAGATTGTCTCAGTGATCGCTCTAGTTCGGCTTTATCATATTCAGATTGGGCTAATTGCTGGGTTCCGCGAAGGGTCTTCAGGTTGTTCTCATTAGTTTGATGCGCGATCGCAATTTCTGTTTGTGCGGTGATGAGTTGTTGATAGGTAGTTTCTTTATTTTCGAGTGCTTGACGCTCACGCAGAATATCGGCAGCTTGCCATGAGGTTTGGAATAGATTGTCAATCTGCGATTGGACTTGCCGAATCTGCGCTTCTAATTCTGTAATTTCCCGTTCTTGCTCCCGTTGCTGATGGTGCAAAGATTCTAAACTCGTCGTAACTTTGACGCGATCTTCATTGAGTTTTACTAGTTGTCGTTCCGCGAGATCCTTCTGAGCGATCGTAGCAGTCGTGTCAATTAGTTCCATTTCAAGGCGTTCGATGACATCTTCGAGCCTGAAGAGATTATTACATACGGGACATTGGTCGCCATCGTGGAGTTCAGAGCGTAAAGCATTGATATGATTGCTTTGTAAAGCTTCTAGGTTTGAGGCTTCGGCGGTTGACAAGCGATCGCTAACAGCTTGAAACTCGTGATCGGCATTAGCGATCGCCTGATGTATTCTCTCCAATTGCTGGGTCAGTTTATGGGTTTCCCCTTGCAACAATTGGAATTTTTGCTGTTGTTTGCCCAAATCATCTTGGCGCAGTTGCCACTCAGCTAAAGGCTCAGCAATTTGTCGGAGTCTAGCGAGGCGGAGGGAATCGCGATCGCCATTGGTAATCTCTGTTTCTATTTTTTGTAATTGACGCTCGGTATCGTGAAATTCTCGTTCGGCTTGCGTTAAACCTTGCCTTGATTGTTTAAGCACCTGCGATCGCTCAGCCATATTTTGCTGAGCCCGCTCCAGTTCGGCTTCGGCTTGCTGCTGTTGAATGTAAAGTGACTCGGCTAGGGCGAGATTACGTTCTTGAGCTTCGATTTGTTTTTGAGTCTCAAGGTGAGTATGCCGAAACTGCTCGTAGTTCTCCTTTTGCTGTTCAAGATCTAACTTTGCCTTGGATAGATTGTGATTTGCTGTGGTCAATTCAGTGAGAGTAATGTCCGCTCGCTTACGCGCAGTTTGGAATAGCGTCCAAGTTCCGACAATCGAGTTCGCTAATTGGGCATTCCGCAGTTGAGCTTCTCGCTCTTTAATGGTATTAGCATTTTGTTGTAATTGCTCTAAATGCTTGGAAATAGTGCCATATTGTTGAATTTGCTCGAATAGTCTTTGTTCTGATTCTAACAGCTTACGCCCATGGCTTACCTTTGCGTCTAATTCAGGAATAGCTATTTCCAACTGTTCTAATTCCGATTGCCGCTCCCGTACCTCTTCAAGCGTGGGAGCTTGCATTCCTGCTAATACTTTCTCTAAGCCTTCTCGTTCAGCTTTAAAACGACTGGTGCGATCGCTTGCCTCCTTCCGCATTTGTTCAAAAATCTGAAATCCTGCCAACTGCCGCAAGATCTCTCGTCGTTTGCTAGCCTCACCTTTGAGAAATTCATCAAACTGTCCCTGAGGCAAAATAATCACACGGGTAAAGGTTTCAAAATCCATCCCAAGGATTTCTTCGATTTTTTGGGTCGGACATCTGTCCCATTCTTCGTTAATTAACTGCTCTAATAGAAAATTCTTAACATCAGTTTTGCCACGGTTTCGCCAAGTCCGTACAGCCCGATATTCGGTCTGGCGCATCAGAAATCGAAATTCAACTTTTAACTGCGCTGCGCCTTGGCTAACTAATTCCCTTGAGGAGTTGGGCTTTTGTGCCACCTTATCGTAGAGAGCAAAGGTAATCGCGTCTAATAAAGAGGTCTTTCCTGCTCCAGTTGCTCCCGTAATCGCAAATAAATCAAGGCTAGAAAAATCTAAAACTTGACGGGAACGAAAACTAGTAAATCCTTCGACAATTAATTCAATGGGACGCATAGTTAAAACGCACAGTTAAAACGCACAGTTAATTAGGTAGCTAAGCATAAGTAAACTTAAAACCTAGTAGTCCGCCACGAGAACTTTGAGAAGTTGGGGGTTATTGAAACGAGCAAAGCTCGTTTCAATAACCCCGCAAGTTTCCTTTGGGAGATTATTAGAAGAGCATACCGCCCGCATAGCGGGCGATATGCTCTCTGGTTTTGGTTTTTAATTATGCTGAATTACTTATAATCATAATAACTAATTAGTCATTTAGCGAAACTACCAATGACTCAAGTAAGCGTAACGCCGCCGCCCACTATCCCGACTAAAGCGCATTCAGTCCAGCCTGAAGTGCTAGAGGCGATCGCCAAAGCCAAAGCCAAACCCACTATAGTCTGGGAAAAGTTACCTGCCAATTTTGTATTACCAGACGATCCTGTGGAAAGTATTGCTCAACCACTCCTTGCCGCTGCGCTCAATGAAAGCTTAGAAATCGCACAGCACCTCGCTGCTGAGACGATTGTTGCCTCGAATATGGCTCTCGTAGTGAGAATCAACCAGAGAACGATTGTCAAAGCCCCCGATTGGTTTTACGTACCGCAGGTAAATCCTGTCGGCAAAAATGTGATCCGTCGCAGCTATAGCCCCCATATTGATGGTGTAGTTCCTGCGATCGTGATGGAGTTTCTCTCTGAGGAGGAAACGGGAGAATATTCCACCCGACCTACCCATCCCTACGGCAAGATGTACTTCTACGAGCAAATACTGCAAGTTCCCATCTATGTGATTTTCGATCCTGAAGACGGACGCTTAGAAATCCGCAAACTCAGCCCTTCGGGTAAATACGAGCTACAACCCCTGAATGAAAATGGTCGCTATTTCCTTGAATCCCTCGACCTATACCTAGGAACTTGGTATGGCAAAAGACTCGATCAAACCTTCCATTGGCTGCGCTGGTGGAGTGCTGACGATCGCCTGTTGCTATGGGGATCGGAAAAAATTGCTCAAGAGCGATTATTGCTAGAAGCCGAAAAGCAAAGGGCTGAAGCTGAAAAGCTAAGGGCTGAAGCTGAAAAGCAAAGAGCTGAAGCTGAAAAGCAACGCGCCGATCTTGCCGAACAGGAAATTCTGCGATTACGCCAACTTTTAGCAAACCAGTAATACCAAGTTACAGCAATTATCGATCAAACGAACCACAAGGAAATTTTTGAAAGCGTTGCGAAGCA
>NZ_ALWB01000305.1 GCF_000332215.1 Pseudanabaena biceps PCC 7429
TTCTAGGTTTTAATTTTACTTATGCTTAGCTACTTAGTTATAGCCATATTCACTTAAATCAGGAAATCAAACCCAATAGAGAGTTGCGGCGCTTCGCGCCGCAACTCTCTATTGGGTTTGATGACTATAGCTATATTTCTAACAAGCTTCAGCTTCTAATACGCCACGTAGAGTTGATAAACCTTTTTTGAGCTGACGGGAAATCGTAACAGCACTAACCCCCAACATTTTCGCTACTTCTCTTTGAGGTAGATCTTCAATAAATACGAATTCGACAATTTCTCTCGTGCGTTGTTCTAATAGAGATAAGGCTTGCTGCAAACGGAACTTCTCATCTTGCTGCATTTGCATATTGCTCTTAGGATCGGCAACAAGATCGCCAATGGAAGCAGAATCGTCTTCCTCAGAACGGATTGGAGCATCTAAACTTAAGGGAGCGCGATTTTGGTAGGCGAGTTTTGTCTCTTGCCATTCGTTCAGGCTAACGCCTAAAGCATTAGCAACTTCCCTTGCGGAAGGTTCTCTTTGCAAAGTATTACGGAGCTTTTGCATGACGCGCACTGATTGCTGTTGCAAATCTAAACAGCGACGGGGGATGCGTACCGAGGAATTTTTATCCCTTAGATAATGCTGAATTTCGCCGCGAATGTAACGGACGGCAAAGGAACTAAAAGCATAACCACGATTTAATTCAAAACGTTCTAAGGCTCCAATTAAACCCATCGACCCCACCTGTAATAAATCATCATAGATTTCTGAATGACGATCTGCCCAAAAGGTTACTTCTTTTTTGACTAGTCCGATATTTAAACGTACAAGGCGATCGCGCAAATATGCTGATGGGGCTTTGCGATATTGATTGAGTAGTTCGAGGGTCGTGGTTTTGTCTGCTGCCGAAAACTCACGCACTTTGTGAGTATGAATGCTGCCTGACAGGTTAGAAATATTAGATTTAACGGCGAAGGTTGCAGTAGTCATAGTTTTGCCTTGAACTAATCAAGCCCATTAATCAAGTCATTTAAGAAAGTTACTTGTTCGATGAGATTAGATTAGTGCTTGACGGAGCGATCGGTCACCTTTCAGGTTGTTAGGGATTAGTAAATATCTAAATTGCTAACACCTAACAGTATGTTAGGTGTTGTAGCTTTCGCCAAGTAACTAGGACATAAACCCCAAGAATTGATTGGCGGCGCGAAGCGCCGCCAATCAATTCTTGACTTTCTAAACTTTGGGTAACTGGTAATGAGCGACGATCCGCTTGGCAAATTCGGGAACATGGGCTTCTAGCTTCTTGGGATAATTGCGCCGAACGTAGAGAAAGTTGCGGACAAAGTGGGAATCGATGGAAAATCTGCCATATTCCAAGCCCTTGGGTCCCACCTTATTAACGACGAAACTAATGATCCAAGCCAGCCAGATGGGAAGGGTCATCGCATTATCATAGGCGGAGATGCCCTGTTGCACTGCTGCTCGTCGATCGCCTTGGGAAATTACAGGTTGCACTTGCAATTGATCCTTGATTAGCTCCAGCATCTCTTTGCCAGTTTCATTACGAACGACAATCCATTGCCAGCCAAAAGTTGCACCCATATAACCCACCACAATATCGGCAAGCGCATTGGTATAGTCAAAGCAGGTCATACAGGAAGGAGCAAAGACATCCTTAAGTTCTTTCGTATTTAGTCCAAAAAAAGGTACCTGTTCGGTCGAACCATCGGAATGCTTAAAATGGACATTAAAGTCTTGCATAAATTCATAATGCACGACGGTTTCAGGCGAGCGACTAGTAGTATCGAGAAATTTCTGTAAGCCCGATCGCGTCACATTGTCAGTACAGGGTGTGCCTAATACATAGAGCTTTTCTAAACCAAGCTTACTTTCCACCGTGCGTAAAGCCTGTATTTGACAGCCAACCCCGATCGCCAATAGCCTTTTCATGCCCGATTGCTCGATCTGCTCTAATACGGAGAGATTGGGAGAAAGTGTGGGTTTATTGACCCTAGCCGCCAATATTTCTTCACGATTACGGGCGATTACGGGCTGGGGGGTAAAGCGATCGCTGGTACTGGATTGCACGCAAATTACACCTTCAACTAAACCCCGTTCTAGCATGGCGATCGCTAGACTCGATACAATTCCCGTCCATTGCGCTCCCTCAATGGGTTCAGTTTTACGGGCGGCAACCATTTCTTGATGCACGCCAAAATATAGTTCTTGCTCGTTATCGAGATGGCGCGATCGACCGTGGGACTGAGTTTCTAGTTCATCAATATGTTGTGTAATAAACGCGCAAGCATCTTTGACATAGTGGATGTAATGAGTATCACAGAGTCCGCACTCACTGCATAACTCTTTGGCGGGGCGGCGTTGTGTATCTGCAAGCCCTTTTGCCCTGCGATGGGATGGAACGACGGACATTTTGGTATTTGTTACTAGATGGATCTACCTAGATCATATCTTTTTTGGGTTATGGGCGATCTCAGCTATAGGGGAATCGAGATACAGAGATTCGTGCCTTCATTTTCTTGGCTTTGAATATTGATGCTGCCACCATAAAACTCGACTAAGGTTTTCGCTAAACATAAACCCAGCCCCAATCCTTGCTGCTCGTAAAATTGGCGATTGAACTGTATAAATGCCCCAACATTGGCAATCTGGACTGTACTCATCCCTCGCCCGAAATCTTGGATTTTCAATATCCAGGCCTTCTCGCTAACCTTACTGCTGATGTAAACCTTACGGCCCTTAGGAGAATATTTAAAGGCATTGTCAATCAACTCTCCCGCAATCTTCGCCAAATCATCCGATGAAATAGCAAGTTCAGTCTCGGCAAGATCCATCTCTAGGTCACTCGAACGACCATACATTTTTGCCTTGCGATCGCCTACCACGGCGATCGTGATGTGACTACTACAGGAATATATCGATGTGAATTTGGATTGACCTTGCGATCGCATAACGATCAAACGGCTATAGAGCAAATAGTTTTGGATGAGTCGATAGAGACGCTCTGCCGAATGGTGAATTCCCTCAGAATATTCATAAACCTCCGCAGGAAGTAACTCTTCGCTTTGGAGCATCATTAATTCTGACAATCCCATGATCCCCGATAGCGGAGTCTGCAATTCATGAGGCAAAGAGAGGGTAATACTCGTTCGCAGGGCTTCTAGCTTTTCCTCTATATGGCGATCGATCGCTTTTTGCTTGTTAAGACGTACAGAAATTGCTTCGAGTAGCTCGTCTTTGGTACAGGGCTTTTCTAAATAGTCATCCGCCCCCAACATCATTCCCTTACGATTGCTTCGACGATCCATCATCGAAGTCAAAAATAGAAAAGGAACTGTACTTAGTGTTTTATCTTGCCGTAATTGTTGGAGGACTTCATAACCATTGAGTATTGGCATCATGACATCGCAAAGAATTAAATCAGGGGGTCTTTGCTTGGCAAAAGTTAATCCTTCAGCCCCATTTTCAGCGGTGATTACGTCAAATCCTTCCACGGAAAGCAGATCTTCAAGAGAATCACGAATTAAGTCTTCATCTTCGATGACTAATATGCATGTCATGAGTTAGTTTTTATTTTTAGTTTATTTTTAGTTTATTTTTTTGGTTTATTTTTTGGTTTATTTCTAATCTATTTTTTACTTTATAGCTATAGTCAAGTAAGTTATACCAATTCACTGAAGTGAGCCAACACTTCAGTGAATCAAAAACCAAACCCCGTAAGGTTTTGAGATTCCCAAAATGGCGTTGCCATTTAGTGAATTGGTATAATACCAATTCACTAAAGTGAGACAACACTTCAGTGAATTAAAAAAACGTGAGTTCGGGATAATTTGAAACGAGCTTTGAG
>NZ_ALWB01000306.1 GCF_000332215.1 Pseudanabaena biceps PCC 7429
CGCAAGGCTTTTACTTTTGGGCTTTGAGAAAGGGTTTGCGTAGCAAACCCTTTCTCAAAGTCGGTTTCAAATTATTCCGAACTCACATTTCTTTAGTGGGTAGGAAAAATCAAAACCCCAAAGATAGGTGGCGGCGCGGATCGCCGCCACCTATCTTTAGGGTTTTATGTCCTAAGCAAGCCTTACGTTGCTATATTAAGCAGAATGAGACCGATTTTGGCAATCGAGAGATAATGACAGAAACTAAAGCATTGAAATACGCCTACTATTCTGGATGCGTTGCTAAAGGTGCATGTAAAGAGTTACATGCCTCCACCACAGCGATCGCTCAAGCCCTAGGTATTGAACTAGTAGAACTGCATAAAGCAACCTGTTGTGGTTCGGGAACCTTCAAAGAAACTGATGAACTGATGGAGGACGTAATCAATGCCCGCAATATTGCCCTCGCCGAAGAATTAAATCTCACGGTAATGACGCAATGCAGCACCTGTCAGGGAGTACTCGGTCGCGTCAATGATCGGCTCACAAGCGTCGATACCGATCGCAAAGAAGAGGTAAATACAATCCTTAACACCCAAGGACATCATTTTCAAGGTTCCACCGAAGTTTTGCATTTACTCTGGATTTTGATCCGCGATTACGGATTGCAAAGACTCGCAACTAAAGTAAGCCGCTCCTTAGCCAATTTAAACTGTGCGGCTTTCTATGGTTGCTATTTACTGCGATCGCAAACGGTTACTCGCTTTGACGATCCTTTCCGTCCTGAGTCTCTGGAAAATGTGTTTCGTACCGTCGGAGCAACTCCTGTCTATTATGAAGGTCGTGTCCAGTGCTGTGGCTGGCCGATCTCCAGCTATGCGCCTAAAGAGTCTTTCTCGATGGCGGGCAGGCATCTTACCGCCGCGATCGCATCTGGCGCGGACTGTATCGTGACCCCCTGCCCTCTATGTCATCTCAATCTCGACTCACGACAACCCGAAGTCGAACAAGTGATCGGTCAAAAACTGGGAATTCCCATATTGCACCTACCCCAGTTGATCGGACTAGCGATCGGACTCGATCCTAAAGTTCTCGGTCTAGATCGTCACATCGTCTCTACAAGTTCTGTTTTACAAAAACTCGCGCTGCTATAGCAAGGCTTCAGCTAGTTGACTTCGGTTCGGGTTAAGCTAGCAAATCAAAGCCCAAAAGTAAAAGCCTTGCTACGCAAGGCTTTTACTTTTGGGCTTTGATTTGATCTACAGTGCTTTGCGCTCAAATCCAAACCAAGAAGCTTTTGAAAATTGTTGCCTCACAACAGTTTTCAAAAGCTTCTTGTAGTTCTTTTTTATGGGCAAAGAGAGAATCGAACTCTCATGACATCGCTGTCGTCAGATTTTGAGTCTGATGCGTCTACCAATTCCGCCATTCGCCCTTTTTTTCAAGATTTATATCTTACACTGAAGATGGCGCATCTTGTCAAATTATTTTTGTAAATATTTTTTTGATGTTTTTCCAAAGGCTCGCGCTTCTATCTATAGCTGTCGCCCAAGTGGAGGACATAAACCAATTGACTGGCGGCGCGAAGCGCCGCCAGTCAATTCTTGGGGTTTATGTCCTAGTACAGGCGATATCTATAATTAGCTACAGCAATTTTCGATCAAAAGAACCACAATAAACTTTTTGAAAGTGTTGCTTTGCAACACTTTCAAAAAGTTTATTGGTTTGGATTTGAGCGCAAAGCGCTGTAAGAGACTTGCTATTAAGCAGTTAAGCATAATTAAAAACCAAAACCAGAGAGCGTACCGCCCGTGTAGCGGGCGGTACGCTCTTCTAGGTTTTAAGTTTACTTATGCTTAGCTACTTAATTAAAGTACTTGTGGCTTCAACTTCGCTCAGCCAACGTTAGCTGAGCGGAGTCGAAGCTAGAAAATTTAATTTACATTGCTCCTAATGCTTTTAATAAGGCTGCAAACTTGATCGTAGTTTCACTTTGCTCGTTCTCCACCTGCGAATTTGCGACAATTCCCGCACCAGCAAAAATCCTCGCCCGATCGCCTTGAATATATCCCGCTCGAATTCCCACGCCAAAAGTACCTTCTCCATTGCCATTTAGCCAACCGATCGGAGCTGCATACCAACCGCGATCGCAGGCTTCCCATTGCTGCATAAAGCAAACTGCGCGATCTCTTGGTTCGCCGCCGACTGCCGCTGTCGGGTGCAACTGTTGCAAAATATCGAGGGCAATTAGCCAGTCCGAATCATTGATTTGGGCAGTGATCGGCGTGTGTAAATGCTGTACATTGGAGAGCCTGAGCAAGCCCGTATTAACTTGGGGATCGATCGCTGCGCCCATGCTTTGTAGGCGATCGCAGATCGAACGAATTACAAACTGGTGTTCGCGCATATCCTTTTCACTGTTGAGGAGATTCTCGCCCAACATGCGATCTTCAGATACCGTTTTGCCACGCCCGATCGAACCTGCTAGAGCATCGCTCCGTAACCAAAAGCGATCGCCATAGGACTTAAATTGCAGTACCACTTCAGGAGTTGCGCCCAAAAATGTTTTGCCCAATCCATAATCCAACAAAAAGGAAATGCATTCGGGATACTCACAGCGCAAGACATGCAGCACTTGAAAAGGATCGAAATTCCGATCAGCCAACACATCCAACGCCCTAGCCAAGACGACCTTTTCAAAATGCCCTTGATGAATCAAAGTTAAAGCTCGTTCGACAATCTCCGTCCAAATCTGTTGTCCCTGTACCTCAACGATTTTGCTCACCTCATGAACTGTCGGTGCTTCGTAATGCGAACTTTCCTGTAAATGCGATCGCATATTCTCTATCCGTTCGAGCACCTCATCGGCGCGATCCCAAGGCTGAATGTAATGATTTAGCGTTAAGGTACAGGTGCGATCCTTATGCCGTAGCATCCAACGAGGAATAAAAAAAAGTAGGGTGGGAAACTCTGTCTCTGGCAAAGAGTCCTGCGGGTAGTTATTGGCTTGTGCTAGATCCAACCAATTTTCAGAATTACTACCATTGTGATAAAACGAAAATGCTCCCACTACATGTATAGAAATTTCAGATTGGACTAATTCCAGATTGGGATCTTTGGCAAGGATCGCATTGGCTAAATGGGTTTTGATAAATTTTTTGGCGCAATCAAAGCGATCGCTTCTATCATTATTGGGAACGGATACTTCTGCGACCGAACCCGCCGCCGCTAAGATCAGATTGGCGTGAGGTTGTTCCCAATAGAACTTTGGCTGTTGCACCTCAGTCTTACTTGCCAACAACAATAGAGGGTTAGCGCACTCCCAGCTCTGAGAGTAACTAAATAAAATCGGCGATCCCTCGATCTGCGCTTTAGCGATCGCTTTAACAATCCAATCGTGCAGAGATTTAGAATCAATGCTGCTATAGGTGACACTCTGACGAACTTGCATGGTTATATTTTATAGCAGTCGTCAGCACAGTTAAGACCTAAATAAAACACGAAAATTTACTTGCTAAATTTTCTCCAATTTTGGTTCGAGCCTTTGTAATTACACTGATACTCCCTTCCTAGTGAAAATTAGACGTTGCGGCGCTTCGCGCCGCAACGCTAATTCTTGGTTTTGTATGTCTATTTCTTTGGTGGGAAGGGAGTAGCTGTTGCCAAGCGTATTAAGATTAAAAAACAAAACCAGAGATCGTACCGCCCGCTACGGGGACGGTACGCTCTATATAAAGGACAAGAAGAGAAGGTTGACGCAAAGCGCCAACCTTCTCTTCTTGTCCTTTGATTTTGTCCTAATGCGAGTGGCAACAGCTATAAAACTTATAAGTGGCTGGGCATAATTAAAACCCCAAAACCTGTAGCGCACGCTGCGCGTGCGCTACAGGTTTTGGGGTTTTAATTATACCCAGCTACTTATACCAAGCTAATTAAAATCCAGATTAAAACCCGATGGCGCAAGCGTTGCGTGCGCCATCGGGTTTGGGCTTTATATTTGTGCCTAGCTGCTTAACTAACTTAAGCATTACTATAGAATTAATATATTCAAGGCAAAGGAATTGATAAGCATTCACCATGACGACTAGCCTGAGCAACAATGAGCCAACATTTCAAAAGATTGTTCGTCTTTTACGTTGGCATAAACCTGCTGGAAGGCTTATTTTGATGCTGCCTGCATTGTGGGCAACCGTAGCCGCATCCAAATCGCAACATCACCTACCACCTCTTAACCTCTTGATCGTGGTAATTCTCGGTAGTTTGGCAACCAGTGCCGCAGGTTGTGTGATTAATGATATCTGGGATCTTGATATCGATCCCATGGTCGATCGCACCAAAAATCGTCCCCTCGCCGAGCGCTCCTTATCCATTCAAGTTGGGATTGCCGTGTTATTGGTTTCAGGACTATGTGCCTTCCTGCTATCCACCTACCTCAATCCCCTGAGTTTTGGGCTTTGCTTTGCTGCTGTCCCCGTCATTGTCATTTATCCTGCCTGCAAGCGTTTCTTTGCTGTACCCCAACTCGTACTATCGATCGCATGGGGATTTACGGTACTGATTCCTTGGAGCGCTGTTACAGGTGGACTCGATCGCCATGCTTGGGAACTATGGATAGCGGTAATTGCTTGGACGATGGGCTTTGACACAATCTATGCCATGAGCGATCGCTCGGATGATATGAGGGTTGGTATTAAATCCAGTGCCCTATTTTTTGGAAGATATGTAACATTTGCGATCGCTATTTTTTTGGCAATTACACTGGGATGCTTGGTTTGGCTTGGTTTTGAAATTCAACTTGGTTACACACACTACTTTGCTTGCTTGACTAGCGCAGTAATATGGATATGGCAATGTAACAGATTGAACCAAGCGGAGATTCCGAGCGAGTTATATCAAAAAGCCTTTGGTCAAAATGTCTGGATCGGCTTTATTATCTTGGCAGGAATGCTCCCATCGACCCTAGGTTTTGGCTAAACCACTATCATCTAGATTCCTACTCCTGATGCATGATGGCTAGTTTGCCTCAGTCTGTTAATATCTAAGTCATAGATAGTAGAAAAAATACATGAGCAATATTAAAGAGAAAATCCTCGAAGAAGTACAAATAGCCAGACAAATCTGCGAAACAAGCGGTACAGATTCTAAGGAATGTGCCGTTGCATGGGATGGCGTTGAGGAATTGCAAGCTGAAGCATCTCATCAAAAACAAGAGAAAAGTAAAAACTCCCTCGAAGTATATTGCGATGATAATCCTGAAGCTGCCGAATGTCGTCTATACGAAGATTAATTTCTCTATGTCTTAGACATTTTGCAAATTAACATAAAAAAGGGGTGCTTTGCGCCCCTTTTTTATAGCTATAGTCAGTAATGTTAGGATAAACACCAAACGCAATAGAGATTTGCGGCGCTTCGCGCCGCAAATCTCTATTGC
>NZ_ALWB01000307.1 GCF_000332215.1 Pseudanabaena biceps PCC 7429
GGGTTATTTGGGTTTTTATATTTAATTGCGCGTAATTGCTCAACCAAGGGAAATTGACAAAAAGGCAAAAGCTGATAAATTAAAGATATGAAGGAGTTACCGAACCTAAAGGAACTAACAGACGAGGCAAAAGAAGCCTTGATAGTGAAGCTATGGGAAGAACTACAAAAGCTACAGAAACAGCTAGAAAAGAAACCAAAGAAGACCTCAAAGAATTCGAGTTTACCTCCAGCGAAAGGATTTAAAGCCGAGACCGATAATCCAGAAGAGGGAAGTGTGAGCAAGCGAGTAGGTAGCATAGGTCGGGAAGGAGGAGGTCGTCAACTGAGTGAAAATCCAGACCAAACGATTAAAGCGATAGTAAAAAGCTGTGCAGAATGTGGGAAAGAGATCGCCGAATCGATGCAGGTATTACTGGAACGATACGACAAAATCGACATACCACCAATCAAACCAATCGTGACTAGAATCGAAAGATATGGATGTAAGTGTGAGCATTGCGGACAAGAACAAATAGCAACAGTACCAGTAAGCATGGAAGCAGGCAGTCCCTTTGGAGATCGAATCGCCGCCCTAGTAACAACGATGAGATACAGTCACGGGATTAGCTATGGAAGAATGCAGCAAATGCTGAGTGAAGTATTTGGGTTAGAGATATCAGAAGGAGCAATCGCGAACCTATTAACAAGGGTAAAAGGACAACTAGAGTCCGAAGTGACAGGAATACTCCAAGCACTGAAAACATCTCGTCTAGTATGCAGTGACGAAACCAGTGCAAGGGTAAATGGCAAAAATCAATGGGAATGGGTATTCCAGAACGAGCAAGTATGTTTTCATATCATCCGACCTTCTAGAGGTGCAGATGTGATTACCGAAGTAATGGGAGAACATCAACCAGAGGTATGGGTATCAGATTTGTTTAGCGCTCAAAAGACCAATCCAGCGACAGAATGGCAAGTTTGTCTCGCTCATCAACTCCGAGATTGTCAGTATGGTATTGATGCAGGAGACCATATTTTCTCTGGCAGGATGAAAAAGCTGCTGCTACGCGCTTTTGTGCTGCGAAAGCGATGGTCGGATTTAGCTGACTCTACCCGTTATCAATATCGATGTCGATTGTATCGAGACCTCGACAGTATTCTAGCTTTGTTACCGACTCAAGATGACGGACTCAGGCTAAAAAAGCGATATCTAAAGTTACGAGAAAACCTATTCCTGTTTTTGGATGACCCCACGATTCCGCCAACCAATAACTCTAGCGAACAGGCTTTGCGTTGGAGTGTAATTTTTAGAAAAGTTACGAACGGGTTTCGCTCTGATTGGGGACGTGACTTATTTGCAGATGTTCGTTCCATTGTCAATACTGGCAAAAGACAAGGATTTTCCGCTTTTGAGTCCATTCTTATTGCTTTAAATCCTCTCAAATCCTTATTCTCTATGTGTTGAGCAATTACGGAAAATTAGCATATATTTACAAGCATAGAAAGAATCTACATGTTTGTGAAGAAACTGGA
>NZ_ALWB01000308.1 GCF_000332215.1 Pseudanabaena biceps PCC 7429
TTGCTTATGTCCAAGTTAAGAAATGGCTACGCCATTTCTTAACTTGGTATAGACTGGCGGTAGCTATATAGCAAAAGCAAGGCACAGATATCCTAGTATGTAGCGACAGATAACTGCACCTTACGACCTGTCTCTTGTTCATGGGGGAGCATGAACTGCGAGGCATTCTTGACGATATGCAAAACTGATAAAAGCTCATAAAAATAAAAGCTGATAAAAATAGATGTAGTTAAGCCGCTAGTGTCTACTACAACACTTAATACGCCTATTCCCTTGCATATCTGTTTGATTTAGTAAATTTTTTACCTACTCCCTCGGTCTTAGAATAACATATTGTGAGCCGCATTCTCGGAAAGCACGGGAAAGAGCTATGTCCATTAGGTTGTAAGGTTATGTTAGACAAAAACAAAAACCAGAAGAGTGTTGCGGCGCGAAGCGCCGCAACACTCTTCTGGTTTTTAAGTTTACTTATGCCTAGCTACTTACTTGCGATCAAAAATCAGAGAGTCAGGGTTAATTGGGGCAATATACTTTAAGTTAGCCCTGACATAGCAATCCCCTAATTGATCAAAACTCACGGGCTGGACGGGGTTGGCTAATTCATTCTGGACTCCTTTGACTCTGAGCCATGGCAATCCATTACTATCGAAAACGATCGCGTCATTAGCGGGATCTGGTGGTTCGACCGTCTGCAAATTGGGAGTCCCTTTAAATACCGCCGTGATCACCGCACCTCTTTGAATCTGCGATCGGAGCTGTCCATTAGGTTCATATCGACAATTTAAGCCATAGTCTTTCATGCTAAAACTCATGGGCTGAACGACTAGCCATTTATTAATGGTATAGAAACCACGATTGCCGCGTTGAAAAGCAGAACTAAAGTCACCATTGCGATCGGGGTTAGGGACTTCAGCAACCTGAGCTAAGGCTTTTGACGTACCAAAAGCCACATAGCTAAAAGCAAGGCAGCTAAAGAGCAGGAGAAACTGAGCAGGGAATTTTAATCGCATATTTAATCGCATATTTAATCGCATAGTTTTATGATGAGCATCGATAAAGAGTAATCAGACGATCTAAATTTTTGCTGGTATCTCGGAGCAGAAATGGGAGATGACCGACGGGCGGAGCCTTGAAATTGGGTTGACGACCTTCGATATATTGCCACCGCATAGTTTGGCGATCGTAGGCGGTATTGATCGTTAGTTCGCCCGATGGAGTCAGCCAGCCAAGGTTTTCGTAGGTTTTGCGAATATCTCTGCCCGAATCTTCATAGATTTTTTTCTGAGCAGTGAAACCCTGTTTGCCGTTACTAGCCTGTGTCCAGAGCTGATCGATCAAAACTAGATCTGCACAGCTGATCCGATTAAACTCATCGGGATGAAATGTCCCATCATTATAGGATTGACTTCCCGCCGCCTTGAGTAGCAGAGTATAGGTTTCTCGATCTGCTGCTTTCCAGTTTTTCTCTTTAAGAAAGCTGCTCAGGTTTTCGTAACTAGAGTTGTCGAGGTTTGATATTGGTGATGTTTGTGATATTGGTGATGTTTGTGATATTGGAGAAGTTGCCGATGGAGAAGCAGGGGGTAACGATCTATTGGTGCTATTGGTGGATGGAATATCAATATCGTTTTTGAAAGGGTTCCATCCTGCATTAACTGCATTAAATAGATAAACTCCGCCTGCTAAGGCGATGCAGGATATCACTAAGGGCAATAGGGGATTTAACTTATTTACTTCCCGCTCGTCAGTAATTCGAGGCGAGACTGTGCTTAATTTAGGCAGTTTGGCAATATCCCTCAGTACTTCTTCAACCGATTGGTAGCGATCGCGAGGATTGCAGCGCGTCATGCGATCCAAAACTGCGGCAAATTCGCGACAAACCTTAGCATAGCTCCGCCAGTTAATTTCATTGTCGCGATCGCGAGGAAATTGACTGGGATGTTTGCCCGTCAGCGCTTGTAAAGCCAGCATTCCTAAAGAATAAATGTCGCTATTAGATACGGATTGCCCCCGTTCCTGCTCGTAGGACATATAACCAGGAGTGCCAATTGGCAAGGTTACTCTGGCTTTGTTCTTCGCATTTGCTACTTCCATTTGCACCTGTTTGACCGTGCCAAAGTCAATGAGAACTAACTTGCCATCGCTATGACGACGGATCAAATTACTCGGCTTAATATCGCGATGGATGACATTATATTTATGGACAAATCGGAGGATTTCCAGAACTTCTTTGACAATCTGCGCGACTCTCGCTTCGGCCATTTGACTGCCTGGAGACATTTCGGAGCTAAGGGGATGACCTGCGATATATTCCTGAACGAGATAGAATTCTTTATTTTCTTGGAAATAGGCGTAAAGCTGGGGAATGAGATCATGTTTGCCTAATTCCTGTAAGGTTTCTGCCTCAGCCTTAAAAAGTTCGAGCGCTTTTTGGGTAAAAACTGGATCGTCTATGGTCGGGTTGAGATGTTTGACGACGCACTGGGGGTTTTTGGGCAATCGTGTATCTTCAGCAAGGTAAGTTTGGGAAAAACCTCCTTCTGCTAATTCTCTGATAATGCGGTAGCGGCGATCGAGTAGCTTGCCTAACATACGAGCCTTATAGGTTAGAGCGAATGTAAAGCACGTATTCTATTGTATTGTAAGTTTTCCCGCGCAAATATATAAACTTAAAACCTAAAAGTCATTGTTGATGGACTTACAGCGCTTTGCACTCAAACCCAAACCACAGAGAAATTTTTGAAAGCGTTGCTTCGCAACGCTTTCAAAAATTTCTCTGTGGTTCGTTTGATCGGTAATTGCTGTAACGTGAGTTCGGGATAATTTGAAACGAGCTTTGAGAGAGGGTTTGCGTAGCAAACCCTCTCTCAAAGTGCAAAAGTAAAAGCCTTGCGTAGCAAGGCTTTTACTTTTGCACTTTTAAAATTTGCCAGCTTGCCCTGAACTGACGTTATACCAAATCACAAAATGGCTACGCCATTTTGTGATTTTAAAACCCTTACTGGGTTTGCTTTTCAATTCCCAAAAGTGTAGCCACACTTTTGGGAATTGGTATTACTGACTTAAGTGAATATAACTATATAATCTATATTCTCTCGACAGGGAACTGAATTTCTGTAATGTAGGAGTCCTCATCGCAATCAGATCCACCTTGAATATAGAACTCACGGTTCGCACCGATGCAGCGATATCCATTATTCTCAATCCAAGTTAGTAAATGCTGATAGGCTGTAGATAAGCCACTATAGCTGCCATGATGAACTAAACAGGCGATCGCTTCATAACCCTGTAGTTCGTAGATTTTAATGCGATCATTACCTTTCACCGAAGGCGGTACAGCCACAACTGCTTCACCATCAATATCACTATCCTTATAACCATAGTCGTGCCAAATACCAGTGTCATACTCAAACTTGGTAATCCCCTGTTGAGCGAGATGCTGATAGAGCTCTTGGAAAAGCTTGGCGATCGCATAGTAATTGGGTAATACTTCGCGAATCGAAGCAACGGTAATCGGCTCGATCTTTTTAATCACAACTTCGTAATCAGACATAACATGCTCCCGTTCAATTTGTTTGAGTTTGGCAGCTACTCTTACCAGTCGAGATTGCTCTTGCTCGATGTGCTGCTGCAAATCGGCTTGCTTTAGCCGCAACATACCGCGCATTTGCTCAATGGAAATCTCTTCCTGCAACAGTCGAGCGATCTGTTCCAAAGAAAATCCCAAATCTTTGAATGCGAGAATACGATTGAGCCGAGGTAATTGACTAGCAGAGTAGAAGCGATATCCTGTAAAGCGATCAATGGAGATTGGCTTGAGCAATCCCATCTCATCGTAGAGGCGCAGAGCCTTTATAGACACCTGACTGAGCTTAGAAAAGTCTCCAATTTTGAGCATTTCGTTGACCTCTTAAACCTCTTGTTGTAATTACATCGTCTACCCTAAGGGGAGAGTCAATATGCTGATTAAAAAAACAAACCCAGAAGAGCATACCGCCCGCTGCGCGGGCGGTATACTCTTCTGGGTTTTAATTTTACTTATGCCTAGCTACTTATACCAATTCACAAAAGTGTTGTCACACTTTTGTGAATTAAACACCAAACCCAGTAAGGTTTTGAGGTTCCCAAAATGGCGTTGCCATTTTGGGAATTGGTATTACTTAATCAAAATGCTGAAAAGCCGATCGCATTTCTAGCCCATCAATTTGATTACCCTCAATCACTTCACCGATAATCACCGCTCCAGATAATCGATTGACAAACTGCACTGCTAAATCCATTGGCATACATAAGACCAGTTCAAAATCTTCCCCACCGTACAAGACCCAATCTAACGCCCGCTCGCCTGCCAAAGTCCTTACCGCCCTGTGAATTGGTAGCGATCGCCAATAGATCTTGGCTCCAACATGGCTAGCTCGACAAATTTGGGCGATCGCATCGGCTAAGCCATCGCTGCTATCCATGCCCGAAACGGGAAAATCCTTTACGTAGTTTTGCTGACTGAGTAGTTTATGCAATAGGGCGATCGCATCAAAACGGGGAATTGGTCGCTGATGATAGCGACAGATAGCCTGCGCTAACTCTGATCCTGCCAGAATGCGATTACCAACCTTCAGCGGCGATAATAACTTCTCTTTTAAACCTTCATTAAATAGAATTTCCAAACCTGCCTTAGAGAGTCCATGACAACCTGTAATCGCGATCGCATCACCCACCTTGGCGGTATGTCTCTGAATGACCCGATCCTTAGGCACTTGACCGAAGGCTGTTACGGATAATGTCCGAACAGGCGATCGCACCGTATCACCACCTACTAGCTCCGTGCCATAGCGTTGCAAGCATTCACTAAAGCCTCGATAGACACCTTCAATCCAAGCGACCTCCGTATCAGGGGGCAGTCCTACTGACATGACTAAACCCCAAGGCTTAGCCCCCATTGCGGCTAAGTCTGATAAGTTCACAGCCGCCGCCCGCCAACCAACATCTTCAGGACTAGTCGTGCGATCGCTAAAATGCACACCATCGATCAGCATGTCCGTGGTAACAACCATTTGATGTTCTGGCAAGGTTCCCCCCATCGGAGCAGCATCATCCCCCACCACGGCACTACAAAAATGCCGAAAAATTTTCAGCAGTCCTTGCTCGCCTAAACTTCTAACGGTATCTGTCATTTAATGTCATTTACTAGGAATAGTTATAGCTATAGTCAGTAATGTTAGAACAAAAATCAAACCCAATAGAGAGTTGCGGCGCGAAACGCCGCAATTCTCTATTGGGTTTGATGTCCTGACTTAAGTAAATATAGCTATACCACTAAACCCTTATCTTGCCATTCTCTTCCTATAGCAATTATCGATCAAACGAACCACAATGAAATTTTTGAAAGCGTTGCAAAGCAACGCTTTCAAAAATTTCATTGGTTTGGGTTTGAGCGCAATGTGTTGTAAGTACCTCAGCGTAATTAAAATCCAGATCTAAAACCTGCGGCGCACGCTGCGCGTGCGCCGCA
>NZ_ALWB01000309.1 GCF_000332215.1 Pseudanabaena biceps PCC 7429
GACTGGCGGCGCTTCGCGCCGCCAGTCAATTCTTGGGATTTGATTTGTCCTAAGTCAAGGGGTGGATAACTGTGATAGAGATCACAGGATCTTAGAGATTTAGCCTGCTTAAAATTTCGATATCAATCACCTGTGACCACGGATACAAGTCACATCCAGATCCTTGAGTTTAGAGGAAACTTATTCCTATAGAAGTAGTCCTAAAAAAGTGATGAGGCATCAGTCAAAGCGCGGTGCAATATCCCTTGCAAGATCTACTTTTCTAACTCTAATCGCTACTGAAACATACGCCCAAGGATCAAAAAGGATCAAAGATGATGAATAACAAGAGTGTAATTAGAAACCTAGTGAATCGCGCTCTCCTCATTAAAAGACTCACCCCTGAGATGGAAAATATGATTAACCACGAGCTTTCCGAACAAGGATACATTACCGATCCCGACTATGAAGCTTTGGAATACCTCATGCAAGCCGTTGATCAGGGCAAAGTCCGTCAGGTTAGCTAGGTGATAGCTATTTAAGGCAAATCGCTAAATTGACCATAGGATTTCATTGCTAAGGCTGTAGACTAGAATTGCAAAATTTGAAGTCTTGCCTGTATGGGTTATCTAGCCTATTCTCGGCTATATCATCAATTCCGACTGTTGCCTCGTCAAATCGCTTATTGGGTTTTTCTCTGCGGGATAACGCTACTAGTTGCGATCGCCATTAAATCCTGTCAGATCCAGTCAGGTATAGTCCCTGCCTTACCCCAGCATCCGAACATTCAAGTATTTTTTAATTACAATCAAGCTAATCGATACACCGATCCCTACCGTAATATCGAACGGCTTGGCGACAATCTGGAAAGAGTGTTAATTGATAACGTCACCAAAGCGAAAACAACAATCGATATTGCCGTCCAAGAATTACGCTTACCGAATATAGCTAAGGCGATTGTGGATGCCAAATTGCGCGGTGTAAATGTCCGTTTAATTCTAGAGAGTAACTATAGTAAAGCTTGGAGCGAGTTTACTGCCGATCAGATCGAGAAAATGAATCCTCGCGATCGCGATCGTTATAAAGAATTTCAAAAGTTTGCCGATGTCAATAAAGACGGTCGTTTAAGTGAAGAGGAATTGGATCGTCGTGATGGTTTGAGGTTAATCAAGACAACTAATGTGCCTTGGCTTGATGATACGGCGGATGGTTCTAAGGGAAGCGGACTAATGCACCATAAGTTTATGGTGATTGACGATCGAGTCGTTTTATTTGGTTCGGCAAATTACACGATGAGCGATATCCACGGTGATTTTACAAAACCCGAAACGAGAGGCAATGCCAATAATCTCCTACGTATTGAGAACAAGGAACTTGCCGCTAAGTTTAAACAGGAATTTAATACTATGTGGGGTGATGGACCAGGAGGCAAAACTGATAGCCTCTTTGGTATTAAAAAACCCTCGCGTAAAATTGAATATCTGATCGTTGATGGAGCGCAGATCCGCCTAAAGTTTTCGCCAGATCCAGAAGATACACCGCGCGAACAGACAAGTAATGGATTGATTGCCACGGCAGTCTCAGGAACGCAGAAAACGGTTGATATGGCTCTATTTGTCTATTCTGATGAATTTGTTTCGGCAATCCTTGAAGAGCGACAACAACAAAATGTGCAGATTCGGACTTTAGTGGAGCCCCAATTTGCCTACCGTGATTATTCTTCTACCCTTGATATGTGGGGCTTACAGTCTACTCAAGATTGCAAAACAGGTAAAAATAGTGCGTGGAAGCAGCCCCTAAAAACTGTGGGGATTCCCAATCTAGTAGCGGGCGATACCCTACATCACAAGTTCGCCATTCTTGATCGCAATCTAGTTTTGACGGGTTCCCACAATTGGACTCATGCGGCAAATCACACCAATGACGAAGTGTTAGTTGCCATTCAAAGCGATATCGTTGCCACCCATTACCAGAGGGAATACGATCGCCTTTATCAAGATGTTACCTTGGGACCAACCGCCAAACTATTACAGGCTACCTCTAAAAGCTGTGCTGAGAGACTGAAACCAAAACCAAAACCTATTCCTGAAGAATCAGAAATTCAATCATAGCGATCGCATTGCCTAAAGATTTGTTAAGCTAGTATGTCGGAAATTTCATGCTCGATCGTAAATCGCGTCATTAACAAATATGGTCAATCTGGTTCAACCCGTCAAACCCACGATCGCATTTTCTCACTTGGGTTGTGAAAAGAACCGCGTCGATACGGAACATATGCTGGGCTTGTTAGTGCAAGCAGGTTATCAAGTCGATAGTAATGAAGAATTGGCAGATTATGTGATCGTCAATACCTGTAGTTTTATCGAAGATGCTCGGCGCGAATCGGTGCGGACATTGGTTGAACTTGCCGAAATGGGCAAACGCATCGTGATCGCTGGTTGCATGGCTCAACATTTCCAACAGGAGTTGCTGGATGAGATTCCTGAAGCGGTGGCTCTCGTTGGTACTGGTGACTATCAAAAAATTGTCGATGTAATCGAACGGGCGGAAAAAGGCGAACGGGTCAAAGAAATTACCCAAATTCCTACCTATATTGCCGATGACACCGTGCCGCGCTATCGCACCACCAACGAGGCAGTTGCCTATGTAAGGGTTGCCGAAGGTTGTGACTATCGCTGTGCTTTTTGCATCATTCCCCATTTACGTGGCGATCAGCGATCGCGATCGATTGAGTCGATTGTCGCTGAATGCGATCGCCTAGCTTCCGAAGGCGTAAAAGAAATCATTCTCATTTCCCAGATCACGACTAACTACGGACTGGACATTTACGGTCAACCTCGCCTTGCCGAACTCTTAACTGCCCTCGGTCAAGTGGATGTACCTTGGATTCGGATGCATTATGCCTATCCTACAGGCTTGACACCCAAGGTAATCAACGCCATGAAGTCTACCCCTAATGTGGTTCCTTACCTCGATTTGCCTTTGCAACATTCCCATCCTGATGTTCTGCGGGCGATGAACCGTCCTTGGCAAGGGCGAGTTAATGACAAAATCATGGAACAAATCAAAGCGTCACTGCCTGATGCCATTGCCCGTACCACTTTTATTGTGGGATTTCCTGGGGAAACAGAAGAGCAGTTTGAGCATTTACTCGAATTTGTCAAGCGTCATGAGTTTGATCATGTAGGTGTATTTACTTTCTCCGCCGAAGAAGGCACTCCTGCTTTTGATCTGCCAAACCAAATTGCCGAAGAGGTCAAGCAAGAGCGACGCGATCGCATTATGGTTGCCCAACAGGAAATTTCCTTCCGCAAAAACCAACTGGAAATTGGTAAAACCGTAGAGGTACTGATCGAACAGGAAAATCCCAATACAGGCGAACTAATTGGGCGATCGGCAAGATTTGCTCCCGATGTTGATGGCGTTGTCTATGTACGCGATCCGCAGGGTAAAGCAACCCTTGGAACGATGTTTTCGGTTAAGATTACCGCTGCCGATCACTACGACCTCTTTGGGGAAATCGTCTAAGTCATTGAGAATTCACCGTAGAAAATGCAGTGGCATTTTCTACGGTGATCTACTGCCCATAACGATCACTTATGCTTTTTGGTATATGCCACTACATAGTTTTTACCAAATTTATAGCAAGATGATAAAAATAACTTTTATATAACTTTGTCACTTCTTTTTACTAACCTTTATATATCTATTAATGATTTCATAAGTTACAAAAAAGGGAATAATTGAGCACATGAAGCAAGAAAGTAGTTTGTGTTGTCAATCAATCCACATTTATTGCTTTAGTAGATGACATGATCGGAAACAAGAGTATTACTCTCTCGAAGCAATTAAAAGGTAGAACAATGGATACAATTACTAAAGTTAATCAGCTATCTTTTCATCAAGGCTCAAATAGCGAATCTGCTTTTACTATCAAATTGACAGATAGTAAATTCGATAATCTTGCAGGCTCTGAACTGTTTGGCAAAGTTGAGTCTTGGATTTCAGCCAATGTGATGATGAATAATAAAAAAGTTCCAGTCTTGATTGTCGATATGGAGAATGTAGAATTTATCGATAGCCAAGGTCTACAAAAATTATTAGCATCCCTCAGATTAATGCACTCGCAAAAGAGTAATTTGCTGCTTTGTTCTCTCCAACCATCGGTAAGAATTGTATTTGAAATTACTAGAGTTGATCAGTTGTTTGCTGTTTTGCCTAGTATTGATACATTTATGAACCAATCTAACCAACAACTGCAAGATTCTGATTGCTTAGTATCTGATTGCTTAGTATCTGATTGCTTAGTATCTGATTGCCTAGTAGCTGCTTAAAAGCAATTTTAATCTCAGTACTGAATCTATTGTCATCCAATAAAAACGCGGTGCTAAGCACCGCGTTTTTTTTAATTACATCTTAAGTAATACCAATTCACGAAAGTGTGACAACACTTTTGTGAATTAAACACCAAACCCATTAAGGTTTTGAGATTCCCAAAATGGCGTTGCCATTTTGGGAATTGGTATAATACTAATTCCCAAAAGTGTGGCTACACTTTTGGGAATTAAAAACCAAACCCAGTAAGGGTTTTAAAATCACAAAATGGCGTAGCCATTTTGTGATTTGGTATAAAATTAGTAAAATAATAACTTCCGTGAAATAGTAGCGATCACGATAGTGGCACATA
>NZ_ALWB01000310.1 GCF_000332215.1 Pseudanabaena biceps PCC 7429
TTGCTACGCAAACCCTTCCTCAAAGCCCGTTTCAAATTATCCCGAACTCACGTTAAATATGACAGGCTCGGTGAGGTCAATTAATTTCTCAAACTGGAAATTACGGGCTAGTTTTGTTAGCGATCGCGCTAGGGAAATTTCTTCTTCGGGAATTTGATCGATTAACCCAATCACAATATTTTTGTCCGCTTCCATTGCTGCTTTGTATAACTGCATAATCCAGCTTTCGGACATAATTTTTAAATTTTCAGAAGTTAAGTTTATCTCTAGGGAAGAAGATTCTAGCTCCTGAGCGTGAGTGGGAATCTGTTCGTATAAATAGCTTACGCCAAGATGCTTCGCAAGGGTATCAAAAATCATCTGTTCGCTAAAAGGCTTGCGAATGAAGTCATCACACCCAGCCGAAAGCAGGATGGCTTTTTCTTCTTCTAAAACGCTAGCAGTGAGGGCAATTACAGCCGTCGCATTCCCTTTAATGGTGGACTTAATATGTTTTGTGGCTTCATATCCATCCATGATGGGCATTCGCATATCCATCCAGATTAGATGCGGTTCCCAGCGATCCCAAATAGCGATCGCTTCTTGTCCGTTACTCGCCTCTTGCACCTCAAAGCCCATCGGTTGCAATAACTTAATCAATAGTTGGCAATTAATGGGTTTATCATCGACAACTAAAATTTTGTAAGTGGGTTGATCGGGGGCAAGGGCTAAAGTCCGCATTTTGGGATTAGTATCAGCGATCGCTTCTTTACCCAACTGTACGGGAATTTGAAATTGAAAGGTCGTACCTTTACCAAGTTCGCTAGCCACGGTAATTTCTCCGCCCATTAATTGGACAAACCTTTGACTAATGGATAAGCCTAGTCCTGTCCCTTCTTGTTTTTCCTTTCCCGCTTGAGCTTGAGAAAACGAAACAAATAAATCTGACAACTCTTCAGGGGCGATCCCCACCCCTGTATCCCGAACGCTAAAATTTAAAGTGCAGTCTTGTTCGGCAACATCGATAGTTGAAACGAGCAGCTTGACATTCCCCATTTTCGTAAATTTGATGGCATTGCCAAGTAAATTAATTAAAACTTGGCGGAGCTTAACTTCATCAATACGGATAAAGCGCGGCACCCGATCATCTTTCACAAAAATCAACTCTATTCCCGCATTGGTCGCCCTTAGCTGGAGCATATCCTCCAAATCTTCAAGGAGATAGTACAAATCGCAATTTTGCCTATTGAGCGTTGTCTTACCCGCTTCAATTTTCGATAGGTCGAGAATATTATTGATTAATGTCAATAAATAATCACCACTGCGATTGATAATACTGACATTTTCATAATGTTCCCTTGGTAAGTCGTTTGTCCGCATCATGAGCTGCGAAAAGCCAATCACCGCATTTAATGGCGATCGCAGTTCGTGACTCATATTGGCAATAAAAGTACTTTTAGCCTGATTTGCCGCTTCAGCCTTAGCAGCTAGTTCTAAGGCTTTTGTTTCGCTCTGGCGCAACTCTCTAGTGCGATCTAAGACCCTCTGCTCTAAGTCGGCATTAGCCATTTGCAAACGGAGATTTGCTTTACGGTTTTCAGCAACGATCGCGAGAACAGCCATGGTTGCTACGGCAATTACGCCCATAAAAATTTGCAAAAGTAGCAGGGAATCTCCCTTTTCCATGGCTTTATAAAAAATCCCATATTTATAGGCTGTAGCCACTGAGGCGGTCATCCCCACAAGCATCACCAACAAAGTTGTTAACTTTGCCCCAAACCGAAAAGCCGACCATAGTAAAGGTGGTAATAATAGGTATTCGATTGGTTGGCTGTCATAAAAGGAAAAATAAGCAACGGCAATCAGACTCGTTATAGCTGTTAAGACTTCCCAACTTCGCCAAGATTGAATGGCACTATCCTGAAGCGATCGCAACCATGCCAATACTAAGGGCGCAAAGAGGAGAACCCCCACCGAATCACCAATCCACCAAGGCCAGAAAAAGCTCCAAAATCCGCCCTTGATATACATGCCCAGCAACATATAACTAGTGACTCCTGTGATCGTCTGAAGCACTGTCCCGCTAAATAACGAGCATAGGGAGAAGATAACTACATGGCGAACTTGCTTGAAGGGATAATTTGTACCCGTGAGGTGCAAAATCAAAGAGACTGTGATTAAGGAGCCAATGGTCGAACCTGAAGCGGTAAATATCGCTTGAATTGAAAGCCCACTGCGGTGGGAATTGAGATACAACGCCCCTAAGAAAACACCCAACCAGCGCGATCGCCCCCAAACTAAAAGCAATCCTACGATCACCCCCGCTCCAGGCCAAACAGGGGATGGTCCAATACTTTTGGCAATAATTGTATTAGCCGTGATCCTCGACACCACAAAATAGGCGATCGCGATGCAGAGCATCTCCATCCACCAGCGATGATTTTTAAAATCCAAACCAAATCGAGATAGATTCCAATTTGAACTACTAGTTGAATCACTAGATATCGTCTGGTCAGATTGAGCGGGTTTCATCACTGCAATGTTATGGGCGAAGCTATTAAACTAATAAGAATATAGCAGCTAAATTCGTTCAGCGAGTTCGAGCCATCGCTCGGTTGAACGATCAATTTCTTGGGTTAACTCGGCTAAACGATCGGACAGCTTTTGTAGTTCTTGATGTCCACTGGGAGGATTATGATAAAGTTTTTTCTCCACTTGGCTTTTTTCTTCTTCCAGTTTGGGGATTTTTGCTTCTAGCGATTCATACTCACGTTTTTCTTTATAGGAAAGTTGTGATGCTCTTTTGATCTCGGTTTTGGGCTTAGCGACTTCCGTCGTTGATGGAGTTAATGGTTTGGATGGAACCGAATTATTCGGCTTTTGCTCTTTAGCAGCTTTATGCGATAGTTCTTTGGTGACATTAGCATCCTTCTCGGCCTCCACTTCATCTTTTTTATATTCCAAGTAAACCGAATAATTGCCAGGATATAGACGGACTTCTCCAGCCTTCTCAAAAGAAAACACCATATCCACAGTACGGTCGAGAAAGTAGCGATCGTGGGAAACCACAATCACACAACCGTTAAAATCTTCGAGATATTCTTCTAAAACTGCGAGGGTCTGAACGTCAAGATCATTGGTCGGTTCGTCAAGAATTAAGACATTCGGAGCCGCCATCAATACTTTTAATAGAAATAAACGTCGCTTTTCCCCTCCAGAGAGTTTATTGATTGGTGCATATTGCTGATTGGGAGGAAAAAGAAAGCGCTCTAACATTTGCGAAGCTGTAATCACACTACCATCGGCAGTTTTGACTAATTCCGAAACATCCTTCAGATAGTCAATTACTCGCTGATTGCCATGTTCAGCGAGATCGTCCGAATGCTGATCGAAGTAGCCAAAATGGATTGTTGTACCAATTTCGACCGTTCCTTCGTCGGGCTGCAAACGTCCCGTGACAATATTCATCAAGGTGGACTTGCCAGCACCATTGCTACCAATAATGCCGATGCGGTCTTCGGGGGTAAAGTTATAGGAAAAGCCCTTAATTAAAGTACGATCGCCGTAGGATTTACCAATGCGATCAAGTTCGACCACTTTTTTGCCAATGCGCCGCCCTGCGGTGGTGATATCAACTTTCGCATTAGCCTGTTTGAATTCAGTTGCTTGCAGGGCATGGGCGCGATCGATGCGAGCTTTTTGTTTAGTACTTCTCGCCTTAGGACCTTTTTTGAGCCATTCCAATTCTCGTCGCAATAGTCCAGCGTGTTTGCGTTGTGTGCTTAATACGGATTCTTCGGCTTCAGCTTTTTTTTCTAAGTAATAGGAATAGTTGCCTGCATAGGAATACAAATCGCCGCGATCGATTTCAATAATCCGATTGGTAACTTTATCCAGAAAATAGCGATCGTGGGTAATGAGTAATAATGCACCACGATAGCGATTAAGGTAGCTTTGTAACCATTCCACAGAGAGCGCATCAAGGTGGTTAGTTGGCTCGTCCATTAATAAAACATCGGGAGCAGAGAGTAAGGCTGAGGCGATCGCAATCCGTTTACGATATCCCCCTGAAAGGCTCCCGATTTTCGCTTCGAGATCGTCAATTCCTAATTTGGTTAAGACGATTTTGGCATTGGTTTCCAAATCCCATGCGCCCGTTAGATCCATCCGTTCGGAGACCCGCGATAGCTGCTCTAGTAAACGATCCTGATCCCCATGTCCGTGGGTCAATTTATCGGAGATCTCCTCATATTCCTTAACCAATGCCATCTGTTCGCCACTATCGGCAAACACTTGTTCGAGTACGGTATTTTCTTCATTTAAGTCTGGTTGTTGTGGCAAGTAAATGATTTTGGCACTGGAATTGACCCATAGTTCGCCCCCATCGCTATGCTCAAGTCCCGCAATCATTTTGAGTAATGTAGACTTTCCCGATCCATTGGTTCCGATCAACCCAACTTTGTCGCCTTCATCGAGGCTAAAACTAGCATCCTTGAGGATTTCTTTGATACCAAAGTCTTTTCTGAGCGATCGCAGTGTAAAAAGTGCCATGCCTTGTAATTTATGATCTAAATCTATGATCTTTATGTCTTAGTTTAACTGCACTGCGTCTAAGTACCTCAGCATAATTAAAATCCAGAGCTAAAACCTGCGGTGCACGCGCAGCGTGCACCGCAGG
>NZ_ALWB01000311.1 GCF_000332215.1 Pseudanabaena biceps PCC 7429
CTCAGCATAGTGATCGCGGCTTTTACATTTCGCTACAATATTATCAAATTCTTCCTTTCTTTCACCTCCCCGAAACACCTATTGAGCCTTGCTGATTTGAATGATTATCGAGAGATGCGATCGCCCATCACGGATTTCTGTAATGATCGCGAACTTAAGGGGGTAATTTTACTCGCACCAGAGGGGATTAATTCCACAATTGCAGGGAGTCGAGAAGGTATTAATGCGCTATTAAGTTATCTTCGCTCCGATCCGCGTCTACAAAATTTGGAGCATAAAGAAACTACTTCTGATGTCATGCCTTATAACAAACTACGGGTAAGACTTAAAAAGGAATTAGTGAAGTTTGGAGTATCAGGTATCGATCCCAGTAAAGAAGTGGGAACCTATGTCGATCCTAAGGATTGGAATGCGTTAATTTCCGATCCAGAGGTAATCGTGATTGATACGCGCAATATTTACGAAGTGGAATTCGGTACTTTTAAAGGAGCGATCGATCCGCATTTAGATTTCTTCCATGAGTTCCCTAAGTACGTGGAAGAGAATTTTGCTATGGATAAAAGTAAAAAGATCGCTATGTTTTGCACAGGTGGCATCCGTTGCGAGAAAGCAAGCGCCTATATGTTGGCTCAAGGGTTTGATGAGGTTTACCATCTCAAAGGTGGCATTCTCAAATACTTAGCCGAAATCCCTCCCGAAGAAAGCCTCTGGGAAGGAGAATGTTTTGTCTTTGACGATCGCATTGCAACTAAGGGTTCGATAATTTAATTGATTAGCGCGGCTTCACCACGCTAATCAATTAAATTGCATCAGGATCAACCCCGATTGACCGTAAATAAGCCGCTAATTTTTCCTTCTGTTGCCGTTCTTGGTCAGCGATCGCTTGCATTTGTTGCTTAGCTAGACGTTCTTGTGCAGCCATGATTTCAGCATTTGCTGCCCTCTCGTTAGCGGTGAGATAGCGATCGCCTGAAGTATTATACCAATAGAGCCATTCACGCAGCCAAGCAATATGTTCTCCCTGTTCATAACCGAGAGCTAAATCAATTTCTGGCAACCAAATGTAGTTATTCTCAATCGGTAAAAGTTCGTACTTACCCGCGATTAGTCGATAAACTTCCAATCTCTGCCTATTTTTAAATATTCCCCTGCGCCCACTTAAGGGATTGTAAATCGCATAGTAGAGAATACCTAATGCTTGGTAATCGGCTAACTTGTCCTCATATTCACTGTTATAGCGCTCAGAGACAACCTCTAAGGCAAATATCGGCATGATGTTCTGCTCTTCCCACAGCACATAGCTAAGCCTTCCTCTTTCACCCATATTATGCTTGACTCCCATAGCAAGAAAGCCATCAGGCACGATCGCAGGTTCATCAGGATTATAGTAAATACCCATATCTACACCGAAGTACCAATCATCACGATCTGCCCAAATAGAGGCTAATAAACTCAGCAATAAATTTGGGATGTCATTTTGTAACTGATTATCCACAGGCGTTTCGTCAGATGATGGCAATTCTTCAGCAGTGGGAAGAATCCGATTAGTTGTATAAGTGAGGTTAACCATAGCTTGTACAAGCGCGGTGTTAAGTTACCGCAATTCTAACAGATGGAATATAAGTAGCTAGGCATAATTGCTGTAAATGGTTTAGGAATGTCAATGAAAAAATGGTTCTATTATTTCCTTTGCCATTGGTAGTAGTTCTCGGTGGCTGACAATCAAGCAGGGAAAGTTGCGCTGACCGTAATCTTTACCCATTTCTAAGGGGAAGATATTTTGAGAATCCTCTAAGGGAATCCAGATCGCGCCGATCGCTTTGATGATCGCCCATGCCGCCGCAATATCCCAGATCTTTGGAGTTGCTTCCACTGCGCCAATCGTAGAGCCGATCGCTACGGTTAAAATATTGTAAGTTGCGGCTCCCATCATCCGCATTTTAAAAGGGAATTCCGCTCTGCCCATTTTGGCTAGACTGCGAGAACAGGCACTAAAAAAGTAATTACTCAAAGCATCGGGATCGGGAGCGATATCAGCTAGATGAATCTCGCGATCGTTCAAAAAAGCTGCCGAGCCATTCTCATCAGCCCAGCCATAAATATTTTGGTGTAAGGGTGGGACGGCAACATAGCCAAAAACGGGAGTCCCGTGATGCAATAAGCCTAGGGATATTGCCCAAATCGGGATACCTCTAGCAAAATTAGTTGTGCCATCAAGGGGATCGACGACCCAAGCCCATTCGCGATCGGGCAAAATTTGCGTTGATTCTTCCGTTAAAACGCCATATTCAGGAAATTCTTTTTCTAGGGATAATTTTATATATTCATCTGCCCAGCGATCGCTGCTGGTGACAAGACTGCCATCGTCTTTGTTAATGGCGACTCTCGCTTCTTCAAAGTCCGCAAGTAGGCGGGCTCCGACTTGTTTCGTTAATTCTTGGATGAAGGTAAGAATTGTTTGCCAGTTATTCATAGCTTGTTAGGATACCCCACGAATGAAAGAGAGCCGCAAAGCAGCCCTCTTTCACTACCATATCCTAATACGTTGGGCGACAACTATAAATTGCGGCTAGCTAATTGCGATAAAATGCAATGATGTTAGGACTTATGAGGATTTTGTAGACCTATGAACTTGAGCTTGAACCTGAGTCTAAGTTTAGGTCGCGTTTGGGCGATCGCCACTAATGTCTTTCGCGAAACCGTACGCGAACAAGTGCTTTATTTATCTTTGCTATACATTGCGATCGTGGTGTCAGCAATGCTGCTGTTGCCCGAATTTTCCTATGATTCATCGGCAAAGATGATCGTGGATGTGGGCATTGCGGCGATCGAGGTGGTGAGTTTGATTGTAGCGGTGTTAGTGGGTACTAACTTAATTAATAAAGAAATTGACAAACGCACAATCTTTATCCTAATTGCCAAACCCATGCATCGCGCTGAATTTGTCTTGGGTAAGCACCTTGGACTTACGGCTGTAGTTGGGGCGTTGGTCTCGATTATGACCGTGATTTTTGTCATTCTGATGGCGATCAAGCAAATCCCTATTCCGATTCCCGCGATTCTCACGGCTAACTTTTTTATCTTCTGGCAAATTATGCTACTAGGGGCGATCGCAATTTTCTTTGGCTCCTTTACAGGTTCGTTGATTGCCTCTTTACTAACCCTTGGAGCCTATTTGATTGGTAACTTTAGCCGCGATCTATTACTACTAGGCGAAATTTCCAAGAATCCCAGCTTGCAGGCAGTAACGCGCACTTTTTACATGATCTTGCCCGATCTATCCCGTGCAAATCTCAAAAATGACGCAGTTTATAATATTTTGCCAAGCATCATGGATATGTTTAACAATGGCGTTTACATTCTCAGTTATGCCTTGTTGACTCTAGCAGTTACCATTTTTATCTTTGCCCGTCGCCAATTTTAATGCCAAGTTAAGAAATGGCTACGCCATTTCTTAACTTGATACTCCTTTCTCAGTGAAGAATTAGACGTTGCGGCGCGAAGCACCGCAACGCTAATTATTTAACGTGAGTTCGGGATAATTTGAGATTCCCAAAATGGCGTTGCCATTTTGAGAATTGGTATTAGAGCTAGCTATAGCATCATGGGATAAACAGATATAGGGACGCTAAGCGTCCCTATATCTGTTTTGGGTAAGATAATTATATTTAGTGGACAGACTATGCGATATCGTCGTTTTGGCAAAACTGAAATGCTCCTGTCGGTATTTTCCTTAGGAGCAATGCGCTATTTGGAATCGGCAGAGAATGCCCATAAAACCATTTTGCGGGCTTTAGAAGTGGGGATCAATCATATTGAAACTGCCCAAGGTTACGGTAAAAGCGAAGAATTCATTGGCAAAGCGATGCAAAATGGATTGAAGGCAAGGCGCGATCGCTTTTACCTAACTACTAAAATATCGCCAACTAAGGATGCCGACTCCATGCGTCGCCAGATCGAGCAGTCCTTAAAAAGAATGAATGTGGACTATATCGATAACTTCGATATTCATGGAATTAACCTATACGAACACCTCGAATTAGTAAAAAATCCTCAGGGCTGCATGAAAGCTGTTAGAGAAGCGATCGATCAAAAAATAATCGGTCATGTGGGATTTTCTACCCATGCGCCCCTTGAGGTCATTCTCGACACGATTGAGACGGATTTATTTGAGTCAGTCAATTTACATTATTACTACTTCAATCAGCGCAATGCTCCTGCGGTGCAGCTTGCCCATGAAAAAGATATGGGCGTATTTATCATCTCGCCATCCGATAAAGGAGGAATGCTCTATAACCCTTCCGAAGAATTAACGGGGGTTAGTTATCCCTTTACGGCTTTATATATGGGCGATCGCTTTCTGCTCAGCGATCCGCGCGTTCATACTCTCAGCCTCGGTGCTGCTAACCCTGCCGAAATTGATTCCCATCAAGATGCATGGGATCACGATGAGCCGATGTCGGAGTTAGAGCAAGCAGTACTCGATTGCATGAATCGTCGCTATAGCTTCTTAGAAAACGATCTCTGTTCCCAATGCTATAAATGTTTGCCCTGTCCTGAAGGGATTAATATTCCTGAGGTTTTAAGGTTAAGGAATTTAGCGATCGGCTTTGACATGGTGGAATTTGGCAAGTATCGTTACAAAATGTTTGAAAATGCGGGACATTGGTTTCCAGGGAATAAAGCAATTCGCTGTACGGATTGCGGTGATTGCTTGCCACGTTGCCCAGAGAACTTAGATATTCCTAGACTGTTACGCGACACCCACGATCGCTTAAGTGGGCAGGAAGGAAAACGCCTTTGGGAATAAGCTCATATAGCTAATGCTTGCTTACAAATATCAAACCCTAAAACCTGCGGCGCACGCTGCGCGTGCG
>NZ_ALWB01000312.1 GCF_000332215.1 Pseudanabaena biceps PCC 7429
ATTGGAGTATCGAAAATCAACTGCATTGGATTCTTTGTATGTTGGGTTTTGTATGAAGATGCTTCTCAAGGTTGTCGAGGCTATACTGCTGAAAACTTAGCTGTTATTCGTCATGTTGGCTTAAATTTACTTTCCCGTGACAAAAAAACTAAGGTCGGAGTCAAGACTAAAGGGAGCATCTCAATTAGGCACTGAGTAAATATACTTAGGCAAGATTGAGGTTGAGATAAGCGCAACGATGTTTAAGAACTTGGGGAAGATTATCGCGCTTCCACTGAGCACCAGATATTTTGATTCTACGCCCAATTTGCTTGATAGTAGATTCAACAGCACCAGAGCCAATGGTAATTCCTTGTGTTTGAAAAGCTTGGTAGTCAGGGATACGGAGGCGGTGTCTTTCGAGATAGGCTATAAAGTTCGTAACTTGAGGATTGTCCCAATCGGCAAAGGCAGCAATGGCTGAGTCGATATTACCCCGCAGAGGCTAGTTTCAACATCCTGCAACCGTTTGTTAGAACCACCAACCTTATGCAGATTTTCCTTGAGATGATACCAATCAAGAATTTCACGTCGTTGCGATGTAGTAGCAATATCTGCCATTAAATTCCACACTCCCGGATGTCCATCTCCTAAACAAGTAACTGGGTCAGCCAAAAGCTGTGCATTTACTGAAGCTAGCAGTTTGTCATTCTCTTGGAAGAACGCTGCACAAGTTTGTTTGTTGAGAGTTACAGCCTTGTAGTCACGCCATTCACTGGCTTGTCCTTTCTCTGTGCGTAATCTTGCCTTACCACCATCAATACTAAGTTCTGTAATCGTTTCCCCTATTCTAATTCTGCAAATTCTTGACGGTGGACTAGCCTCTGCTGGGTACTGTGGTCAACGTATATTCCCGTTAGCTTGTGCAAGTCCCGAGCCGCATTTTCGTAAGAAACGTTGGCACTCAGCAATAGACAATTTGCTTCTAGCTGCGGACTCAATCGGCTGCGTTTTTTCAAACCTAATTGTGCAACTTGTTTGACTCTAATTTGCCATGTTCCTAGACTGGTCTGGATCTTTCTGCTTCTTCCTGTTCTTGTTTTGCTGCTGCTGATTAAAAAAATTTCCGATCTCTGGTGCTACTTCTTTGAGCAAGTGGTCTCTGACTGCTAATTCTATGCTGTTAAAGCTTTTTAGCTTCTTCTTTTGGGGTATTATTCAATAGAATTGCCGCCGCAGCTTTTAGATGTTCTTTCAGAACTTTGCTTTCTTCGGGTGTCATCTTTTTTAACCTTCATTTTTTATTCATTTTCTCATATGTCATCTATAAGTAGAAATACTCATTGCATTAGTGAGATGCTCCCAAGCAAAAGATACAGAAAGAGGGAGAAAAAGGTTAAAAGATATGAACATCTTTGTGTTTTTCGCATTAGTAATGACAACACTTAATTTTGATCCATCAAGAATCACAAGCCAGTTAAAAGTTACCAGTCAATCAGATAAAAATATTTGGATGAATGAAAAATGCAGACTATTAGAATGCAATGCTAAGGTTTTGGCACAATTGATTCCACTAAATCTAGAAGCAGCTATTCAAGAAACTCGAATAAAGACAAAAGTGCCTCTGGTTATCCCATTGATCGATGAAAACCTTTTTGGAGAAGTTGGTTATGTATCAAAAAATGTATTTGGGATAAATTTTAGTAAAGTTAAGGATTGTCGAGGCACAAGAGGCTGTACTTATGGCTTCATTGAAGGTGAAATTATCCATCAGGATTCATTGTCAGGCATCCAACTACACAAGATGAATCGTCATCCCGAAAAAAATGATAATAGATTTGGAAATGCACAAGAAATTACTCTTGCCAGAGAAATATCAGGTTTTTATCTGCCACCTTCATTTGGAGCTTATCTCGGTCCTGGTTTCATTTTTTGGAGACAAGGTGGGGTTCAATATAGAGTCGGTATTTATGACTTAAAAAGCTTACAAGAGCTTATTGAAATGGCAAATTCTGCAATAGAAAATCAATTTTAATTTCTGTATTTACTATGCCAACTGATTGATCCTAATCCTAATTATAAGGATGTAGTGATAGCAAAATTTACTAATGCTCGGTATCTTGTAAATGTACAAGATAAGGCTAGTGAAATCGCAAAAAATGCTTGGATATACCTTGAAACTCTAAAGGATATATAACTATATTTTTATATGTAGAAACATAAAGCATAGATACTCGATTGACTTAATTTATAAGATACACCTTAATATCTAAATGCTAAAAAAACAGTATATCTTTGTTATTATAATTCTCACTACTACCACATCATGTGAATATAAAAAAAATTTAGAAGCGCCAGACTATTCAACAGTTAAATCAAAAATAGTAGAAATTTTCAAGCCAAAACCTACTCCCTTAAAGAAAGAAAATTTAAAGATAGAAGAAGTTGAGCCAGATTTTAATGATGAAAAATTGTAATTGCTCAACCAAGGGAAATTGACAAAAAGGCAAAAGCTGATAAATTAAAGATA
>NZ_ALWB01000313.1 GCF_000332215.1 Pseudanabaena biceps PCC 7429
CAGGATTTCCGCTATCTCTCTGGTGCAGGCTTCAAGTCTTCCTTTTTCTTCTGGTGTCATTTGCTTGGACGGGTTAATTTATTTCTATTTTATCCCTCTTTTCTCCTAAGTATTTATACTCAGTGCCTAATTGAGATGCTCCCGCTCCTGTTGTTGTCGTTTGGGCTGGGCTTGGAAGTGATGAAACATCTCTTTTATGTGCTTACACACGTGCAACTAGCCGTTGTATTGTGATTTACGATGCTCTAGCAGTTGTTAAAGGTAAATATAAAGCTTTTGGACAAATTATTTTAGACTTAGATAAAAAAGGTCATATTAAGAAAGAATCAAGCTTAGTCATGACTTCATCGATTTTTAGTAAACAGGAATTTGATTTAATTGATATAGGTGATAAAACTATCAGTTTATATTGGTGTTCTAATTGGAATGGTTGGATAATTTATCCTACAAAAAACAAGAAAGTGGCGCAATTAATGTGGATTTATCATTTGACTGTTACTACAGGTTATCCAGTTTATACTTGGAGAGAAATGGATAGCGGAAAACTTCAATACTTTAAACCTGTTAATAGCTTGAAGGATGCCATAGGCAGAGATCTCTGTAATCTTTCTTATTGTAAATCTTGTAATATTGTAACTCCATTTTTATTAAAATTTGACGCTTTTGCATCAAAATTGCATAGGGGAAATGATGAATGTGCGGTGTGTTCATCTGTGAGAACTGAGATTGAATTAACTAAAATTGATATTCAAATTCAGTTTGCTAGAACCTTGTCACAAGGTAATCAAGCTTCAAACTCGGATAAAAAAAGATTGAGTATATTTTTGATGGCACTTGGTAGATGGAATACGATTGTTGAACAGCAAAAGCAGGAACTTGAAGATTATTTTCGAGTGCGTTCTGGAACTATTGGTTACAATGTTGCTCATTTACTAATATTGACTGATCTACTTAAGATAGAAGAGAAACAACATGAATTTGGAATCGACGAAGCAGCTACAAGATACCTTGATAAGTGGTGTCCTGATCTTAAAGAAAGAATTGATCGGGAATCTTGGCGAGGTATGGTTGCTCATGGTTTCAATACATGGTTGCAGCAAAAGGTAATTGAAAAGGGAAACAAGAAAGGAATTTATAAAAAGACTGCAAATTTCCAAGAGATAATTCAGCAAATAATTTTATTGAATCGGAGTTTTGAGAGCAGATCAGAAGATTTTAAAGATTTAAAACGATCGCCTATAAATCATGATTCACAATAATAGCGATCACAGTCGGTTTGATGAAAACTTAAATAGCGATCGCTGTTTGATGTTGAGAGAATAGGCGATCGCATTTAATGGGTGGTGAGATAGTGATCGCTGTTTGGTTTTGAGATTTAGGCGATCGGGTTTGTGGTTGGTGAATGGGGCGATCGCTGTTTGATTTGAGAGAATGGGCGATCGGGTTTTGTGGGTGGTGAGGGGCGATCGCTGGTTGATTTGCAGAGAATAGGCGATCGGGTTTTATGGGTGGTGAGAGGCGATCGCTGTTTGATTTGAGAGAATAGGCGATCGGGTTTGTGGGTGTGAGGGGCGATCGCTGTCTTTACCAATGCTCTATAACCAAACCATCCACATAATCAAAATCTGAATCATCAGTCACAAGCACCCAACCCCGTTCTAAACAATGCGCCGCAATCCAAACATCATTCATCGGAATTGGTCGTCCCTTTCGCTTCAAAGCCAAACGGGTTTGTGTATAAACAACCGCCGTTCTTCTCTCAATTGGAACAACTACACAAGCCTCAATAAACTCCAAATAGCGAGGTAAATTTTTTAATGCGCGAGTGGAGTTCTCAGCACCAAACAATAACTCTCCCGCCACAATCGCCGACAAGAATATTTCTGGCAACGCCAAAACTCTTGAAACAACTTCAGGATCGCCATTCAAAAAACGTACCGCAACGGAAGTATCTAGCGCAACTTCACCACTCATTCATATCCACCTGACGGCAATCCGATCTAATTACGTTCTGCAAATCATCAGCTTCAGCATCACTCAAAATACCAGCAAATTTGGCTAAAGGATGATGAATACGTGTCGTCTTAACCCGATGTAAAAAATCTAAAACTACTTTTACTAACTCATCTGGAACCTCTGTAAGCTCTTGGATAAGCTGCTCACGACTAGTCATATATTTGCCCCTCTTTAGCAAATTTATCGCTAATATTATAACGAATCAGCATCAAAATGAAATATCCATAATTCATGCGATCGTTGTTTGATTTTGAGATTTAGGCGATCGGGTTTGTGGGTGGTAATGGTGCGATCGTTGTTTGATTTTGAGATTTAGGCGATCGGGTTTGTGGGTGGTAATGGTGCGATCGTTGTTTGATTTTGAGATTTAGGCGATCGGGTTTGATGGGTGGTGAGGGGCGATCACTGCCTTACAAACTTAAATCCAATGCAAAAATAATCGCTTGCTTGATTTGTAACATTACATCACTTGGCAAATCTCCCAACTTGCGTTCTAATCTTGCCGTAGGAATAGAAGCTATACCCTGAACATTAGCTATAGATGATTGATTAAGAAACTTCAAATTAGGAAGTACGACCTCATACTCACTATTTCTATACTGAGTCGTCAGAGGAACATAAATCACTAAAACTCTTGGAGGATTTGCATCATAACGAGAAACAATGACAACAGGACGAGTTTTTGCCGCTATCCCTAAATCCGCTAACCAAACTTCACCCTGCTTAATATTCATCCAGCAAATCCAATACCTCTTGTTCCACAGAACGCGATCGCAAAATATCTAACGCATCGCGATCAGCTAAATCAATTATTTCCAAAATGAACTGTCTCGCCAATTCAGCAACATCTGGCTGCCATTTAGCTAATCTCACATTTAATGTTTCTGCTAAAGTATCCATTTTTATCTTTGCTTAAAGCATCAACCTAGTTCAGATTAACATATTTACTGAGAGGCGATCGCTGTTTGATGTGGGGAATAGGCGATCGGATGTTGAGTGTTGAGGGGCGATCACTGTTTGATTTTGAGGGAAAAGGCGATAGATATTTATGAAGAATCATAGAAATTGCGATCGCAAAGAAAGATCAGTTATCATTAAATTAGATCCGAATTAAGTGCTTTGACAACTATGATCGAGCTAAAAAATATCCACTCCTTGAGCGACTTCAAGCGCAACGCCAAAGAATTTATCGAACGCATTAAATCAACACAATCGCCTATGGTTCTAACTGTTAACGGTAAAGCTGAAGTCGTTGTCCAAGATGCTCATGCCTTTCAAGCAATATGCGATCGGGCAGAGCAAGCTGAAGCTGAACTTCGCGCCCTGAAACTCGCAACACTACAACAAGATATTAACCTCGGAATTGCACAACTAAAAAATGGTGACTACACCGAATACGATTCAGACTCATTACCCAATCTATTAGAAAACATTAAAAATCGTGGTCAAAAACGCTTAGCTCATAAAAATGAATCGATTTAAGATATCCCGACAAGCAGATCTTGACCTTGAGGATATGTGGGTATATCTTGCTCAAAATGATTCCCTAGCAGCCGATTTATTACTAGCAAAAGTCCTTGACAAGTTTCCTATGCTTGCACAGTTCCCAAAGATGGGCAGAAGTAGAAAAGAGTTTGAGATCTAGGCGATCGGGTTTGGGGTGATGAGGGGCGATCAGTTATAATTATGATTAATCAAGTAAGTTGTACTGACTGCTATGACTAACGCATTACAATACATCTGTGATTCAGAAGGGCAAACAGTTTCCGTAGTTGTCCCTATTGCCTTCTGGCAAGAACTAATGGCAGAAAGAGAAACAGCATATTTACTTAGCAGTCCAGCTATGAAAGAAAGACTGCTTAAAGCCAGAAAACGTCAAGATGGAATCTCTTTGGAAGCAACCTGTGAAAAACTTGGAATTTGATGCAGATGCTTTTGAGGACTTAGTTTGGTGGATTGAAAGTGATCGTAAAAAAGCTTTAAAAATCATCAAACTGATTCGTGAAGTCCAACGTAATCCATTTGAAGGTACAGGACAACCTGAAGCACTAAAACACGATCTATCTGGCTGTTGGTCACGTCGGATTGATCAAGAACATCGTCTAGTTTATGAAGTTTTAGACGATAAAATCAGAATTCTCGCCTGCCGCTTTCACTACTAAATTATTGTTGATTGATGTGGGAAATAGGTGATCGGGTTTTGTGGGTGGTAAGGGGCGATCGCTGTTTGATGTGGGGAATAGGCGATCGGGTTTTGTGGGTGGTAAGGGGCGATCGCGAATTCTAAGAAAGTAGCATTTTAACTGGAGTTTAGACTAAAAAAGGAAAAAAAGGCAGAGTAAAAGAGATACAAACTGCCTAAAGTAGATAGAAAAAGAAAAGCACATCTACAGTCATGATTATTG
>NZ_ALWB01000314.1 GCF_000332215.1 Pseudanabaena biceps PCC 7429
CCAGTGCTACCAGATGCAACAGTAGCATTACCCTCAGCAAAAGCAGCCCCGAAACTGAAAGCAGAGGTAAAGGAAGCAAAGACTGAAATCATGGAGGCATTAGCTACCAAGCCCCTCACGAAAATGACTGTTCAAGAACTAAGACCCTTAGCCAAAGAACGCAAAATCCCTAACTGGCGAAAACTGAAGAAGAAGGAATTGATTTTCTATCTAACCGCCTAGATTAAAAGAGCAAGCTCGTCAATGCAGATATCTATCAAAGAATGAAATCTGCATTGACAAGCAAGAGAAGTAAGAAGAACGCTAGCGCGTAAAGTCCGCGAACGATTGTCCACAAAAATTAAAGTCAGGAGACTAAAAACATGGCACGTCAACTAAGATTCGATACCCCAGAAGAACTTGCCGATAAAATCATCGATAAATTGAGTCAAGAAGAACTGCACGTAACCACCAGAGCCTTGATTGTCCATATCAATGAACAAATCCCCGTCAAGGAACTGGAAAAGATGGTCGCAGCTAGCAACGCAGTGGTTGAAACATCTCGCAAACCCAAAACCCGTAAACCACAAGTCAGTACAGACAAGATGTGGCTATACCAAGCAAAGAAGGGATGGGCTTTAGCGAATATCAACCTGCCCATTGAGAAAGTGATCCAACGCTTGCAGAACCATTATGGCTGCAAGATTCTGGCAACCAAAGAAGGCAAGATCAACTTTCTACCATCCAAGCCCACCACCATTGACGAACTGCAAAAGAATGGATTTGTCGTTTATCGCCAAGACCTAAACAAGAAAGCAGCCTAGTCCATCACCAATTGACGACCAAAAGCGACTAGAGCCATTGGCTGTAGTCGCTAAATTACATTGAGAGCAAAAACAGATGCTAACGATCGCTAAGATTAACCTCGCCACAGGAGAGATCGTCGATAACGAGATCCAATTTCGGGACACCCTCCTTGAAGCCCTGCATCCAGACATCAACCTCAGTATTGGCAACATTTCCAGCTACTTACAAAAGATCGCCAAAGCCGAAAGCATCGCTAAAACCAGTAAATCCCCCAGCAAGCGCAGCACCGCCGCCAAAAGCATTGCACCTCTGAAGAAACAAGCGATCGCCGCCTTAAGCAAAGGGATGGGTAAATTCCAACTAGCAGGAGCATCGGGAGCCAGAAAACATGGAGACTTCTTCTTCAGTCAAGGACTAAATCCCTTTGCCACCTATTTCCCCAGTGCGATGGGACAAATCAACTATGGCTCGATCCTGATGACCGAATGCCTGAAAATCTATAGCATCGAAGGAGTGACTATCCTGATTGTCCAAGACAAAGAGCATCGCACCGATGACTGTCACGGCAAGATTAGCCATGAATTTCTCAACCAACTGCGCCAAAGCGAAGACTTTGTCATCCCCGCCAATACCCCATTCCAATTCCGAGCAGGAATCGCCAATCAATGGGTTGCCAAAGGAACCTTGCAACTCAGCCTAAACTGTCCCAAAGGTCTCGACCTAATTCTGCCATTATCATGTTTTAAAGGACATAAACCAGCATTAGGTATCCATAAACTCGCCAACCTAAAACTAGGAATTGTCAACTTCGCCCAAAAGCGGCGAGTCAAGACCTCCTATACCGTCTGGCAATGGTTTAGCCAACAAGCGATCGCCCAAGATGTCTTACCCACCACTCAACAGAAAGCGGAAACCCTAGTTGCTGCCCAATCAGACATCAAACAACTTTGTCAACTAGTACAAACAGAGCAATGGGTCAAAACCGATGATCCTGAAGCCGAAAGCAATGAGGAAGAAGCCGATGGCAAAATCCTCACGGAAATCCTCAAACATGACATCCACGGGCAACTGCTAGAACATCCCTATGTGGTGCGAAAGATTGAAGACCTAGTAAGACGACGTTGGTTAACCCTAGCCACCAGTGGCGGTATCAACTTCTCCAGCTTCATGGCGCAGCCCTATCCCGAACTAGGAGAACTAGAAATGTGCATCCCCGAAATGCCCGAAGGCGAATATGTTGGCTTCCGCTATCCGATCCGCGATCGCAATGACCTACAGATTTGGACAAACAAACACATCAAAGGCTTAAACCAACAGGGAACCATGTATGTCAACCCAGACATCGCCCGTGACTATTGTGGCATGGACTTTGATGGCGATACCTTCTGCGTGAAATCAGTCCAGAAACTACCAGTAATCGCCAAAGAAATCCGTCAGCATCACATCAAACCCACCACTTACAAACCCGACAAAGTGCCAGTCCAAGGCACATTAGCTGAAGTCGCTCTCAGATCTACTGAAAATCAAATTGGATTGATTACCTATTACCTAGCCACCGCATGGGCTACAGGCAACCATCAGTACATCGCAGGCTTAGCCCAAGAAGTGCAAGTTGCTGTAGATCGGCTCAAATCCGACCTCAGCCACGACCAAACCTTTCTTGATGAAGTGGGCAAAAGCTTACCGAAACTAGACTGGTTGATCGATCGCAAACAGCAAGGAGTCTATGGCAGCTACTACGACTCAAAACAGAGATGCAAACAGCCCGCGAGACCTATTCAAGCAAGTGGCGAATACCAAGACGCAATCTCATTTCTGATTCAAGCTGTAAATGCCATCTGGCAACCCGTCGATTTGCATGAGCGCACTCTGCTCGAATTCCGCGAACTATTCAGCAAACCGAACGAAACCCTCTACCAAAGAGCGATCGCCCGTCGCGATGAATATACCAGCAAAATACGAGAAGCAATGAAACTATCAAGCGATCGGGAATCCCGCAAGAAAATCCTGAGAGCCGCAGTGCAATGGGCGAAAGGATTAGGCGAGAAACTACGCAACAAAAGCGAGAAAACTGCCCAAACCTATGCCGCCGCCATGTGGCAAGCCAGTCACAATGGCGATCATGGAACCGCCAGCGTAGTCTTCAATATGTTCCTGCCAGAGATCTGCGATCGCCTCCATGACAACCAACTGATGCGCTTGCAAATAGTGGGCGCACAGTATGGAGAACTCGCATCAACTAAATGGACAGGAAATGGAGAACACGCCTGTATTCCCATCGTAGTATCTCAACGTCAAGAAGATGGCAGATATCAGATAGAAGTCATCCGTAAAAGTAGGAAAAAGCCATACCTGCTGGGACTCGTCGCCAAAGACTCCGCCAAAGTATTGGTGGGCGAATACACAGCTTCTCTGACTACGCATCAAAAGACTATATTGTGCGAACTGGTCGCTGCTTAGAAATCAAGGGGATAAAGCCGCTTTATCCCCTTGATTATCTATCTTCTAGAAAAAAGAATTTTCCCAATCCCAAACTTTGCTAAACTAAGTGGATATGAAAACTGATACGCTCTTTTATCAACTATTCAACACCTTTCACACTCTACTGTTTGAGCTAATCGAACGTCCGATTGCTGAAGCAGAAGGCTATGAATTTAGCTCAGTGGAAGTGAAAGAAAAAGCCTTTCGGTTTGATGGGATATTTAGCCCCAAAGCCAAAGATAAACCGATATATCTCATCGAAGTTCAATTCCAGCAAAAGGAAGACTTTTACTGGGAATACTTATCCGAGATATATTTATATTTAAACCAATACCGTCCCGCACAGGAATGGCAAGCGATCGCCATCTTTGCGAGGCGCAGTTACGAACCAGAGCCAAGAAGCCATGTGCGGGAAATGCTCGACTGCCAGAGAATCAGGCGAGTTTACCTAGAAGACCTCCTAGATCGGGAGACAGACTCTTTTGCGATCGGTATTATTCAACTCATCTTGTCTAGTGAAAGTCAAGCTGTCAGACTGGCAAGACAATTAGGTGAAAAGATCGAGCAGGAAAACAATACCGAAATTCAAGAGCAGGTATTAGAATTAATAGAGACAGTGTTGGTTTATAAATTCCCAAAGCTAGGTCGGCAGGAGATTGAGGCAATGTTTACATACAGCGATTTAAAGCAAACGCGAGTTTATCAAGAGGCAAGAGAAGAAGGCGAGCAGCGTGGTGAGCAACGAGGCTTAAAACTAGGCGAACAGAGAGGTCTAGTGAAAGGGCAAGCCACAATGCTGCTGCGGATGCTTGGTCGCAAGTTCGGGCAAATTACCCCAAGCTTGAGGGGCAAGGTCAACAAACTATCGGCAAAGCAGTTAGAAAATTTAGCCGAAGCATTATTTGACCTAGAGACGATCGCCGACCTCAACAACTGGCTAAAAACCAAAGGCAAAGGCAACTAGAGGATTTTGAACCAATACATAAAAAAGACATAGAACAAATAAAGTC
>NZ_ALWB01000315.1 GCF_000332215.1 Pseudanabaena biceps PCC 7429
GCAAGGCTTTTACTTTTGGGCTTTTAAAATTTGCCAGCTTAACCCGAACTGAAGTTAAGAAATGGCTATACCATTTCTTAACTTGAAAATCCTTACGAGGTTTAATTTTTAATTCACAAATATGTTGTCACACTTTCGTGAATTGGTGTTAGGTCTTAGAAAACTTGACCGCAAATATATTAAGGCGATCGCTTTAATATCGTCATTTTGCTATTGAGCCACTTATGCGCTATCCTAGACAAGCTGTTAAAAAACACACGCTTGAGGTTTCGGGTGTTTAGAGTTACTTGTAACTACTAGATTCCATCTCAGGCGCAAGGATAAACCCGAACACAGGAGAAAATTTAAATGGGAGTCGTAACCCTAGCACAATTGCTAGAGTCAGGAGTTCACTTCGGGCATCAAACCCGTCGCTGGAACCCCAAGATGGAGCCTTACATCTTCACCGAGCGTAATGGCGTTCATATTATTGACCTCGTGCAAACCGCACAGTACCTCGAAGAAGCCTATGCCTATTTGCGTCAAGCTTCTGAGCAAGGTAAAAAGGTATTATTTGTGGGCACCAAGCGTCAAGCTGCTGGGCTCATCGCTCAGGAAGCAGCTCGCTGCGGTAGCTATTACATCAACCAACGCTGGTTGGGTGGAATGCTTACCAACTGGACGACCATTAAGACCCGTGTCGATCGCCTCAAGGATCTCGAACGTCGCGACGAAAGTGGCGCACTTGATCGCTTACCTAAGAAGGAAGCATCGACTCTTCGCCGTGAAATGGAAAAACTGCGCAAGTATCTCGGTGGGATCAAGCTTATGCGTAAGCCCCCCGACATTGTGATCGTAGTCGACCACAAGCGCGAATACAATGCTGTTCAAGAATGCCAAAAGCTCAGAATTCCCATCGTTTCATTGCTTGACACCAACTGCGATCCCGATAGCGTTGACATTGGGATCCCTGCCAACGATGACGCAATTCGCTCGATCAAATTGATCGTCGGCAAGCTTGCTGATGCTATCTATGAAGGTCGTCATGGCGATATCGAAGATATCGAATATGAAATCTCTGCCGAAGAAGCAGAAGCCTATGTCGAAGATGAAGCGATCATTACTGGCGATGAAGAAGAAGAAGTTTAAAGCTTCATAAAAAATCTATCGCATAAATAAATCGCATAAATAAAGAGAGGATGCAAAGCATCCTCTCTTTATTTATGCGATCTTGCCCAATAAAACCGATCGCTTCGCACCTGTGACGCTGGGTAAATTACCATCGCGCTCTTTCAGTCGCAGGTATCCTAAAACAGCAAAAGCGATCGCCTCTTTACTATCACCATCAAGCCCTAGAGCATCGGTACGCATGACCATCGCAGGGGCTAACAAATCCTGTAAACGCTCCAGCAAGTAACTATTGCGTCCGCCACCACCACCAACTAAAACTTCATCGGGAAATGTGGGTAGGAAATCTCGATAGCTTTTGGCGATCGCTCGGGCCGTAAATTCTGTCAGCGTCGCCATAATATCGTAATTGCTTAAATTTTGGCATTCCCCCAAACAATTGTCTAAATAGGCAGGGCTAAATAACTCTCTCCCCGTCGATTTTGGTGGTGCGGCTACAAAAAATTCTTGTTGTAGCCATCGGTCAATCAATACTAAATCTGGCTTCCCCTGACGGGCGATCGCTCCATCGCGATCAAAGGGTTCACCAAATAATTTTTGGGTCGCCATATCGATCAGTACATTGCCCACAGCATTATCAAAGCCAAATACGCCACCAGCGTTAAAACCAAGCTCTGTATCAGCTTCTGTATCAGCTTCTGTATCAGCTTTGATATCAGCTATGGAACTTGGAGGCAAATAGGTGACATTACTAATGCCACCTATATTTTGGCAAGCGCGATATTTGTGGGGATCGGTCAATAACAAGGCATCCACCATAGGTACTAGAGGCGCACCATGTCCACCTGCTTCGATATCTGCCGTCCGAAAATCAGAGATCGTTTGAATTCCCGTCAATTCAGCAATTACCGCTCCTCGCCCCAGTTGTACGGAGTAACCTAACTCCGTTTTACCATTCTGATGATCACCAATAGCAGGGGGGCGATGAAACACCGTTTGTCCGTGGGAAGCAATTAGATCGGGTAAGCGATCGCCATGGTGCATAATGGCGATCGCCGCTTGGGAAAAACTCTCGGCAATGCGATCGTCGAGTTCGCATATTTGTTGTAGCGATCGAGGCTCCCCCGCACAAATGGCAAGGATTTCCGACCGCAGATCCGCTGCATAGGGATAGGTATGTCCTGCAATGAGTTTAGTTTTGAATTGACCTTGACAATCAACTATTTCCACCAAAGCCGCATCGATACCATCGACCGATGTCCCACTCATTAAACCAATTGCTAATACTTCTGTCCCTAGAGCTTTACCCATGCTATTAACCGATCCTTTGTCTCGACGATTACCAAGTATTACAAACCAACCGCGTCAACAATCACGCGATCGCAAGATAGCCCACCACTGGGAACCAACACATCAGCTAGCTTTTGACCAGCTAGGGGACGCTTGATCTTTAGTCTGACTTCAGACACAAGACTGTCTTCTTTGCCACATTTTAAGTTTAAGCTACCCGAAGCTCCATCACCAAAACTACTATCAAAAGCCCGTTTTACATCCGTTAGAGTAACAGTCTTACCAATATTAGATGCAAACAAATCTCTTACCTGAGAAGCGTTAAATTCTTCTACTAAACCAATGGCAAGATCGTAGTAAGTATCTGCATTACGTCCATCACAGGTTCCATGTTTGTACCATTCATGGCGATCTAAATTAGATACGATGCCTGGCATGACTTTTGATAACTCAGCTTTGGTTTGAGCATCAGTCTGTACAGGAGGCAAAGATGACCAATTGCCAGTTTCGTCTCTATTGATGTCATCTGAACTCACACCGCAATAGGAAAGCTTATCTGGCCAAAGACCATGCAAAGTAAAATTAGTTGCATCATAACTAGTAGGTGATTGTTTGATGCATTCAGTCTTATTGGGGTGGGTTTGACAAAAAGATGATTGCCAAGATAAAGCTAGCAAATACCGATCGGCACAACCTTGAATAGGGCAACTCTGATTACTCTGGGCATTATCCTCTTTACTATTACCAGCTACTATAGGTTTAGTAGTAGGTGCAATAGCAGTAGGCTGAATATCCCCATTAAGATCGTTTAAGCTCAATTTGCCACAACTTTTGGCAACCCATTTGTTGATTCCATCGATTTTAATTGCAACAAAGTCTCCATCTTGTCTATTCATTCCAGTCGCACTATAGACTTCCCCAGCCTTAAGACTTACTGGTTCACTTTGATTTTTAATACCAGCATAAGCCACACAATTATTAGCAACAAACTTACCTTTAATAGGGTAATCAGCATAGCTAAACTGTTGCCCTAGTAGGAGGAAAGCCAATAATAAACTAATGATAAATCTCATATAACTTGCTATATATGACTAATAGTTGATATGTAATTTATCATATTCAGTCTATTTGGAATTTAAAGTTGTTTTAAGCATTGTTTAAATACATTTCCACACTTAAAAATTAAAATTAAATCCCCAAAATAATGACGGTGTAAAGCACCGCCATTATTTTTTATTATCCTAAGTAGCTGGGCGCAGTTAAATATAAAATCCTAAAACCTGCGGCGTACGCTGCGCCCCCACAGTCTTTTGGGTTCTATATTTAATTACGCCTAGCTACTTAAGAAAGATAAGATGAATACTTAAGTTACTTACTCATTAAGTACCCAAAGAGGCGGATAATGTCGATCTTGATACTGGTTATTCTGCTAGTTTTTACGACACTTTATCAAGCAATTTCTAGTTGCTTAGAGAATAAGCGATCGCCAATAGGTCAACTGATTGATGTTGGTGGCTATCGGCTGCATCTATATACTTTAGGAGAATCCCAGCCGACAATTGTTCTAGACCATAGTTTAGGCGGCGTAGAAGGGTATCTCCTGATAGAAGAATTAGCCACAATAGGACGAGTATGTATCTACGATCGCGCAGGATATGGATGGAGCGACCATAGTCCGCATCCTCGCACGAGCGAGCAAATTGTACAAGAGCTAGATATAATGCTAACTCAAGCAAAAATCGAGCCGCCCTATATTTTAATAGGCGATTCTTTTGGTAGTTACAATATCCGACTATATGCTCATTTGTTTCCTCATAAAGTTTTAGGACTCATCTTCACTGATGGACTTCATGAGATAGGAATGCTGAATATGCCATTTCAACTAAAGGCGCTCAAGTTGTTTTTTCTGTCAGGCTTTGTGATGTCTATTTTGGGATCAGCCTTGGGGATTATCCGATTATTAAAAACATTTAGAATATTTGAATTAATCAAGCCAGAGTTACAAAACTTTTCCGAAGCATCTCGCGATCGGGTAAAGCGCTCTTTTTGTCTTCCGAAACATTGGATCACGATGAGCCAAGAGATTACCAATCTAGATAAAAGTTCAGAGCAAGTAAGCGTTGCCAAGTATGTTGGGGCATTACCCAGGGAGCATCTCAATTAGGCACTGAGTATAAATACTTAGGAGAAAAGAGGGATAAAATAGAAATAAATTAACCCGTCCAAGCAAATGACACCAGAAGAAAAAGGAAGACTTGAAGCCTGCACCAGAGAGATAGCGGAAATCCTGTATCGGAATGCAGAAGCAAAGATGCCGAGCAATTGAAACGCTAGAAGGCATAGAAATAGCCGTGAGAGAGCAAATGCTGGAAAACGTCAGTCCAAAGGTGGGAATTTTTTGTCGAAAAAAGCAGTGGGACAAAAGCAGGGAAAGAAAGAAAATTAAAAAGCTGTATCGGTGAATTAAAGCTGAAAAGCAAACAAGCGAAGAAGTTGCAAGTGCAAGCCAGAGCGAGATTAAGCCCACAACTAGAAAAATGCTGCCTATTGGTAAGTGCGAGTGAGTCCTACGCCAGAACCACGATTAATGTTG
>NZ_ALWB01000316.1 GCF_000332215.1 Pseudanabaena biceps PCC 7429
TGGGTGATATTCTAACTGATTATGTTAGAACTGACAGTGCTGGTAGCATTGGTGGAAATATCACTCTAGATGCTGGCGCTGCTTTACTCTCTGCTGCTGGAATTGGTGGAACTGTTCGGGCAATTAATTCATTTAGTTTTGCGGGACAAGATTTTAGCCTTTATGCTGGAATGAGAGAAGGCTCGACAATTAATGTAAAGTATCGCGAAGCATCATTTGCTATTGGTGATGCCTCCACTAATGGAACTAAAGGCTCTGTTATGTCTAGTGCAAGTTTAGTAGCGGATTGGAAAATTGATAATAAATTTAAACTTGCTTCTCAAACTAAGAAAATAGAACTCAATTTTGAATCTTATATTAATAATTTCACTGCACTTGAGAATAGGGTCAACGCACTAGTCAATATCAGTTATCAGACTGAGTATTTGTCAAACATCGTGAAGACTATATTCCAGCCTGTCTACTCAGCGATCACTTATTTCTATGGACTCCTTGGTGCGACCCCTCCTATGGAATTAAAAGATATCTTCACTGGATATGTTAATGATGTCAAGACGTTGCAGAAAGCTAAAACTCTAACAACAGTGGCTGCGTTACAGGATAGTGAATTTAAGAGTAACGAACTGAATGCTGCTAGATTCGTATTGCCAGACATTGCTCGATTACTTACGAGCGCTAAGAAGTTTTCAGTAACTGATAACGCTCAGATTGCTTATATTCTGGCAACAGTAAGTCATGAGGTTAAATTTGGACATCGTGAGACATTGCAGTTGCCGTCTACTGATGGCAATAATGGCTTGTATGAGTACGCTAAAACACCCTCTGGCTATTACGATCCGAGCGCACCATTGCGCTCTAAGAATGAATTTAAATATTTTCAGGGCGAATATGGAAACAATCGTGGGAATTTAATCCCTCCAACCGATGCTGGAGAAGTACTCTAGAAGTTACGCATTGACAGAAGGGAGAAGATTTGCAGGTAGGAGATAATTGTAATCAGCTAAGTTTTCCATGACAAAAGAACGAATGACATCATTGAACAAATTACGCTTGAGGGCATAGCAATTCGTAATTAAATTGTGAATACAACGCAACTGCAAATGGACAAAAGCGGAAATAGCAGCAAAGATATGATTGGAGATAGCCACAGTCTGTCTAACGAAGAAACGCTCAATATTGGCAACTTGTTTAACAGTTCTGTGGAAAGATTCAATCTGCCAATGCAGATCATGGATGTCCAAGAATTGAGCCCGAGTAATCTCAGCAATTTTGTCAGGGTCAGGTCGGTAGATGATGTAGTGACGGAACTCGTTTTTGAAAACCGTTCTAAACACCTTGACCAAACCAAACCCCTTAAGATGCATCTCTATTCCAGTATAGGGAATTTCGCAGTTTGATACCGAAGAATATGCGGTTGCATCTGCACTCAAGGAGACTGAGCGATTTTTTCAATGCCAAACAGAAACCCAAGTTCATAGTGTTTGATGTACTCAAGATTCTCGGCACTGGCATACCAACTATCACCTGTGACAAATGCTGGTTTCAGTCCCCATGCGATAACTTCGGCAAGCATCTCCCGAAAATATTCATTCTTGGTCTTGCCCTCTTCTTTGTTATAAATACGGTAATTGACAGGGAAAGCACGTCCGTCAATATCGGTGTAGTACAGGGTGATGAGATTAATCCCCTTCACCACTTTCTTGTGTTTACCTGACCAGAAATAGCTGATTAGCGTTGCTTTGCTGGTATTACTGTAGGGTTTATCTAGCACTGTATCATCGACACTCAGTACTCCTCCCCCTTTCTTGATGTTTGGCTCTACGCTTTGGTAGAGGTCTTTTCCTGTATAGCTTTCCCGTAGCAAAAATCGGTTCACACTATCATGAGACACTTCTTTGAGGATCTCGCCTAACCTCACACAACTTACCTGTTTTGGTTCTGACAGTAAAAACAAGATGTACTTGTTCAAGTCACATTTTGCCGTTGATGGTTTGCTGATTTCCCTCATTTTTGCTATGGCTATTGCTGGCTAACTCAATGCCTATTTTCTCCCTTTTGTCAATGCGTAACTTCTATCTAATTTACAGCCCCATCTGAACAATCCCATCAGACAACTCGATCAGACAGCTC
>NZ_ALWB01000317.1 GCF_000332215.1 Pseudanabaena biceps PCC 7429
ACCGCCCGCTTTGCGGGCGGTGCGCTCTCTGGGTTTGGTTTTTAATTATGCTGAACTACTTAAATAGCTGGGCATAATTAAAACCCAGATTAAAAACCTGTGGGGCACGCTGTGCGTGCCCCACAGGTTTTAGGATTTTATATTTAATTGCGCCTAGCTACTTAATACACTTAGCGAAAGCTATATACGAAGCTGTATATGAAAAAAACGGTTAAAGTCAAACCTAATTCTAAAAAACAAGCAATCGTCGAGCAAATAGATGGAAGTTTGCTCGTACATCTCAAATCCCCGCCTATTGATGGCAAAGCCAATCAAGAATTAGTCGAACTTTTAGCAAAAGAATTTGGGGTATCTAAATCAAAAATCACAATTCAGTCTGGCTTGTCTGGACGTTATAAGTTAGTCAATATTGATAATGATTAAGGCTCATCTCCTTGGGGGACGATCCTTAATCAATGATTTAGGAATACCATATATAGCAAGCAGTCCTAATCCCAAAATCAGAGAGCGTAAAGCCCACATAGCGGGCTTTACGCCCTTCTAGGGTTTAAGTTTACTTATGCCTAGCTACTTAGGATTGCTATAGTTAATTTAAGATCCTAATCTTGAGATCCTAATTTTGTTATTTGGTATTCATACTTCATGCCATCTCGATCCGCTAATTCTTCGCCGTTACATTCCTACTGGCAGAAATTTGTACCTTGGCTTGAGTCCTGTGCGATCGCTGCTTGGGGGATCGTTCTACTTAAGCTTTGGCTTGCGGGACAGTTATATCTTTTAGTCCATCCCAATTATATTCCCCTCACGGTAACTGCGGGATTAGGGCTCACTGTTGTTGGGGTTGCTGAGGCTTGGCGCGTAGCAAAACGGCGACGTTACATCGGGACGACAGCCACACAGCAACATGTGACATTGATCAAACCATCTCTAAGTAGCAGCTTGCTTTTGATTGTGGCGATCGCTGCTTTATGTGTCAATCCTCGTCCATTTACCAGTGAAAAAGCGATCCATCGGGGCATAATTGAAAATATTGCCGATGCTAGAACTATTCCTAAATCCTTTCGAGCTAGCAATCGTCCTGAAGATCGGACTCTCGTAGAATGGGTACGCACCATTAGTACCTATCCCGAACCCGATGCTTATAAGGGACAAAAGGTGAAGATTACGGGATTTGTTGTCCATGCTCCCGATCGTCCTGACAATATCTTTTTATTGACGCGCTTTGTCATTACCTGCTGTGCTGCCGACGTTTATCCTGTCAGTCTACCCATCAAAACAACTGAAAGCCGCTCTAATTATCTCCCTGATCACTGGTTACAAATAGAAGGTCAAGCAGATGTGGAAACTACCGATGGCAAGCGCCAATTTGTAGTCGTTGCAAGTAATATTACGCCCATCCCAGAACCCAAAAATCCCTACGACTACTAAGAACTAGCTACTTACCAACAATTCTGATTGCGCTTTAAGTTACAATTTAGGTCTAGTGGTTCGTTCGCAGCAAATGTCAAACATTACCCAAGAAAAAGAAAAAATAGTTGTCGGACTATCTGGCGGAGTCGATAGCTCCGTGGCGGCAGCTCTCTTGCATCGTGCAGGCTATGATGTCACGGGTTTGACACTGTGGTTAATGCGTGGCAAGGGACAATGCTGCTCTGAGGGGATGGTAGACGCAGCGAGATTATGCGAGGAATTAGGAATTCCCCATGAAATTGTAGACAGCCGTGATGTTTTTGAACAAAGCATTATTAACTATCTAGTCACAGGCTATGCAGCAGGTTCTACTCCTCTGCCCTGTTCGCGTTGCAATAAAGCCGTGAAGTTTACACCCATGATGGAATATGCCCGCGATAAATTGGGTATCCATAAAATTGCCACAGGACATTATGCCAAGCTCAATTTCAACTTTGAATCGGGACGGTACGAGCTGCGTCGTGCAGTTGATGACAATAAGGATCAATCCTATTTTCTCTATGAAGTAGGACAAGAGGAATTAAGTTGCTGTGTTTTTCCTCTAGGTAATACAACTAAGGTCGAAACTCGTAAAATTGCTGCCGAGTTTGGTTTAGCCACCGCTGAAAAACCCGAAAGTATGGATCTGTGCCTTGTCGAAGCTAATGGCTCCATGAAAGCCTTCCTCGATAAATACCTTACGCCAATTCAAGGCAAAATCGTTGATACCAAAGGCAACGTACTTGGTGAGCATGATGGCACGTATCACTACACGATCGGTCAGCGTAAAGGGCTAGGTGTAGCCGCAGCAAATCCTTTGTATGTGATTGCCCTTGATCCTGTCAAAAATGAAGTGGTGGTGGGCGATCGCTCTGAGGCTCACGAGCGCGAATGCACAATCAATCGAGTGAATTGGGTATCGATGTCTCCGACAGATATCCCTTTCCATGCGGAGGTACAAGTACGCTATCGGACTGCACCCGCACCTGCCACCGTGATTCCCCTTGTAGGCGATCGCGCGAGGATTGTTTTTGATGAGCCCCAATTTAGCATTACCCCAGGGCAAGCGGCGGTTTTTTATCGTGATGACTTGCTGCTTGGTGGCGGATTGATTGAATCTAAGATCTAAAAAAAGGAGGCTCAGCCTCCTTTTTTTAGATCTATATGCACTTAAGTTAGGACAAAAATCAAACCCAATAGAGAGTTGCGGCGCGAAGCGCCGCAACTCTCTATTGGGTTTGATTTCCTGACTTATACCAATTCACGAAAGTGTGACAACACTTTTGTGAATTAAAATCCAAATCCAGTAAGGGTTTTCAAATTTCAACATGGCGTAGCCATGTTGAAATTTGGTATTAAATGAATATAGCTATACCAATGCAAGTAGATATCACGAAGAAAGGTGGTACTTTGTACCACCTTTCTTTGCCGCTTTTCTTTTTTGATGTCAGAAATCAAACCTTAAATATTTTTCTCGCTCAGTTCGCGGGTCATGTAGTCAAAGGGAGCAGCTAACCAGTCAGCATTTTCGCCCACTAAATCAAAAACAAGTTGCTTGAGGATTTGAATACCTTGAACAGTTGGTCCAATGGGTACACCTAGAGAGCTGTAGGTATCTCGTAAACCTTGCAGTACTCTTTCGTCTAAAACATCATTGTTGCCTGCAACTAAGGCATAGGAAGCGTAGCGCAAATAATAATCTAGATCGCGTAAGCAAGCTGCAAAACGGCGTGTTGTGTAAGCATTGCCACCTGGACGGATGAGATCGGGAACCTCTTCAAATAACTGAGAACCAGCTTTACGTACCAATGATGCTGCATTAGCTGTTATTGCCGAAGACGCGGCTAAACGAGCGCTGCCTGTGGCAAAGTAGGATTTGAGGGTATCCAAGGCATCGCGATCAAAATATTTACCAGTTGCATCATAAGCACCGATCAGGCTGGTAATGGCATCCTGCATGTTGTTTTCTCCGTTGACTTAATTAGATTTAATAAATGTATCGGTAACGTATTTGTAAAGTTTGTAAAGTATATATAACTTAAACTTGATAGCCTTGATTTGATGAGGTTATCGAAATAATTCTACTGTGCTTTCAGCGTCTTACCAAGTCTTGTCCTATATATTTGCGAGATATTTGCGGGGAAGTCTCGACAACAAAGCTGTAAATTTTAGACTGTTGGTTATTGGTCATTGGTTATTGGTTATTGGTCATTGTGAAGGTACTTAACCTTCGGTAAATGGCTGGGCATAATTAAAAACCGAGTCAAAGGCGGTAACGAGCTCAGTCTGCAATAGAGTTTTTTTTGGGGTGGGTGGGGTTTGTTTGGGGTTTGATGGTTACTTAACTCTTCAATCAATCTAATTTGGATAAGTAGTTAGGCGCAAAATATAAAAACCCAGAACCTGTAGCGCACGCGCAGCGTGCGCTACAGGTTCTGGGTTTTTATTATGCCCAGCTACTTATAGGAGAATTGCTGACATGCTGACATATTTATAGATAATGTCGGAAATAGGTCGCTGCAAGGTAAGCTTAGATACTATGCTTAGATATTAAGCAAAAAAAGCTTAAATATAGAGATCGAATATTTGGGTTTGTCAGAAGCCCTTGTCAGCAATTTATAAAGAAATGTCTGGAAGTGAAATCAGTGTAGGGCTAGGTATATGAAGTGGGTTACTAGTCTTTCGACAAAAATATCTTTAGAGGCTGCGGTGCAGGATCTGTCGCAGCAGATACTTGCGTTACTCGGCGATCGATCGCTAGATTTAGGTTTTTTGTTTGTTTCTACTGCCTTTGCAAGTGACTATCCTCGCTTGTTACCTTTGCTTGCCGAAAAGTTACCAATCAAAAAATTAATTGGTTGTTCTGGGGGTGGGATTGTTGGGAACGGTCGTGAATTTGAGGATAAACCTGCGATCGCTTTATTGGTTGGACATTTGCCTGATGCTGCATGCAAGGTATTTCATCTAGATGACAACCAGTTGCCCGATCTCGACAGTCCTCCCGATCGCTGGGAAAATTTAACCAATGTCGATCCAGCGGTTTCTCCAAGCTTTGTATTAGTTGGCGATCCATTTTCATTCCCGATTAATGACTTAATTCAAGGTTTAGATTTTGCCTATCCCAATGCTGTTAAAGTTGGCGGATTAGCGAGTAGTGGCGGTATGGGAGCGAACGCCTTATTTTGTTTCCATGAAGAAGATAAATATAAACTTTATCGGACAGGACTGCTTGGCGTAGCTCTCTGGGGGAATATCACTATCGATCCAGTTGTCGCTCAGGGTTGCCGACCAATTGGCAAGATTTTGCAGGTATCTGAATGTGAACGAAATTTGATTTTAGGCTTAGAGGGCAAACCTCCTCTCAGCTTATTACAGGATACGGTGGGGGATTTAAATCAAAGCGATCGCGAACTAGCGCAGCATTCACTATTCATTGGTGTGGTGATGAACGAATTTAAAGCAAATCCATCCCAAGGTGATTTTTTGATTCGGAATATCATCGGAGTCGATCCGCGATCGGGAGCGATCGCAGTAGGCGATCGGATGCGTCCAGGTCAAAGAATTCAACTACATTTACGGGATAGTAAAGCCTCAGCCGAAGATTTGGAAGAAGCTTTGATTAATTACACCAATCAGTTGAGCTTAGCTGCTCCCAATGTATCTCCCACGGCAGCATTGATGTTTTCTTGTATGGGACGGGGTGAAAGGCTATATGGTAAGCCCAACTTTGATTCGGAGATGTTACAAAAACATCTTGGCTTAATTCCGTTTGGTGGCTTTTTCTGTTCGGGAGAAATTGGTCCTGTTGGCGGTACGACATTTCTCCATGGCTATACCTCTGTTTTTGGGATTGTTAGAACCAAAAATCCTTAGCAAATACTAAATAATACCAAAGCTCAAAATGGCTACGCCATTTTGAGCTTTGAAAACCCTTACTGGG
>NZ_ALWB01000318.1 GCF_000332215.1 Pseudanabaena biceps PCC 7429
AATCAATATTTCCTTAGCTTGATTCACCAAATCAGGAGTAATCGGAATTGCAGGATCTTTCGTAATATATTCCACAATTTCTTTAGCGATCGCATTCACCAACCAAGGCTGTCCCTGCGTCAAATGAAAGGCTAAATCAATTGCTTCAGGCGTAAATACTTGACCCGTCGCATCTGTATGTTGGTGATAGAGTTTTCTTACGTCCTCAAGGGTAAAGTTACTCAAGGTAAAGGAGCGGACTTTGATATTAAAAGGACTGGAGGTATTTAGGCGCTCACTTCCTCCTGACGCATACTTATAATCCCGCACATCGCGCATCCCCACCAACGCAACTGACTGCGGAAATCCCTGTGGACGGCGTGGAAACCCAGATCTAATTTGCCGAAGCACGGAAACTAGAGTCTCATCACTCAAAGCATCGATTTCATCGAGAAACACTACCAATGGTTTTGGCGATTCCTGTGACCATGCTGCCAAAAAAGCGCCGATGTGACGACCTGATTCTCCTAAAATGCTATGACTGGGGTGCAACTCTGATGGTAAATAAAACTTAATTGCATCCTGCCACTCATCTAAAATTGCCCGCCCTGCTAATTCTGGGTCATGGGAAAATACAGCCCCTACTTCCAGCGACAACATCACTGCCGTATATTGACCACTCGCCGTTAGCTCTTGGGCAAGTGTCAGCATCGCTGTAGTCTTACCCACTTGCCTTGGTGCATGAATTACGAAATAGTTACGCTGGGCAATCAAATTAACTATTTCAGGCAGCCGATCTGTAGCCGACAACATGTAATGGATATCAGCTTGACAAGGACCAGCGGTATTAAACCATTTTGGCATAACGACAACTAACTAACGGGCAGATATCCCTTCAATATATATCAACACGCCAAGCAAACCCCCTCAAACCTCGAAAACGTTTTATTATGCGATCGGGCTTACTTAACAATTCCATAATCTTCTTTTAAACGCTTAAGCCAAGAAAGACCAGTTTCAGCAGTGTTTGGATCGCACCAGTTCCATTGCTGTGAGTAATATTGGTGAGGCGATTGAGATTGTCGTAGGTGTGATTTGTCTCAGCAACGAGATTATTGACACTGTATAGATATTTGCTGATGACTTGACTAATCGCATTGTAAGCATAGATCACCTGCTTATAGCCTTGAGCGTTAACAGTCAAGCGATTTAACGCATCATATTCACGGGTAGTCGCGATACCAAGACTGCCATTGATGGTGTCTGTCATGGACAACACATTGCCTACATTGTCATAGCTATAACTCATGATCGTTGTGGGAAGATTAGCAGTCCCTTCGTTACTGACGGATAACATCCTACCATCAAGGTCATAGGTATATTGAACTGCGATCACGTTGGTGGATTTGGTGCTGTTGTCTATGCGCTACTTGATTGATTGTGAGCTACTACACGATCAATCAAGTAGCGCAACAGGCTAGGCGTGAGGCTGAGGAACTCATCTTGTAAGGAATAGCTGAGCAAGAACTTTGTGGGTAGGTTATCGAAATAATTATACGAGTGAGGGAAATTCGACAGTCCAAATATTCTCAAGTTGATCAAATTTAGGAATCGGTTCTGAGAAATTTGGCTTGATGGCTCTCCATGTAGCAATCGAAGCAGCAACTTTTACGGAATCCTCTGTAGTATCAACTTCAGTTCCTATAACTTTGCTGACTTTTACTAAGTAACAATCACTACTTGTTAGTGATTTAAGATGATCTAGGGTTTGATAAACACCATCAATTGCCGCATTAATCCAATCATTATGAGTTCTTGAATTAACCTCCCCCTTTTCTCTATCTACCTGTTGTCCTATCTCATCGATTACGGTTTCTCCTGTTAAAGAGGGTTCAACTACTACAAAAACATATGCAAAATACCCAACACCATTTTTTACCTTGGCTAATTTGTATTCACCAATCATTTATCCTACCTCTCTATTTAGACATCCTGAATAACGAGAATACATCTTTCTGGAAGTAATGTTCTGTTCCAACAGTAGCCTCTCTAATTACATGCTGATAATCATGTTTCAATCCTTTCCCATAAAGAGAAGAATAGAGACTTAGCCATTCATTTGCAGCTTCATCAGAAACTGGAGGTCTCAAATCTAGTGTCCTCAAATTCTGAAGCTTATCGTTAGAGATGCGAAATGAGAAGATGCTTACATCAGCTCCTCTTTGCGTAAGTCGATTCAAATACGATTGAGCATCAGGTCTGTTACCCCAAGTATATAGACCTTCACCTAAATGTGCTCTAGTTGGACTATTTGGCCAAGGTTGCCCTCCATTAAATAATCTTGTTGCATCATCTCCATTTTGGACAGTGTAATAAACCTTGGAGTTGTTGCGGGAAAAATTAAGCCTTTGTGCAGCCAAATCCCTCCTAATTCCTCCTTTAGAGCCTCCTGCTAACCAAGCATCAATAGCTCCAATGTTACTAGGTTGTGTAAAGCCCTTCCAAGCAACAGATCCGCCAAAGCCTACTAGCGGTACAAAAGGCAAAATATCCCAAGGAGTTGCACAGCCATTAAGGATATTTTTGGTACTTTGATATGCTCCTAAACCAGTACCAATAACTGTATGGGCTTGAGCTAATCTTTGTAAATTGGTTACGCCAACTAAAGCCCTTGGTGCTGATCCTCCTAGTAGAAAACTTGTAACAACTCCAGCACCAGTTCCTAAATTCGCAAAAGTGCCAGTCTGATTTTTATTAACATCATTGCCATAGATCTTTTCTCGAATATAATCAGTAGCGCCAAAAGTTGTGACCCTACTAAAACTTCCAAAAAACTGATCGGCAGCATTCAAAGCATCGTATACGGTAACTTCACCAGAAGGATCGGTTCCATTCAAAGGACTATTGAACACATAGCGATAGAGATTAAAGTCACCACCTTGGAAACTAATCGGATCTTCAGAGATAAACTTACCAGTAAAGGAATCCAAATATCTAGCACGGTTATACTGCAAGCCAGACTCAGTATCAAACTCCCGCGCCGTATAGCCATACCTAAACACCACCGACTCATCAGTCTGGCTAGTCACCCCACCAAACGCATCATAAACAACATGATTTAGCACCGTACCCGAATCATCAACGATATCCCTCACACTGCCAAGATGGTCAGTCAAAGCCCAGCGAGTATTGCCATCATTCTCATCCGCCTCAATCTGGTCAACACCATTGCCAAATAGATATCGATGATTGACATTT
>NZ_ALWB01000319.1 GCF_000332215.1 Pseudanabaena biceps PCC 7429
ATTTCGCGGAATAGGTTAATCTCTTTCATAGGGGGGGTTATAGCCGATGTGGTTATCTTCTATAAAACCCCTTCCTGTCTACTTTTGCAACTTTTTGTCCTGTACTAAGAAAACCGTTACCAAATGATCATGAAGTCCCTATTACAAGAAAGTTTCGCCTAAAGCTATTGCAGCACAGAGATTTGAATGGGCTTCCTCTCAAAATCGAGCGTGAAGTGTCAATAGATGATCCTGAAACAGGAGAAGAAATTGGGAGAATCGATTTATGTCTTACTTGTGATCATCGCAGTGAAGTCTACTTTGCGTTTGAGTGCAAGCGACTAAATGTAATTGATAAGAATGGTCGAACTAGTTCCCTTGCAAAAGAATATGTTATGAATGGGATGACTAGATTTGTTGGTTCAGAGCCTCAATATGCAATAGGTTTAAAGCAAGGTGGCATGATTGGATATGTGATGAATGGAAAGATTGATGGTGCGATTACAGCCGTTAATAAACAAATCAAAGATCATTACAAGGATTTACAAATGAAACCCTCAAAAGGATTAAATCCGTCATCTAGATTACCAGAGAACTTGACCAGAGAAAGCTTGCACCATCTACCAGATCGTGAGTTTACAATTCATCATGTCTTTTTGCCTGTTTCAACAATCTAAAGTATTTTCTAATTCCCAAGGACTAATGCGAGTACTGTAATCATTCCATTCGCGTTGCTTTAACTTGATGTAGGATTGCACAAACTCTGAACCTAACGCATCGGGCAGAATCGTATTGGCTTGTAAACATCGCAGCGCATCCAAAAGATTTGCTGGCAACTGTTTCACCGTACCAAAGGGAAGCGGATCGGTGTAGGAATTATTGTCATAACGTTGACCTGCTTCACGTTGGTGTTTGATGCCATCGAGACCACTGACGATGAGGGCAGCAGGGAGGAGATAGGGATTCGCGGCTCCATCGGCGAGACGGAACTCAAAGCGACCTGCTTCGGGAATGCGGATCATGTGGGTGCGATTGTTACCTGTGTAGCTGATCGTATTGGGCGACCATGTTGCGCCAGAGTTGGTGACGGGGGCATTAATCCGCTTATAGGAATTGACGGTGGGATTGGTGAAAGCGCAGACGGATTCGGCGGAATGCAATACACCACCGATAAATTGATAGGCGAGGCTCGATAAACCGAGTTCTCCCTTTGCGTCATCGAAGAGATTTTTATTTCCTTCTAAATCCCAAATGGAGAGATGGGTATGACAGCCGTTGCCTGTTAGGTGTGGGAATGGTTTGGGCATGAAGGTGGCGCGGAAGCCGTGCTTTTCAGCGATCGCTTTGACCATATATTTAAAAAAGGCATGGCGATCGGCTGTGACTAAGGCATCGGCATAAGTCCAGTTCATCTCAAACTGACCATTCGCATCTTCATGATCGTTCTGATAGGCTCCCCAACCCATCGCTAACATCGCATCGCAGATTTCGGCAATGATATCGAAGCGGCGCATTAAGGCTTGTTGATCGTAGCAGGGCTTGCTAGCGCGATCGCTTAAATCGGAAATATCTGTACCATCAGCAGAGAGCAAGAAATACTCACATTCCACACCAGTTTTGACACGATAGCCGAGGGCTTCCGCTTGACTCAGGGCTTGCTTGAGAACATAGCGTGGGGCTTGTTTGACGGGTTCACCATTCATGTAGAGATCGGCGGGCATCCAGCCAATTTCGGGTTGCCAAGGTAAGGGGAAAAGACTGTTGCGATCGGGAATGGCGAAGATATCAGGATCGGCGGGTGTCATGTCGAGCCATGTGGCGAATCCTGCAAATCCCGCGCCGTTGGCTTCCATCGAGTCGATCGCTGCGGTTGGAACTAATTTAGCGCGTTGCACGCCAAAGAGGTCAGTGAAGGAAATGAGAAAGTAGCGAATCCCTTTTTCTTGAGCAATTTCCGATAGAGCCTTAGTCATAATCCCGTAATCACAATGTTTATCTCTCAGCAAACGGGATTATCGCTCAAATTAAAATTTAATCTGGTATCAATCTTGTCAATAATATTTCAAGGTAATTTCTGCGTGAATTTGCTATCCGATGCAGAGTTTAGCATCCCCTCACTTTCCTAACAATACTTAGAATCTCCCCTCTCCCTATGAATGCACCATAATATGCTAACAAAACTGAATCGTAACTAGCTTCAAAATTTTCAGATTTAGGAATAGTGGTTACATAAAGGTGTTGACCTCCTAAAGGATGACTATAGTGATAAACATAATGACCATCATTGAGTTTGCCAACAAGCGTAGAATCTTTAAAGTCTCCCCTAGATAAACCAACCACTCCACAATGACTAGACCTCAAAAGCTCATCTTTTAGTTCACGGAAGTTCTGAATCATAGAATTACTTGTAAATGGATCGTGATCAGTAAACATATGAGAAACACTTTGCTTAGAATAACCTGTATATCCAGTAACATAATACGCAAAATGTTCACAATTTCGATGACCTAAATGATAGTCAATCCCTGTAGTCATTTCTCTAATTCTCTGATTAATCAAAGACTCACTAGCTCCTGTACGCTGTTCTAGAGTAATTTCTTTTAATTCTCCATCACTACCTAAAGATTTATACTCTGAACCAGATTTAAACAACTCTTTTGTAAAAACATGACCTTTGCCGCCCATCCAAGACATTCCGTCCCAAGGTCCCCACTCGACTATCTTTCCATCGCCAATATAAACAAAGAAATGTCGAGTATGAGCAAATAATTCAACTGACAAAATATCTCCTATCTCAAACATTATTTTTTGTCTTCCTAATTTATAAACTTGCAATAACCTATTTTTTTGTTCGGTTGTGATTATAATACAAGCTTCTAAAATCAAGATATGGAAGAAATATAGAGTTGATTCTGTGGGTTTTTGATAATGATTGTCTAATTGATTCTATTTTTGAATTCCATTTCCTTCGATCATTATTAAGATCCTCACATTCTTCTGTGTTTGCTCCTTGTAGCTGATTCAATTTTTCAACTGTAGATAATCTTGATTCCATTGCACTAGCAAGATCACGAACTTCTTGGCTAATTTGCTCAAGAGTATTAAAGGCTTCTCGGTTAAGCAGAAAATAAGCTGCACTCAAATGATCTGTAAATTCATTGTCGATTTTTTCAGTAATATCTTTATACCTCTGATCAGGGAATGGTTCATAGGCAAAACGCACCAAAGCAATAGCAGCACTGTATATTTTGAATCTTCTATCATATAAATCAAGTTTTAACTTTTGACGATTTATTTCATACTGCTGATAAGCAATGTAAGCGACAATGCCTGCGATGATTATTGAAGGTAAGGCTAGTATGATTTTTTCTATCAATTCCATAGTATCAAGATTATTAACTTATTTGGATGTACAAATGAAGAAGTCATTTATTCACGACTAGAAATGCTTTTATGTAAAATTGCGTCTAATTTTTGCGATCGCTTCATTTAATCCATCAGCATGAATCCACCCAACAAAGCCACCAAAGATCATATTGCCTTCAGTATCGGCAATAAATAGATGGTTAACACCAACAGGATTTTTCCACATCTTTAGTACGGAACCATCACGAAGAGTAAAGCGCGGAGTTGCTTTTTTGAAGTCCCTACTATGAGCCTGTGTCATACCTTCAACTTCATTCAAAAAATCTACAACTTGTTCAGCAACACTTGATATTTGATTAGCCGCTTGTGCAGGTCTATTCCAGTCTTCTACAGAATCATGAATCTTTTCATAGACTCTAGCGATGGGATTTAAGGGATCAAGCATAATTTTTATTTTATACAAGTAACTATAGTTATTACAGCATAAAAAAATATCCCTACAAAGCTAAGTTTTATGAATTAAGCATATTTTTTGATAGCTGAATTCACCAACTGGAGTTTAGACTAAGGTGATTGAGATAGGCAGAAAAAGAGCAGGAAAAAGTAACTCAGAGAATAAAGAACTGAGGAAATCTAAGAGAATGAAAACGAGAATATTGAGGGTTAGGA
>NZ_ALWB01000320.1 GCF_000332215.1 Pseudanabaena biceps PCC 7429
TGCTTTTGCGGCGTTTATCGATCGCCATATTTTGGCTACTGTTCAGCAATGTTTTGGCAGGAAGGCGGGCGATCGCTTTAATCAGGGTGATGTTATTTACTTTTTGTCGGATTTTGATCTGGGTGATATTCCCCATACTCTAATTAAGTCTGGGGATATTACTCCTGATGCGATGTCTAATTTGGAGCTTTTACAACTCAAGGTATCTCAAGTGATTAATTCTGTTACCGATGGTGGATTTGATTTACTCAATGCGTCAGAACGTCAGTTATGTGAGTATTTCGGAATTAAGCGTGGAGTGTTGCTTTACCATTTTGATTGGATCAAATTGTTATTAGATAACCTATATAACCAATTGATCCAATGTCCAAGAGAAAATCTGGTATCTCTTACTGATTCTCAGGATCTAGAAGTTGTTGAGCTTTGGGCTGGTGCTACTGAGTTGTTTTTGGCTGAAGAGATACCGATAAAGGAGACTTTGATTGGTATATTTGAGTTCTTCATGCAACATATCCCAACCTATTTGCATACTTATGTTATCTCGATGCTTTCTACTGATGCGCGTTATAAGCTGTTCTCAAATTTGTCTCTCTTGGCAGTTAGTGAATAATCATTGCTGCTGAACTTGCCTAACCTACTGTTTTATTCAATAGCTTACAGCCTGTTGAGGGAAAGTGTAGTACGTTGATAGTCTAGGAAATAGTCTGTAAGTCGCACTTTCGCTGTATCCCAGAAACTCTCAATAGGCTGTACTGATCAGTAATTGATGAGTGATCGCTATTTTATCAAATCTAAAATAGATTCAATTTCTTCTAGTTTCTTCCGAAAAAGTGCACGTAAATCTTTTACCTGCTCTGGATTTATTTGGGCAATATTTTCCCTAGACAATTTCTCTACACTTCGCTGTATCGTCATGATTTGTTTTGACGGACTATACGCTGACTTAATGTATTTAGACTTAATTTGAGCAACAAGTTCTCTGGTCTTAGCTACATTCAACTCTTGGGATAATACTTGCTCTGTGGCTTTGATGCGTTCTTTCGATGCTGTCTTTTCTGAAGTTTCTAAGGCTTTGGCAGATAATACAGAAAGTGCTAAGGCATGAGCGCCCTTAAGTCCTTTTTCTCTAATCGCTTGCTTTAAGTCATTAGGTAGGGAGAGCATCGGCATCAGATTGGCTTTGACTGATGTAGGATTGAGAGCTAAACCTAGCAGCACTAATAGTAATTTTTCTTCAACTTCATTAATCCCTAAATTTTGAAGCCCTAATCTTTGTTCTTCGGTGGTAACAGTGACAAGACTGGTGAGTTGACTTGTTTGTTTTTGTCTTTCTAAACGTCTTAATACGGTTGCTAGAACTGTCAATATCTCCTCAGCACTCATATTGGTAACATTGGCAACTTCTTTAAAGATTGCTTCTGCTTTGTCCAGAGGGTTAAGATCCTCATGGTGAATAAATGTCAGTAATGCTTTGCGATGTAAGTCATCGGGCATGACAGCGATGACCGATCTCAATGTTTGCCATCCTAAGATTTTGGCTGCTTCCCAACGTCGTTGACCATCTAACAGGAGATAGTTGTCATCTTGAGGAATCACAATTAATGGGGTAATTTGTCCATCTTTCTCAAGACTTCTAGCAATGGTTTGGATACTTTCACTGGTAATAGTCTGACGAGGTTGATGAGGATTTGCTTGAATCTTGCTTACCTTAATATCTTTTTCCCCCGACTGTTCCTGTAGCTGTGATCTTAGGGTTTCAATTTGCTGTTCGAGGATAGGAGATTGAGAAGAGCGAAGCTTTTCTACTTCGGCTTGTAGTTCACTGATACGTTGCGCTTGATCTGTTGCTTGGATTGCGCCAGTAAATCTTGGTGAAATTGATGGAATTTTGCCCATTAGATATGTCCCGTTTTGGATTGATTGCTTTAATAGACTTGTTTAATAGATTTGTGATGCTCAGTGCTTGGTGCTGACTATACTAACCTTTTGATAATTTGATAATGTCTTTGGCGATCTCTTTAAAATCACTACAAGCAGGATGATTTGGGCGATATTTTTGTAATGGCAACCCATTCGCACTAGAGTTTTTAAATTCAGATGAATCACGGATATGAGGATACAGTTTGATCCTTAACTGCTCAGTTATTTCTGGCAACTGTTGTAAATATTGTCGATGGATCGCCCGACTACTGTCATAGAGGCTAGGTACTAGCCCAAGTATCTGGGGAGAAGGATCGAGTTTGAGATCGTCGGTGATGGAGATCGCCCATTCGACTAAATCTGCGACTCCAGAGATAGATTTCATTTCTAGTTGGATTGGCACAAGTAGTTCTGTACTAGCCGCGATCGCATTTTCGCAAATGATGCCCATTGTGGCGGGACAGTCTAAGATCACGACATCATGACGGAGGGGATGACTTTTTAAGCGATCGGCAAGAGCGTATTCACCTCGGTGACGAATTACTAGATCGTCTGCTAGTCTTGCCATACTGGGATGTCCTTGACAGACTTCGATGTTAGGAAGATCCCACGCAGGAACTAATGTCCAATCGCCTGTAAATTCTTTAGACAAAGCCCCAACTATAGATGTTGCTGGAGTGGCGGGGGGCAGTCCACAGAAAACATCTAGGGCGCGTTGAGGATCGAGATCGATTAATGCAACAGTTGTTTTATGCCTGCTCAATTCATAGGCGAGGTGGACAGCAAGGGTTGACTTCCCTACTCCGCCTGCATTTGCGACGATTCCTATAATGATTTGTTTTCTGCTCATGTTATTGCCAGCGATGTCGTATTTTAATATACGACATTAAATACTCAAAAAGTTATGGTGAACGTGTAGCGTTTACTATAACTTTTAGGGGCTGTTAGGAATGAAAAATAAATAACTTATGCATTTCAGTTATTTTGAGGAATGGCTCTATAATTCCATTTAGGAAGATATTCATCAAAAATGATAGGTAGATTTTCCTTGAAACCATCAGCGACTTCTCTACCTTTGGCATAGACCTTATCCATAAGATTGACAACTACACTCAAGCCAGTTTTGGTAGAAGTTTTTTCAATGAGGGATTTTACTAACTCAATACTGGTAAAAATAGCTCCCTGACAAGCTCTGGTCATATGAGGAAATAAACGATGCTCAATGGGGTTGAATTTCGATGTATAGGGAGGATAATTGGCTACTCTAATTTCAATACCGATTTCAGTTGCCAATTTCTGTAGATCCTCCTTAAAAATGTAGTAGTTTGAGCTATTGCTGCCTCCACCATCACATAAAAGCAAGATAGATTTTGCAAAGGCATAATAAAACTGCCCTAATTGTTCCCACCATTGCCTGATACTGTCGCAAGCAAATTCAGTGGTGTCTCGGCTATTACCCAGATTAATAAAACCTTCATTTCTCTGTATATCGTAGATGCCATAAGGAATTATTACCCCACTCGCTAAATTAGGAAAGTCATGGTCTAAAACTTCTATTACTTCAGTTGTGTAGAGTTTACCTGCTCATTATTGGGTATGTGGATTTCCCCGAATGAGGGTGCAAAATTCTGGTTATCTGTACTCACCGAAATTCACAACCGTGGGGTCAAGGATATTTTGATTGCTTGCGTCGATGGCTTGACTGGTTTCCCTAATGCGATTGAGACGGTATTTCCTAAGACACAGGTGCAGTTATGCATTGTCCACATGGTCAGAAACTCGGTCGCTTTTGTACCTTGGCAACAACGCAAGCAAGTTTGTGCTGACCTCAAGGCTATTTATAGCGCGGCGACGGAATCGGAGGCAGAGTTTAACCTCGAACTCTTTGCTGAGAAATGGGACAAACAATATCCGTCGATCTCCCTTACTTTTCACGGGATCTTTAAAAGGCAGACCAGAAGAGACTTTCAGATAAAGGGTGCAGATGGGGTTAAAGTAGTAAAAATCAAGCAAAAGCAGGGAAGAAAAATGATGAACTGGTGGGACAAGAATTTTGCAAGTTGTGAATTAGGAGATGAGAGACTAAGCAACCGAGGGTACTCAATCGGCAAAAAAATAAGTCAAGGATTCGGGAAAGCGTTGTCCGAGATATTTAAGAGTGGCTCTGAGTTAAAAAGAGCTTATGAGTTTTCGCCAATCGGAAAACAGAATTTAGCAGGATCATAAAACCACACTGTCAAATGACCAGTGAAGCCGTGGAAGAACAGGAAGTGGTGTTGTGTATAGGAGATACTACCTATTTAGATTATGGCAAAATTAAAGCCAAACGGGAAGGGTATGGACCAACGGGAAATGGTGGGAACGGATTAATTCTGCACAGTGCCTTAGCGATCGCCCCGAACAAGGACAAGTAATCGGGTTGTTATGGCAAAATTGTGGAACCGAGAAGCGAAAGCAAAGCCACCGCAAGATGAAACCGCAGCAGCGAAAAAGCAACGACTTG
>NZ_ALWB01000321.1 GCF_000332215.1 Pseudanabaena biceps PCC 7429
CGCTAAAACCTGCGGCGATCGCCGCAGGTTTTAGCGGTTTATATTTAATGAAGTACTTACATGGGTTCTGGCAAAGACAAACATTATCTTTTGGGTTGATGCAAAATATATAGGGCAGTCAAGCTTGCTTACTGCCCTATATATTTTGAGTATTTTGAGATGTTTTGAGGAATAACTTGAATGGCAAAACTGACCAGACGGAAATTCATTGCGGTTAGTGGCTTGACGGCAGGTTTTGCGATCGCCGTACAACCCATTTCCGCGAAAACAATTACCACCGATCCCCAAGGACTCATCGCTGGCGAAGTCAAAATTCCCGTAGCCGATGGGACAATTCCTGCCTTCAGAGCGATGCCTGACTCTGGCGAAAATTTTCCCGTGATTTTAGTGATTCAGGAAATTTTTGGCGTTCATGCCTATATCCAAGATGTCTGCTGCCGCCTTGCCAAATTAGGTTATGTAGCGATCGCCCCAGAAATGTTTTACCGCCAAGGAGATGTCTCTAAACTTTCTGATATCGCAGAAATTCGCAAAGTGGTTAGCAAAGTCCCTGACGCACAGGTAATGTCCGATCTCGATGCGACGGTAGCATGGGCAGCAAACTCGGCAAAGGGCAATAGCGATCGGCTAGGAATTACGGGCTTTTGTTGGGGTGGGCGCATTACATGGCTCTACGCCGCCCATAATCCTCAAGTAAAAGCTGGAGTGGCCTGGTATGGCAAATTGGTTGGCGAAGCTTCAGAACTAACTCCAAAACATCCTATTGACATCGCCAAAGCTTTGCAAGTGCCAGTTTTGGGGCTTTATGGTGGCAAAGATACGGGTATTCCTTTAGACACCGTCGAGCAAATGCGCGAACAACTAAAAGGTTGCAATGCCAATGCTGAGATAGTTGTTTATCCCGATGCTCCCCATGCTTTCCATGCCGATTATCGACCCTCTTATCGGCAAAAAGAAGCCAAAGATGGCTGGAATCGATTGAAAGCTTGGTTTAAGCAAAACGGAGTTTAAGTTTAAATAAAAAAGAGCGCGATGCGCTCTTTTTTATTCGATTTACCAAATTAGTTTTTAATAGATATATTCAGTAATGTTAGGACAAACATCAAACCCAATAGAGAGTTGCGGCGCGAAGCGCCGCAACTCTCTATTGGGTTTGATGTCCTGATGATTTAGAATTGCCATAGCTATGTAAATAAAAGTAAAGTATTGTAAAGAAGTTCAAACATAAATACTTTACTTTTAAGAAGCAAAGCAAGATGCAAAATAAAGTTGTTGTCGTAGTCGGTGCAACAGGTGGCATTGGTTCCGCACTCGCGCCCAAATTAGCGGAAAATGGGGCGAAATTAGTTCTCGTGGCGAGAGATATCCATAAGTTAGAGGAATTCGTCAATAACCTCGAAGATGATTATGATGCTAAGGCGATCGCTATTCCCACAGACATCACTAAATACGAACAGGTTGAGGGAATGGTGCAAAAAGCGATCGCCGAATTCGGACAGATTGATGTCTTAGTAAATACCGCAGGTGCAGGAATCCTGAAACAGTTCAATCGCATTGAGCCGCAAGATCTTGATTTAATGCTGGACTTAAATCTCAAGGGGAATTTCTACACCAGTCAAATTGTCGCCAATGCTATGAAGGAGCGTAAGGTCGGACATATTTGTAATGTAATTGGCATTCTGGGAAAACATTCGATGGCAATGGCATCCGCCTATTGTGCTTCCAAGTTTGGGGCAGTGGGATTTAGCAAATGCATGGCTGACGAACTTCGTCGCTTTGGGATTAAGATGACATTGTTTTATTTTGGGGGAATTGATTCGCCCTTTTGGGATGATGTTAGTCTAAAAGTCGATCGCAGCAAGATGTTAACGACAGAAACTGCCGCCAATGCAATTATGTTTGCGCTTTCTGCCGATCCGCAAGCTGTACCAATGGAACTCAATATTCAACCTGAAAGTCATTTATTCTTTTAAGTAGTTCGGCATAATTAAAAACCAAAACCAGAGAGCATACCGCCCGCACAGCGGGCGGTATGCTCTTCTAGGTTTTAAGTTTACTTATGCTTAGCTACTTATTCAGCCTTCTGTCCTCTTGTCAAACTTGGATCGTAAAATGCAAAAGCGACATCTATATATATTGTCTATATTCGCCACACTCTTCTCGTTTAGCGTAGCAATTAAGGCAACAGAAATCTTTCAATCGCGGACGGTCAAAATCCCCAATCCCACCGAAATGTCCAAATTGGCGGATTCCTTCAGCCCTGAAGAAATTTCCCAACTGGAAATCGATGACATCTTGCGCGATCGCCTTCGCTTCGATCCCCAATGGCAAGAAATCGCTCAAGCAGTGCGCCAAGATATTATTGTTGCCAAATGGGGGAAGGATAGAGTCGAAAATCCAGTCTGGAAAAAGTATGGAGCTAAGGCTTATCCATTACTGAGTTATTATGCTCGCTCCCGCGATGAGACGAGACAAAAGTATGGACTTGAGGGCATTCGCAGTCTAGGAAAGCCTTACACCACGCTATGGTTAAAGGGACAGATTCAGAGGCGTTTGGATTATCCCAATTTTTACGAAATTGCTCCTTACAATTCAGAGGCACAGAGCAAGGACTGGGAGAAAGAATTTGGTTTAGACGATCCAAAAGTACGGGAAGAATTCATCAGTTTAGCTAAAGCTAATCTTGAACCTAGGAGTTCTGATCGTTATTACGACCAATTCAATCTAGAGTTTTTAACGCGACTCCTCGGTTATGAGGCTGTTTATGGAAAAAATCCCTACGAAAAAAGCAAGAATTTTGGAGGGCTATCGGAATGGTTGCAGTACGAGCAGATTCAACAACCCACCGATAGTCAAATTAAAACAGCGATCGCTTTCTATCAGAAATTAGCGAGTGATGCTCAGGAATATATCTTAGTCGAACGGTTGGGGGCAATGAAGGCGGGAGAAATCACCCCATTTGCGCGGGCTTTCTTTCGTTCTTTAGCGGATGATCGGCAAGCGAACGATCACATGTGGGCGATCGCCGAACTTGATCGTCATGGCGATATCCGAGGGACAGAACTCCTTAATAACATCTTGAATAACGATTTATCCCAACTATATTCCCTCTCAAGAATCGTCAGTTATGAAAATTTTGCTCCAAAAGGTAATTATGCTTATTATCTGCTCTTGGGCATGGTAACCAAATATCCTCAATCTAAATTTGCGATCGCCTGTCGCGAATATGGGGATCTCACGGGACGTTCCTATTTTGACGGACAACCACGCAGTCAGGACATTCTCGATCGCAATGCCAAACGCTCTGAGAAGGAACGGCTCAATGTTTGGCAAGCATGGCTCAATCGTTACCCCACTCATTCAGGGGTAGATGATGCTACCTACTTTCTTGCCCTAGGTTTACAAGCGAATGGTGATATCGTGGGAGCGATGCGCCTCTGGCTCAAAATGATGGTGCAACCCATGGGCGATCGCGATGCGATGTACCTCGCTTTTCCACATGTGCGAACGCTGCTAGATGTCGGATTGTCCATCGAGCAGATCCAGACTCTACTGCAAGAACCAGATAATCAACCCCTTGCACCAATGTTGCAATACGCGATCGCTATTCAATATGCGCGATCGCAAGATTATGCCAAGGCTTTAGAGGTGTCAGCAGATATCAAGTTAGATACTATTCCCGATCAGATACTTACTGACTACTACTATCCACAGGGAAACTGGTGGGGACAGGACGATCGGGTAGTAAATTTTAAGAAGGAATCCCAAAAATTACTCGGCAAGCAAAAACTCCGTTGGCAAAAACTACGCCAATGGCAAATCGAAAATACTCCTGAATCGCGCTATCAAATTGCCTCCAATTGGGCAGGTATGGGTGGTTGGGAAAATGGTTATTTACCCATATGGGACGGATTTCGAGCCTATCTCCTCCCCACCGATTGGAATTGTCGCGATTGGTGGGTATGCGATGAATCTCAACGCAGTAATGCGGAAATTCTCGCCAAATATCAAGCAGGCAGTCAAAATGCGGTCGCTCTTTCTCTCTATCAGAAATTGCTTGAAGATAGTAGTATTTCCACTACTATTCGCGAAAAAACGCTTTATATGGTAGCGATGACTCTCCTTGCCCAGTGGGAAGACCACACTTTCGCAGAAACTCAACGTATCCATCCTCCCGCAGGTGTGACTGCTAGTATCCAATATCGGCAATTGAGTACTAGCGGTCGCAGATATGCCTATCAAGATTACGAAGATCGCGAAAAAGCGATGCGATCAGATTATCAAAGACGTATCGACAGCATCATTACGGAGTTACAAGTTAAGTTTCCTCAAAGCCAATATATAGATGACCTGCTGTTTTCGAGCTTCTTTCTCAGTGAGCAACCCCGTTATCTGCAAACCTTACTGGAGAGATATCCCAATAGCGATCGCGCGGCTGAGGCAAAGTTTCTCTTGCAATTAAAGGGTCAGGGATAGTTATGAATGAAAGCTAGATAATTAAAACCTAAAAGAGCGTACCGCCCGCGTAGCGGGCGGTA